>CAZOMI010000071.1:0-13976 GCA_964580925.1 uncultured Methyloversatilis sp.
CATCTATCAGGTCACCGCAGAGGAACTGCGAATTCTTGCCGTCGCCCATCACAGGCGGCGTCCTGGCTACTGGGCGCATCGGAAGTAGTTCGCCAGTGTCACTTCGACCAGTGGCACCCCACCCTGCGGTCGACCCCGTTCGCTTCGTTCTCCGTAACAGAAAACCGCCAGGCTCGAATTTCCCAAAATCCATTTGAAAAGTCGGCTCTGGTAGTACGGCGATCAGATCCGCCGCGCTTCACCCAGATGCGCGTATGCCGGTTCGTTGCCGAGCCGCGCATCGATCACGGCCTTGCCGACGGTGAAGTGGTAGATATCCTGGAAGCTGGTCGTGTCGAGCCCGAGGGCGCGATGCACTTCATCGTCGAAATAGCAGCCGATGCCGGTGCCCTGGATGCCGGCGGCTTCGGCTTCGAGGTAGAGCACCTGGCCCAGCATGCCGGCCTCCCAGAAGCGCTGGCGGTAACGCCAGGGTTGCTCTGGGCCGATGTCGTCGAAGCTTGCCAGCATGGCCAGCGCAAAGGCCGAGTCGCCGGCGATGTCCTGATGACAGGATGTCGTGACGGCGAACTCGCGCACATCCAGCGGCGCCAGCAGATGGAGCGGCAGGTGATCGGGGCAGTCGGGGACTTTGGCCCAGAGCCAGTCCGGCCGCATGGCGGCGCGCAGCGTGGCGAGCGCAGCCGGCGCGCGTGGCAGGCAGTAGATGCCCGGTTCCAGGCCATCGACACGATGCACAAACAACACCGGATGCACGCCGGGCGTTGCTTCCAGCAGTGACCAGGGCGGCTGGCCGGCGCGCGGCAACAAGGCGTCGAGCATGCGGTAAAAGCGCTGCGCGCTGATTGCGGTGACGCCGTCGAAAGCCTGGGCGGAGCGCCGGCCGATGATCAGCCGGCTGGCCGGTGTTTGCGCGGCGGGCGCCAGCGCCGGCAGTGGTGCACGGACTTCGGCCGGCACGCGGCTGCCGGCGGGCTTGTGCGTGGCGACGGCGACAGCCGGAATGTCCGGCCAGTCGCGGTGCGCGGGGCTCAAGGCGTTGGCCGTCCCCGCCCACGCCACGCCGGCCAGCATGGACAGCACCGCTGCTGCTGCTGGCGCGTCCCCAGAGCCGATCCAGACCAGCGCTTCCGGGGTTTCGGCCTCGGCTTTGCCCGCCGGAAAGTCTGCAGCACGATCCACCCCGCTGAGAGCGGCGATTTCGTCATCGCCCCAGTCGTCAAGCAGACGCAACTGCCAGCCAAGAGCGGCAGCGGCGTAGGACAGTGCCGCCAGGGCATGGCCACAATCGTGCTGGCAGTAGCGGAAGGCGCGCATGCCGTATTTCCACGCCTCGCGCCAGTGGATGCCGGTGAGGGCCAGCAGCACGCCGCCCGACCAGGCGAACGGCGCGAGGGCGCGTTGTTCGAGGCAATGCCGGTCGGGCCGGTAATGATGGACACCGGCCGGCAACCCCGGCAGATCCGGGCAGATCAAATAGCCCTCGGTGGGGTGGAGGTTGCCGGAGGAGGGATTGCAGCGCAGGGCCCAGCGGTTGCCGCCGTAGATTTTCCAGGCCGCCAGGCCGAGGGACAATTGCAGCAGGCTGGCTATGTTGTCCGCATTGAAAACCTGTGGCGGTACAGTTGCGGCGCAGAGCTCGTCCCAGCTGACCGGGAAGTCGGCAGCGAGCAACGGCAGCGCCAGTTCCGGCGCACCCGCATAGCGGCGGAACGGGTCGGGCTGCGTGGCCCAGTCAAGTCCGCCGGGGCCGGGAGCATAGCGGTCAAGCTGGTGCTTGGAACGTTCATGGTAAGCGCGGACGGGATCCATACACCCAATACTAAGGCCTTTTCCCGATCAGCCGACGGCAGTGCCTAAGGCATAATTAACAGGATTGCCGTAGAACTCCGTTATCCTAGGCACCGAAGTGGCAGTTCTTGCAGTCCTCGCAACCTGATGGCGCCCGAAATCATTTCAAAGGGACATGATGGAAACAGGGGCACACAACAGACCCGACCTGAGGTTTCGACTCGACTCCGAGGCCAAGGCCCTGATTGCGGTAGCAACACCCGGGCCGGCAAGCCAAAGCATCGATGAGGCCTGGCTGCGCGAGGAACTGGTGGCACAGGGTTATGGCGCGCTGCGCTACCTGCCCCGGGCAGCCATCCCCCTGCTCGCCAACTACAACTCCGGCAAGGCCGTCGAGGTCAAGATCGCCGAGTGCATCGACGCCAGCCTGAAGGTCGATATATCGCCCGATGGGCTGGAGGCTTACCTGGACATCACCGCCGCGGAAGGCGGTGCCCCGCTGACCAGGGATGTCGTCATGATTGCACTGGCGGAACATGGCATCGGCACGGGATTTCTGCCGGAAGAAATTGATGCAGCCATCGCTGCCGGCAACGTCAAGCGGCAGGTGGTCGCGCGCGGCCTGCCGCCCGTCCATGGCAGCCAAGGACGGCTCGAATCCCTGATTCCGGAAGTCCGCAGCCGCGTACCACGCGTCGATGAAACCGGGCATGCCGACTATCGTGATCTGGGCGAAATTCCCGTCGTCCATCTTGGCGACCCGTTGATGGTCTGCCACTCGCCGACCGGGGGTACCCCGGGCCTGACGCTGCTGGGTGTGAAGATCGAAGCCAAGCCGGGCAAGGAAGTGAAATACCCAGCCAATCTGCCCGGCACCACCATCGACCCCGACAACCCCGACCTGTTGCGCGCCGCCACCAACGGCCAACCCGTCATCATCCGCGGCGGCATGATGGTCGAGCCGGTGTTCAAGGTCCCCGCGGTCAATACGGTCAGCGGCAACATAAATTTCGAGGGCACCGTGGTGATCAAGGGTGACGTCAGCGCCGGCATGACCGTACGCGCCGGCGGCGACATCGAAGTCGGCGGCGTTGTCGAAATGGCCACGCTGGAAGCCGGCGGCAGCATCGTCGTCAAGGGCGGCGTCATGGGCGGGCTCGGCCGCAAGAGCACCGAAGAACACCATATCCGTTGCGGCGGCTGCTTCAATGCCGCGTATGCCCAGCAGGCCAGGATCGAAGCGGGCGACGGCATCTTCATCGACGACGTGGCCATGCAATGCGAACTCACCGCGATCAACCACATCCATGTCGGCAACAAGCGGCGCGGCCATATCATCGGCGGTCACGTACAGGCAACGCTCGCCATCACCGCCAAGGTGATCGGCTCGCCCAACCGCGTGCTCACGCACTGCTCGATCGGCGTCAACCCGCTCATGCACAAGCAAATGCTCGAGTTGTCGAAGACCCGCGATGGCCAGGAAACCCAGTTGCTCGAAATCAGCAAGCTGCTCGATTTCTCGCGCAAGAACCCCGGCAAGCTGCATCCGGAGATGATCGAGAAGGCCCAGGCAACGGCAGCAGCACTCTCGGCCGGCATCGCGGCACTGCGCGAAGAGGAAGAAGCTCTGGCGAAAAAGATCGAACTCGCGCAACAGTCGCGCGTCAATGCCCAACAGGCCCTCCACGATGGCGTCGAAATTCACCTGGGCAAGCAGTGCTATCGCGTCACCGGTGAGCATGGCCCATGTTCCGTCGGGCTCGGTGAGGCAGGACTTGAATTGTTGCCGCTGGAAGTGGCAAAGTAAATCCTGCGTGCCTTGCGAAAAGTCGGCGTTGGCGGAACGGCGTGACAAGGCGGGACGGCAACGCTGGTCGCCATATCGCGCAGATTTCCAGGGCAGAGACAACAACGGCCTTCCCAGTGGAAGGCCGTTGTTGTTTTTCTGGTGCGGGAGGGGGACTCCTAAATTACAACGAAAGCCTTTATTGCTACGGCATCACGATCTAGGTCTTGGCAGATACCCCCACAAATACCCCCGCCAGCATGATGCTAGGCTGTTTACCGGGGGTATCGACAAGCATAATAAAGGAAGCAGTTGATGTCCTGATTGTCCTGCTCTACGCCGTCCCGCCAGCGCCGACTTTCAGGGCGGCCGTAGTCGAGCACCGGGGGGGTAGTTGTCGGCAGGCGGGCATGCGTGAAAGGGCACCCGACGACAAGCCGCGCATGGTGGAGCACCCCCGGGGGGGGCTGTGGGTTGTTGCGCGTTTGCAGGGGCATGGGTGCGCACGAATTTTTTTGCAGAAACTTGTTCATACAGGCCTTTTTCATTACCCCATATTCTCTAACTTGGGAGTAACCCGGTTTTTTACAGCGGTATAGAGGCTTGGTAGCCATGGCACCCCCTCCACTCGTGTGCGTTTCAGTTCTTCTGCAAGAACCTCCCACTGGATGTTCTTGCTACTCGTAAGGACATATGCACGATTGATAGCCCATATCCTGTCAAATGTTTTCAGCTTGTAAGTCATAAAGTCGGAATCATTCTTATATTTTTTCAGCATCAAATAGATCATCACCACCAGACTGATTAAGGCGTATGGCCTAGCGCTTTCGGCCTCGGCCACGGAAAGTGGGACGAAGATTGCCGCTACGATCAAACCCCATGTGAACAGTTTTCCACCGATAAACATCAATCCCATACCAAAACGCTTGTCAAAAAGCATTCTTAAACCATGCGCGAATGCGCCCGAAAAGATATCAGCACCTATGCTTTCGGCTTTTGTCACCATAACCTTGTTGGAGTAAGCAATCAAAGCATCGGTATAGAGCCAATCAAGCTCGGTTAGCCTAACTGCCTTCTGAGAGAAATAGTGTTCTGCTGCTTCGTCAAGCAGTACGTCGACATCGGGGCCAAGGCGACACTTGAGCTTCAATTTGTCATTGGCAGACAATTCATTTAAGTGTCGCCAGACTCCGTCCTCACAGGTGATCTCAAATTGGTGTAGGTGCTCTATGATTTTATTGATAGTGACATCTCTTTCAGAGTCGGAATCACTTGCCAAACTTTTAGACACCATTGCGTTAAGAGAATTTTTCACGCTATCAAATATGACGAACATGACACCTCCTGGGTACGACTGCCATTTCGCAAAACTAGGGCACTTGTTCGCGTTGCTGCCCCGCGAGAGATATTTGGCGGAAGATAATTGAGTGGGTTCAGAAAATAATTACCGCAACGATCAGTCCCGCGATCATCCACGCGACTAGCCGCAGCGACTTGTTGATCGTATCCGTCGCATGATGTAATGCGCCAACTGTCACCGGAATCTTGCTTTGATCCTCAGGGATCGAATTGCCAAGACTGCCATCGTCGTCGCTTTGCTCGTCATCAACCTCAAATTTACCTAGCGGCCATGTAAAGCTTGCCGATGTGACCGGAAGATTCGGTGATGTCTTGTTTCGCCAAATCTTATTATCTCCATCAGGGCTAAACCCATAGTCTAACCCGCTGACATTTACGAGAATATTCGGTGTCGCTTTCCCGGTTCGTACGGACGTAAGCAGCGACTCAAATTCGCGGTCATCCACCTCGATTTCTGCAAAGAAAAACTCCGGCTGGCTAAACCTCTCATCGAGCGGGTCCTGATACGGTTCGGAATAGGAGATTTCGCCAATGGGCGCTGTCTCTTGCGAGATGTCGCCTACGAGCTCTGTCTCTTGCCCTTTGTTTTTCCGAGAGATACCAAAGCTCCATGTCTTGCCTTTCATGGACGTTCCGTCCTCAAGCTCCAGTGTCTCCTCCCAATTCAGCTTGGCAATAACAGTCATATGGATGCGTTCTTCACGATCCGCAGGGTCTTTACCAACATCAAGAGAATGAGTTGCTTCCAACGGCCTAAAAAGAATATGCGCCATGCTCGCCCCCTATCCTGGCCGACTTTGGCCGATGGGGCATTCTGCACCTATTACCGCAATTCATGACGCTCGCGTGTGATGTTTTACTTCGGAATTCGCAGCAGCAGGCTCTTGCTAGTTTGAACCCCATGACGCGCGCGAGAATTAGCGGTTCCGATTCCACCAGCGGTGCAAGTTTTCCAGCGCTTTGAGCCTCCCGGCTTCGGTCGTCTGGCCTCGGGACAGCCCGCCATGACATCGGCATCGGCCATTCTCAAGCGCCCGGGCTTGGCATGGTTCGCCGCGTCGATTGCGGGCATGACATGGTTCGAATGGCAGGGGCTTGTCGCGGTAGTGCTTGGTACGCTCGCGTAGGTAGGCGCGGGCTTCTTCCTCGCTCATGCCACGGCAGAGTATTAACTCGAAAATGCGTTCCTGCCGTTGAAAGTGGGCGGTGGACTTGTTCCTGCTGTAAAAGCCGGGACGGTCGATGCGTTTGACCATCAGATCACGCCTTCCGTTTCCGGCGGCCGTGAGAACTCCAACACCGTGCAGGCCGGGGGTGCAGGCGGCTGGGATGGCTCGATGAATCTCTTTTTCTGGTAGCTCCAGCCCAGCGCCTCGGCGGTCAGGTTGTATGGCAGGTGGAAGCTCTCGCAAATCCGACCGAAGGATTCACCTTCGCGCAGCCTGAGAATGAAATGCTTTCGTAGGCCATCGGCGCCCCATTGCCGGAGCGTCACGGCCAAGCGAATTTGGCGATGGGGGCTAACCATGATCTAGCATCTCCACAAAACCCAGCGCCAGCAGCGCGCCTCGATGTTCATATTTCAGGCGCTCCAGCGCGGAAGGACACCAGCCCCCCCTCCTGCCATCAGCAGGCGGAGACTTGTCGAGCATCGCCCCGTAACGGAATGTCCACGGATCGGTGCGAAGCTTGACGCCCTTCTCGGTGAAGTAAATCCCATGCTGCAAACCTCGCCGGAAACTGGATTCGCTGATGCGCGCTATGACTGTCAGCAGCTTTTCCCTACAGGCCGGGTCGAGGTCGGCGAACTGGTTTTCGTGCAGGCCTTGGGCGATGCCGGAGTCGATTTTGTGCATGGTCGGCCCCGGTCAAAAAGGACAATTGTCGTCATGCGTGCCATGCGTGCCACCTTTCAGGCTTGGCATGATTGGCACGATTGGGGGCGAATTGGCAGGATTGGGCCATGTCCAGATGCTTCGTTTGTCTTTGCCGAATCCATGCGCCACGGCAGTTAGTCCGATTTTTTCGCGCGCTCGGTGCACCGTGCGTTCTTTGTAGCCCATGGCATTAGCTGCGCGCATTACGTCCCGACGGTCAATTTTGCCGCCTTCGTCATTGACGAGTTCGCGCAGCCATTCCGCTACGTCGGTAGCGCCATCGTTGTCGGTATCGTCCGGGATTGCCTCGGCAGTCGCCAACAGCGCGCGCGCCTCGCCTTCCAAGGCCGCGCCCCAGCGAACACGCGAAGCAAACAGGCCGGGGTACCCTTCGACCTGCACCTGCTCCAGCGCATAGCGAAATCCGCCACCGTCCGGCCCGATGTTCGACTTCGACCGAACGAACAGGCGGTCGCATCCATCGCCGGCATCGTCGCCGTCGGCAGCCTTCGCCGTCGCGAATACCACGCGGGCCAATGCACCGAAGGCGATGCTTCCAGTCACTCTCTCCACAGGATCGCGGCCTTGGGTGCCCTTGGAAAAGTGACTGATGCCCAGAACAGCGCAGCCCAGCTTCGCGGCAAGATCGACCAAAGGCTGCAAGGAGCGGCGCGTCTCGGCGCCTTTATGACTGTCCCCAGCCACGGCTGAAACGACCGGATCGACACCCAGCAATTTGATGTTCTTCCCGGCCAGCGCACGCGCGAGGTGCGCGGTATCCGTTGCGGGATCGAATGGCCGTCGTCCGCCATCGGCAGTCGTCGTCGCAGCGATGAAATGTACGCGCGTCATGTCGGCGCCCGCCGCCAGCAGGCGGGGCGCGAGCGTATCGCTTGGATCGTCCTCACCCGACCATATCGCCACGTCACCCAAAGGCGCGCGCGTGCCATCAGGCCAGCGCCCGCCGCGCGTGATGGTCGCGGCCAGCGATAGCGCCAGCGTCGTCTTTCCGGTGCCCGGCGCGCCCGCGTTGATTTCAAACTTTCCAGCCGCGAGAAACCCATCCCACAGCCATTCGACCGGCTCGGGCTTGATGGTCGCGCCGTTCAGCAGCACCACATCGGCAGCGAAATGCTCGGGGGGCTTGGACTTCACCGGGGCCGGCGTCGGTGTCTGCACCGCACCGTAAGTAGCACGCTCGGCAAACTGCACGGCCCCAATCGGTAGCCACCGTGTTTTTACAATAGCGGCCGGGGCGAACGGCCCGATGAAGCAGCGTCGATGCACCTCGGCGGCGTTCTCTTCGTCCGTGTTGAGCGGATATATATCCGCTATCTTTTGGTGAACATCAGGCCGCGAATATCCGGCGACAGGGTTAATCGAGGCGCTCATATTTCACCTCTGCTTTCGGCGACTCGCGAAGCAAGAAAGGCATCTACTTCGTCTGCCAGCCATCCGACCGAACGCGCACCGAGTTTGATTGGGCGAGGGAACTCGCCGCGTGCGATTTTCAGGTAGAGGGTGGAGCGGGGAAAGCCGGTGCGTAATGTAACTTGCGGCCTGCGAAGAATCTGAATTTGTGTCATGGCGCATCTCCTGTGCGCCGACCCAAAAAGAAAAGCCGGCGCGAAATTGGGAACGATTGCAGGACAACTAAATCCTGCCGTTTCCGCATCCGCCCGGCTGGCTCAAATCCCGAGTAGGGTTGTTCGAGCTACGCGTGCTACGCGTCAAGATTGTGGTGCTGGGTGAGTCCAGCGCTTTGGATTATTCAACCGCAGGCCATCAATCTAGGTTTCAGTGGTCATTATAAGAATCAATTGGACAAAGTCAAGAGATACGTGATATTTGCCTGCCGGCCATCGTTATGCAGCAAACTGCCCGACTATGACGTTATCCGCATCGTCGCGGGCCGCTATGGTCAAGCGGCGTGCGGTAGCTGGATCACCTCGGCACCGGCCTTGAGCTTGTCGAGATAGCCCGCCCATTCCTGCATCATCTTCCGGCGCTCCGGCAGGTATTCCGCGAAGTTATAGCTTGCCGATACCTTGTTCCTCTCGCCATGGGCCAGTTGGCGCTCGATCACGGCATGGGGGTATTGAAGCTCATGCAGCATCGTGGATGCCATGCTCCTGAAACCGTGGCCGGTCATTTCATCGGTTGTATAGCCCAGCCGCCTCAATGCGCCGTTGACGGTGTTCTCGCTCATCGGCCGGCCGCCGCCGCGCTCGCTGGGGAATACATAACGGCCATGCCCGGTCAGTGCCTCGATCTCGCGCAGGACGGCGATGGCTTGCGCCGAGAGCGGAACGATATGCTGCTCCTTCATCTTCATCTTGTCGGCAGGGATGCGCCATTCCGCCTTGTCGAAGTCGAATTCCTTCCACTCTGCATGACGCAGCTCTCCGGGACGGGCAAAGACCAGTGGGGCCAGTCGCAGGGCACAGCGGGTCGTATATGCGCCGGTGAATCCCTCAATCGCGCGCAGTAATTCCCCGATAGCCTGGGGGTCTTTGACGCTTGCATGGTGGCGAACGTCGGCGGGCGGAAGAATGTCCTTGATCTCCAGGTCGCGGGACGGGTCGCGGGCGCATAGGCCATGCCCGACGGCATAGCGGAATATCCGGCCGCAGGCATTGTGCATCCGCTTGGCGATGTCCAGTGCGCCCCGGCTCTCGATGCGCCGGATCACGGCCAGCAAGTCAGGGGCGGCCAGTTCCGAAATAGGGCGGGAACCAATGACCGGGAATACATCCACTTCCAGTCGGCGCAGTAGCTTTTCCTTCGTGCTTACCGCCATGGTCGGCGATGTCTTGGCATACCATTCGCGGCCGATGGCTTCGAAGGAATTGGCGGCGACTTCCCGCCGCTTGTTCTTGGCGGCCTGCTTCACCTCTCCGGGGTCAGCTCCATTCGCCAGTAGTTTTCGGGCTTCATCGCGGCGTTCCCTCGCCTTGGCTAGACCAACCTCATCGAAAGCGCCCAGCGCCAGCAGTTTTTCTTTTCCGGCGAATCGGTATTTGTAGCGCCACAGTTTCCCGCCCGCTGGCGTCACCAGCAGGAACAGGCCTTTCTCGTCGGCGATCTTGTAGGGGCCATCAACTGACACAAAGCCGGGTTTCCCGTTCTCGTCCTTGATCGGTTTTTGGCCCGGCTTGGCCTTGCGAATTGCGGTATCGGTAAGCATGGCGGCAGCTCCTTTCGGGTAGGTGCTACATACCCCCAGCGATACCCCCGATCCAGCCCAAGGAAGATACCCCCACGAATATGCGGCATACCCCGAAATATACCCCCACTTACCCCCGGATTGCAATAGACCCCCCCGGAACGTACTGGAAAGAGAAAAGGGCGGAAACCTTGACTGCTGCTATAGGTTCCGGCCTTTTATGGAATGCCTTGGAATTATTCTTGGTGCCGGGAGGGGGACTCGAACCCCCACAGTGTTACCACCGGCGGATTTTGAGTCCGCTGCGTCTACCGATTCCGCCATCCCGGCTGCCGGGCGGGACGCGTAGAATACGGCCCCGCTCGCAAGAGCGCGCATTATCCGCAAAACACCCCTGCCCCGCAACCAATGAAACTGACCCTCGACGATTTCGATTACGTGCTGCCCCCCGAGTGCATTGCCCAGGCCCCCCTGGCCGAGCGCAGCGCCAGCCGGCTGCTGGTGATGAAGGACGGCACGCTTGCCGACCGCGGTTTCACCGACCTGCCCGATTTATTGACGCCGGGTGATCTCATCGTGATGAACGACACGCGCGTGATGCATGCCCGGCTATACGGGCAAAAAGCCACGGGCGGCCAGGTCGAGGTGCTGGTGGAGCGCATGACGGCGGAGGATGAGGTGCTGGCGCAGCTGCGCGCCAGCAAGCCGCCCAGGGCGGGCAGCTGGCTGCGCCTGGAAAACGCTTTCGACGCCGAGGTGCTCGGCCGGGAGGGCGAGCTTTACCGGCTGCGCTTCCATGCCAGCGAACCCGGCAATGCGGTCGAACTGATCGAGCGCTACGGCAACCTGCCGCTGCCGCCTTATATCGAGCGGCAGGCAGCCAACGCCGACGAGGAACGTTACCAGACCGTGTATGCCCGTGAGCGCGGCTCGGTGGCGGCGCCGACGGCGGGGCTGCATTTCGACGCGCCGCTGCTCGAATGCCTGCGCGCGCGCGGCATCGGCATCGCTTATGTGACCCTGCATGTCGGCGCCGGCACGTTTCAGCCGGTGCGCGTGCAGGATCTCGCCCAGCACAACATGCACCGGGAACGCTACGACTTGCCGCAGGCCACCGCCGACGCCATCGCCGCAACGCAGCGGCGCGGCGGCCGCATTGTCGCGGTCGGCACCACCACGCTGCGCACCCTCGAGTCGGCCTTCCTTTCCAATGCGGATGGCACGCTGGAAGTCGGCGCCGGGCCGTCCCAAGCCGACGCGCGCTTGCCCCCTCTGGGGGTGGGGGACAGCGAGCCGGGGTTGCGAGCGCGGGGGGCTCCGAAATTCGGCGCCGGGCCGTCCCAAGCCGACGCGCGCTTGCCCCCTCTGGGGGTGGGGGGCGGCGAGCCGGGGTTGCGAGCGCGGGGGGCTCTGAAAGTCGGCGCTGGCGAGACGGCGCTGTTCATTTCGCCGGGCTACCGGTTCGGCGTGGTTGATCTGCTGATCACGAATTTCCATCTGCCGAAATCGACCCTGCTGATGCTCGTGTCGGCCTTTGGCGGCATGGACAACATTCGCGTGGCCTATCGCCACGCCATCGACTCCGGCTACCGTTTTTTCAGCTATGGCGACGCCATGCTGATCCATCGCCAATGAAATTCAAGCTGCACACCACCGACGGCGCCGCCCGGCGCGGTACGCTGACCCTTGCCCACGGCACGGTCGACACGCCGGTGTTCATGCCGGTCGGCACCTATGGCGCCGTCAAGGCGATGGCGCCCGCCGAACTGGTCGACATTGGCGCGCAGATCGTGCTTGGCAATACCTTTCACCTCTGGCTGCGGCCGGGGCTCGCAGTCATCGGGGCACACGGCGGGCTGCACCGCTTCATGGGCTGGGATGCGCCGATCCTCACCGACTCGGGCGGCTTCCAGGTGTTCAGCCTCGGCGCACTGCGCAAGATCACCGAGGAAGGCGTCAAATTCGCCTCGCCAATCAATGGCGACAAACTGTTCATGCGGCCCGAGGATTCGATGCAGATTCAGCACACCCTGAATTCCGACATCGCCATGATTTTCGACGAGTGCACGCCCTACCCCGCCGATGAACGGCAGGCGGCGGAGTCGATGCAGCTGTCCCTGCGCTGGGCACGGCGCTCGCGCGACGAGCATGATCGTCTTGGCAATGCCAACGCGCTGTTCGGCATCGTGCAAGGCGGCATGTTCGAGGCCTTGCGCGACGAATCATTGGCCGCGCTGGCCAGCATCGGCTTTGACGGCTTCGCCATCGGCGGCCTGTCGGTGGGCGAACCGAAAGAAGAGTTCGCGCGCATCCTCGCCCATACCGCCCCGCGCCTGCCCGCCGACCGCCCGCGCTACCTGATGGGCGTCGGCACGCCGGAGGACATTGTCTATGCGGTTGGCCAAGGCATCGACATGTTCGACTGCGTGATGCCGACGCGCAATGCGCGCAATGGCCACCTGTTCACCCGCCATGGCGACATCCGCATCAAGAATGCCCGGCATCGGCACGACACCCGGCCGCTCGACGCCAGCTGCGGCTGCTACTGCTGCCGCAATTTCAGCCGCGCCTATCTGCATCATCTGTTCCGCTGCGGCGAGATACTCGGCGCGCGACTCAACACCATCCATAACCTGTTCTATTACCAGACTTTGATGCGCGAACTGCGCGAAGCCATCGCGGCAGGTGAATTTTCTGCCTGCGTCGCGCGCTTCCGGAAAGACCGGGCAACGGCACAGGTATAATCCGCAGCTTCGATTTTTCTCACTTCCACCTGGAGCATTAAAACATGCTGATTTCCAATGCCTACGCCCAAGCCGCCAGCTCGGATCCCACCGGCGGGTTGATGGGTCTGCTACCCATCATCCTGATGTTCGTCGTGCTGTGGTTCCTGATGATCCGGCCGCAGATGAAAAAAGCCAAGGAACACCAAAAACTGGTGAGCGAACTCGCCAAGGGCGATGAAGTCGTTACCCAGGGCGGCATCGCCGGCAGGATCGTCAAGATCGGCGAAAACTATGTCACCCTGGAAGTGGCGGAAGGCAAGGATGGCCCCGTCGAAGTGCTGATCCAGAGACAGGCGGTCGGCGCCATGCTGCCGAAGGGCACGCTGAAGAATCTGTAATGAATCGCTACCCGCTCTGGAAAAATGCCACGGTGATCATCACCCTGGTACTCGGACTGCTTTACGCCCTGCCGAATCTTTTTGGCGAGGTACCGGCCGTGCAGGTCAGCAGCGTTAAAGCAACGGTGAAGCTGGACCTGCGTCTGCAATCACGCATCGAGGAAGCCCTCGCCGCCGCCGCCGTCGAGCCCACCGGCCTGTTCTTCGAACCCAACAGCATCCGCGTGCGCCTGGCCGACACCGATACGCAGTTGAAGGCCAAAGATGTCATCGAACGGGCACTGAACCCCGACCCGGCCGATGCCACGTACAGCGTGGCGCTCAACCTGGTGTCCGCCTCGCCCGACTGGCTGACCGGCATGCGCGCCCTGCCCATGTACCTGGGCCTCGACCTGCGCGGCGGCGTACATTTCCTGCTGGAAGTCGACATGAAGGGGGCGCTCACCAAGCGGCTCGATTCCACCGCCGCCGACCTGCGTACCCTGCTGCGCGACAAGAACATCCGTCACGGCGGCATCACGCGCGAGGGCAACCTGCTGTCCCTGCGCTTTCGTGATGCGGACACCCGTGACAAGGCGCGCCTGGCGGTGACCGACAGCCAGCCCGACCTCGATCTGGTCGAAAGCCAGGATGCTGGCGATTTCAGACTGGTGGCCACGTTGAAGCCGGCGGCGCAAATGCGCATCCAGGAATTCGCCCTCAAGCAGAACATCACCACGCTGCACAATCGCATCAACGAACTCGGCGTTGCCGAGCCGGTAATTCAGCAGCAGGGCGCCAACCGCATCGTCGTGCAACTGCCCGGCGTACAGGACACGGCCAAGGCCAAGGACATCCTCGGCCGCACGGCGACGCTGGAAGTGCGCATGGTCG
>CAZOMI010000072.1:0-12970 GCA_964580925.1 uncultured Methyloversatilis sp.
TCATCATCATGACCGACGCCGACGTGGACGGCGCGCACATCCGCACCCTGCTGCTCACCTTCTTCTATCGCCAGATGCCCGACCTGGTCGACGGCGGCCACATCTACATCGCCCAACCGCCGCTCTACAAGATCAAGCATGGCAAGACCGAGCGCTACATCAAGGACGACAACGAACTCAACCAGTATCTGCTGACCCTCGCGCTCGACGGCGCGGCCCTGCTGACCAGGCGCGATGCCCCGGCCATCGAAGGCGCCGCACTTGAAGAACTGGCGCGCAGCTATCTGACCTCGGAATCGATCATTCGCCGCCTGGCCGACTTCGTCGACGCCGAGGCCCTGCACGCCCTGATTGCCGGCGACATCGCCCTCAGCCTGGCGGACGCGCCGGCCGCAGAAGCCAGCGCCACCGCCCTGCGCGAACCGCTGGCCGGCAAGCTGACGGTGAATGCCGTCTATGACGAAAAGGCCGAGGCCTGGCAGTTGCGCCTGGAAAAGATGCGTCACGGCAACCTGCGCGTCACCACCATCGACGAAGATTTTCTGCTCTCCGGCGACTACGTGCAGCTGCGCAAGACCGCGCAACTGCTGGCCGGCCTGATTGGCGCCGACGCCAGCATCCGCCGCGGCGAAAAGGCGCAGCCGGTGACGAGCTTCGCCGCCGCCATGGAATGGCTGCTCAACGAGGTCGAACGCAATCTCGGCAAGCAGCGCTACAAGGGCCTCGGCGAGATGAACCCCGAGCAGCTCTGGGAAACCACCATGGACCCAACCGTGCGCCGCCTGCTCAAGGTGCAGATCGACGATGCCATCGCCGCGGATGAGATCTTCACTACCCTGATGGGCGATATCGTCGAGCCGCGCCGCAAGTTCATCGAAGACAACGCTTTGTACGCGCGCAATATCGACATCTGACCTTGTAGGTTCCCACGAAGATTTAGATTTTTCTCAAAAGATTAGATTCATGAGAGTTGATTAACGGCTCCTGAATGGAGCCGTTTTTATTCAGCCATTCCAAATTGAACGCCTCCTGATCGGCCTTATGGAAAGCTTCACATAAGGCCGATGAGCGGAAGCTCGTACCTGGCTTGCTGAATGGCTCTTGCCAGTCGTCTGCTGCCGCTGATTGCACTCAGCGCCGTTCCGCCAGCGCCGACTTATCACATCACACCGCCTTCGGCATGAAGGCACATCGCCAAATCCGCTCGCGCTGATGCTTGCCGCCGCGCTGGCCGGGTGTAGCAAAGCCGCGAAGCAAGCTGTCCTAGCGCATGACCTCGATCGAGTGTCCCGCGCGCGTCACCGTTTCTCCGACCAGCGCCGCTGACGCGTAGCCCGCATCGTGCAGGCGGGTCAGGGCTGCGGCTGCCCTGTCCGGCGCCACGCCGAAGAACAGGCCGCCGGAGGTCTGCGGGTCGAGCAGCAGCATCTTGAGGCTGTAGTCGAGCCCCGCCGCGAAGCGCACTTTCTTTTCCACGTAGTCGAGGTTGCGGAACATCGCGCCCGGCAGGCAGCCGGCTGCGGCGAGCGCATGCGCGCCGGCGAGCAGCGGCACGCGCGACGCCTGGATGCGCAGCGTCACGCCGCTCGCGTCGGCCATCTGCATCGCGTGGCCGAGGAGTCCGAAGCCGGTGATGTCGGTGCCCGCCTTCACGTCGCAGGCTTGCATGATGTCCGCCCCGGCGCGGTTGAGTTGCTGCATCGTATCGAGCGCAAGCTGATAGTCGGCGTCCGCCGCCAGGCCGGTACGCTGCCCGGCGACCAGCGTGCCGGTGCCGAGCGGCTTGGTGAGGATCAGGGCGAGGCCGGGCCGCAGGCCGGCGTTGGCGATCACGCGTTGCGGATGGACGATGCCGGTGATCGCGAGGCCGTACTTGGGCGGCCAGTCGTCGATGGTGTGGCCGCCGACCATCAGGCCGCCGGCCTCCAGCACTTTTTCCTGTCCGCCGGCGAGGATTTCGGCGAGCACTTCGAGCGGGATGCGCGTCGCCGGAAAGCCGACGATGTTCATTGCGGTGAGCACGCGGCCGCCCATCGCATACACATCGGAGAGCGCATTCGCGGCAGCGATGCGCCCGAAAGTGCGCGGGTCGCCGCACACCGGCGGGAAGAAATCGACGGTCTGGATCAGCGCTGTTTCGTCGTTCAGGCGCACGACGCCCGCATCGTCTTGCGTGGTGATACCGACCAGCAGGTCGGGATGCGCCGGCTGGCGGAGATCCTTCAGCACCTCGGCGAGCCGCCCCGGCGCGAGCTTGGCGGAGCAGCCGCCGTACTCGACGGTGGTCAGCAGGTCGAAGCTGGCGGCCATTGGGATCAGGGCGCGATGATTTTGCCGGCCTGCATCTGCACTTCGAGAATGGTCAGCATGCTCGAAATCGAGCCGACCCGGATTGCCGTCTGCTTCCGGTAGAAGTTCACGCAGGTGCCGCAGAGCAGCACTTTCACGCCACGCCGTTCGAGTTCGCGCAATCCCTCGACATGCGGCGAGCCTTCGGCCGCCAGCAGGATACCGCTGCTGTACAGCAGCACATGGGTAGGCAGGGGCGTCGCTTCACCGAGGGCGGCGAGCAGCCCGTGCATGAGCATGCCGCCCAGCTCGGCCGACCCGCGCCCGACCGTGTCCCCCGCCAGGGTCACGACATAGGAACTGTCCATCCTGCCGTGCGCGGGCAGGCAGTAAGCCGCGGCATCGGGCGCCGCCAGTACGGGAGCGATCTTGGTGAACCGCACGGTGAACTCCTTGCCGTCCTGATCGATCCGCGGCGGCATGCCGTTGTCGCGCAGGAAGCGCTCGACATTGCGGCAGGAGGTTTCATTATCGACTTGCACGGCGATGGCCGCGCCCACGGCATTGCCTTGCAGAGCCTGCTTGGTCATGATCAGCGGTTTCGGGCAGAGCTGCCCGCGGGCATCGACGATGATTTCGCTCATGGCTTCATTTTCGGAGATTTCAATGGCCCCATTCTATCGTCCGTCACCTTGGGGTTTGGCGGTCATGCCGCCATGCGGTAAAGTCGCGCCATATTTCAGTGGCGCTTCCATGTAGCCAGTTTTTTCGCAACACCCTGCGCGCACTGAAGGCCTTGGTGCTCAACCCATTACCCGCAAATTGATCAACGGAACTGCCAGCCATGACCAAAGAGAAAAAACGAACTTACCGCATCGCGGTCATTCCCGGCGACGGCATTGGCACGGAGGTGGTTCCGGAAGGCCTGCGCGTGCTCGATGTGGCGGCCGCCAGGTACGGCTTTGAACTGCAGTATGATCATTTCGACTTTGCCTCCTGCGACTACTACCTGCAGCATGGCAAGATGATGCCGGACAACTGGAAGGAATTGGTCGGCCAGCATGACGCGATTTTTTTCGGCGCGGTGGGCTGGCCCGACAAGGTGCCCGACCACATTTCGCTGTGGGGCTCGCTGATCCAGTTCCGCCGTGAATTCGACCTGTACGTGAATTTGCGTCCGGTACGGCTAATGCCGGGTGTGCGTTCACCGCTGGCTGACCGCAAGCCGGGTGACATCGATTTCCTCGTTGTGCGCGAGAACACCGAGGGGGAATATTCATCGGTGGGCGGCAAGATCTTTCCGGATACCGAGCGTGAAGTGGTGCTGCAGGAAACGGTGATGACCCGCGTCGGCGTGGACCGCATCGTCAAATACGCTTTCGAACTGGCACGTCGGCGCGAACGCAAGCATCTGACCTCGGCGACCAAGTCCAACGGCATCTGCTTCACCATGCCCTATTGGGATGAGCGCGTGGTAGCGATCGCCCAGCAATATTCCGACGTTACCTGGGACAAGTATCACATCGACATCCTCACCGCACAGTTCGTCCTCCATCCGGATCGCTTCGATGTGGTGGTGGCGTCCAATCTGTTCGGCGACATTCTCTCCGACCTGGGTCCGGCCTGTACCGGGACCATCGGCATCGCCCCCTCTGGCAACATCAACCCGGAGCGCAAGTTTCCGTCGTTGTTCGAACCGGTGCATGGTTCGGCACCGGATATTGCCGGTCAGTACATTGCCAATCCGGTCGGCCAGATCTGGGCGGGTGCGATGATGCTGGATCATCTGGGTGAGCCAGCCGCGGCTGCGTCCATCCTCAAGGCCATCGAGGCGGTGCTGGTTGATCCGCAAATGCGCACGCGCGATCTGGGCGGGCAGGCGGATACCGGGGTTTGCGGCAAGGCGGTTGCCGCCGCTGTCAGCTAACTTTCATGGTCGGGAGTCCACCCGCTGATGATGAAACACGTAAAAAGCAATAAACGCCCGCCCCTCCCAACCTCCCCTCGCGGGGAGGCGACTGGTTTGCTCGCTGCGCTCGATTATTTACTCGGCGTCAAATGGTGTGTTTCACGTTAAAAACGTCGGCCAGCTTCAGTGTCGTCATTCCGGCGAATGCCGGAATCCAGGAACATCAACAACATGGACACCGGCCTGCGCCGGTGTGACGGATTAATCAGGGAGCCTTGAAATTGGCACCCGACTTGTTGGCCATGAAAACGATCGCCCGGGCCAATTCCTCATCGGTGGCATCAGAGCCGCCCTTGGGGGGCATCGCACCTTTGCCGGTGATCGAGGTCTTGGTCAGTGTTGCCAGGCCCATGCCGATGCGCGGTGCCCAGGCTGCTTTGTCGCCGGTCTTGGGCGCGCCGGCAACCCCGGTTTCGTGGCAGGCCCCGCAGGCCGCCTTGTAGAGTTCCTCTCCGGAGCGGCTACCGGGTGCGGCACTGGTTGCGGCGGCAGGAGAGGCCAGTTTGACCTTGGCCAGCGGCTGAATGCGCGCGTTAGCCGCCTCGAAATCCGCTTCCATGGGCTTGCTGCCCATTGCGGAACCCAGCGCCGGTACCAGGGCTAGCAGGCTGGTCATCGCCAGCACGCGTGGAAGCTTCTTGCTCATCACGTGTTTCCTCGTCAATTATTTCTTGCAAACCCAGGCCAAGCCTGGGCCAAATTACTCGCTGCCAACCGGGAATGGCGCGCCTGACACGATTCGAACGTGCGACCCCTGCCTTCGGAGGGCAGTACTCTATCCATCTGAGCTACAGGCGCGTTGCGGGTACTGCTAAACAGAGAGCGAAGATTATTTTACCGTGCTTTGCCAAATTGAATTCGCCGACGGTTTGGCGGAGCTTAGCGGGGGGAGAACCCGCCGCCACCCATCAGGCCTTTCATGCCGCGCATCATTTTCGCCATGCCCCCTTTGGAGAACTGTTTCATCATCTTCTGCGATTGCTCGAACTGGTTGAGCAGCCGATTGACTTCCTGTACCTGGACACCGGCGCCCGTGGCGATGCGGCGCTTGCGGCTGGCCTTGATCAGTTCGGGTTTGCTGCGCTCGGTCGGGGTCATCGAGTTGATGATGCCTTCGATGCGGCGCGTCGCCTTGTCTTCCATCTGGCCGCCGGCCTGCTGTGCCATCGCGCCCAGCTGTGCCGGCAATTTGTCGAGCAAGGAACCGATGCCGCCCATCTTGCGCATCTGGCCGATTTGCTCCTTGAAGTCGTTAAGGTCGAACCCCTTGCCGGACTTCATTTTCTTGACGAAGTCCTGGGCCTTTTCCTGGTCGACGCCGCGTTGTGCATCCTCGACCAAACCGAGAATGTCGCCCATGCCGAGAATTCGGCTGGCCATGCGCTCGGGATGGAATTCCTCCAGGCCGGCAAGCTTTTCGCCGACACCGGCAAATTTCAGCGGCTTGCCGGTGACATGCCGCACCGACAGTGCCGCGCCGCCGCGCGCATCGCCGTCCAGCTTGGTGAGGATCACGCCGGTCAGTGGTAATGACTCGCTGAAAGCCTTGGCCGTGTTCACCGCGTCCTGGCCCAGCATCGCATCAACGATGAACAGGGTCTCGATCGGCTTGAGTTGCGCATGCAGCTCGCGAATCTCCGCCATCATGGCTTCATCAATGGCGAGCCGGCCGGCGGTGTCGACCAGCAGTACGTCATGGAAGTGGCGCTTGGCGAAATCCAGTGCCGCGGCGGCAATGTCAGCGGGCTTTTCGCCGACTGCGGAGGGGAAGAAATCGATGCCGGCCTGCGCCGAGACAGCTTTCAATTGTTCGATGGCCGCGGGACGATAGACGTCGCAGCTGACCGCCAGCACTTTTTTCTTCTGGCGCTCCTTGAGCCACTTGCCCAGCTTGGCGGTGGTGGTGGTTTTGCCCGCGCCCTGCAGGCCGGCCATCAGGATGATTGCCGGCGGCTGGGTGGCGAAATTCAATTCGGCCTTTGCCCCGCCCATCAGTTCGGTCAACTCGCGATGCACCACGCCGACCAGCGCCTGGCCGGGCGTCAGTGAACCGATCACCTCCTGACCGACCGCCTTTTCCTTGACGCGGGCGATGAACTCCTTCACCACCGGCAGCGCCACGTCGGCTTCGAGGAGCGCCATGCGCACCTCGCGCAGCATTTCGGCGATATTGTCCTCGGTCAGGCGGGCCTGGCCGCGCAGCGTTTTGACAACTTTGGCAAGTCGTTGGGTCAGATTGTCGAGCATGGTATTTGGGTAACAAAGGGGGCCGGGTTGCGGCGGTAGTTCCGGCTGGGTCGGCTTGCGTGTAGACTCCGGATATGTCGCTGATTCTACTGCATTCGCCCATCCCGCATTTTCTGGCCGCCGCGCTCTATCTCGGACTGGCAGTGCATTTCTGGCGTACGCGCTGGCGTGGTGCGGTGCTCAATCAGCCGGTCAGGGGTGTGGCAGGGTGGGAGCACGCACTCTTGTTGCTCGCCCTGATTTTTCACGGCATCGCACTGGGCACGGACATCTCTCCGGGTGGCGGCGCGGACCTGCGCTTCGGTTTTGCCGTAGCCCTGTCGATGATGACCTGGCTGGCCGTGGTGCTGTACTGGATCGAAAGCTTCTACGCGCGCATGGAGGGGTTGCAGATGCTGGGCCTGCCCCTTGCAGCGATCTGCGTGTTGGTGCCGTGGGTGTTGCCGGGGCAGCATTTGCTCGCCAATGCCGGCTCGCTGACCTTCCGGGTGCACCTGCTGATGGCGATGCTGGCTTATAGCTTGTTCACCCTCGCGGCCCTGCATGCCATCCTGATGGCGGTTGCCGAGCGCCGCCTGCATCGCGGACGCCTGACCCCGCTGTTTGCCGGTTTGCCGCCACTCCTGACGATGGAGGCGCTGTTGTTCCGCTTGATCCACATTGCCTTCGGCTTGCTGACGCTGACCCTGCTTTCGGGTGCGGCGTTTTCCGAGCACATCTTTGGCAAGGCGCTGCAGTTCAACCACAAGACGATATTTGCCGTGCTGTCCTGGTTGATATTCGCGGCACTGCTGTTCGGACGCCATCGCTACGGCTGGCGAGGGCGCATCGCCCTGCGCTGGACGCTCACCGGTTTCGGGGTATTGCTGCTGGCCTACGTGGGTAGCCGCTTCGTGCTGGAAGTGGTCCTCGGCCGCGTAGCCTGATGGACGGGGTTTCCTTATCCGCGCAGTTCGTCGCTCTGGCTGTGCTGCTGTTGTGCTCGGGCTTTTTTTCCCTGGCCGAAACCGCGATGATGGCGAGCAATCGCTATCGCCTGCGTCATCAGGCAGCCCAGGGGCATCGCGGCGCCACGCTGGCCCTGGAACTGCTGAGCAAGACAGACAAGATGCTGGGCGTGATCCTGCTCGGCAACAACCTGCTCAATGCCGCCGCGGCTACGCTGGTTTCCGTGATCGCCATCGAACTGTTCGGCGAGGACAAGTGGGCGCTGGGTGGCGGCACGCTGCTGATCACCTTCCTGATCCTGGTCTTTTCCGAGATCACGCCCAAGATCATCGGTGCCGCCAATGCCGACCGGCTGGCCGTCATTCTGGCCTTCCTGCTTTGGCCGTTGTTGCGTGCCACCTATCCGCTGGTCTGGTTCGTCAATCTGTTTGCGAGCGGTTTGCTGCACCTGCTGCGCCTCAAACCGATCAGCAGCGAGCAGGCTGGCCTGACGACGGAGGAGCTGCGCTCGGTGGTACTCGAATCGAGTCAGTTCCTCCCCGGCGCGCACCGCGCCATACTCGTCAAGCTGTTCGACCTCGAACACGTCACCGTCGAAGACATCATGACCCCGCGCGGTGAAATCGAAAGCATCGACCTCGCCGCACCGATCAACGAGATTGCGGACAAACTGGCCACCAGCTTCCATACCCGGCTGCCGGTCTATGAGCGCGAACCCGGCAACATCATCGGCATCCTGCACCTGCGCCGGCTGCTGGCGGGAACGCTCGGCGGTAGCCTCGACCACGCTCTGCTGCGACAGGATTTGTCGGCGCCCTACTTCATTCCCGCCGAGACACCGGCCTACGCCCAACTGGGTTTTTTCCGCGAAAACCGCCAGCGCTTCGGTCTGGTGGTCGATGAATATGGCGAGTTGCTGGGTCTGGTCACCATCGAGGACATCATCGAGGAAATGGTCGGGAGGTTTACGACCAGCATGCCGGGCAGTGTTGCTGCCTTCAACTGGGATGAGGCGGGTGTCGCCATGGTCGATGGCGCGAACAGCCTGCGCGAGATCAATCGCCTGCTCGGTCTGGCGCTGCCGCTTGATGGCCCGAAGACGCTGAACGGCCTGATCCTTGAGCATCTGCGTGACATTCCGGAAATCGGTGTCGGCCTGCGCATCAGCGGCGTGGCGATGGAAATCGTGCAAACCGAGGATCGGCGCGTCAAGACGGTCAAGATTTATCGCCCAGTGCCGGTAAACAATTGAATCCGGGGTAAAGCACCGGGTATTACGCCTTTACAAGGATGGACAGGCAAGGCATTATCACTGGCGCATAACAAGCCCACCCCGCAAGCACTGCTTTGCAGCGCTCTCCCCTCAGGGGGCCAAGAAACTCTTGGGGCGGCCCGGCAAGTTTCTTGAAAGGCAAGGAGCAGGCATGGCGATCCCGAAAGCAAGAGACTCCCAGGCCGTTTTTACCTGGGAAGGCAAGGACAAGAACGGCAAGATCTTGCGCGGCGAGATGCGCGCGGCGACGGAAACCGTCGTACGTACCACCCTGCGCCGGCAGGGCGTATTGGTCACCAAGGTCAATAAGCAGCGCTTCAAGCGCGGCGGCAAGATCACCGACAAGGACATCACCTTGTTTACGCGCCAGCTGGCGACCATGATGAAATCCGGGGTGCCATTGCTGCAGTCCTTCGACATCGTGAGCAAGGGCGCCGCCAATCCCGCCGTCGGCAAGCTGGTCGCGGACATCAAGATGGATGTCGAAACAGGTTCGGCACTCAATCAGGCGTTCCGCAAGCATCCGCTACTTTTCGACCAGTTGTATTGCAATCTGGTCGAGGCCGGCGAGCAGGCGGGTATTCTTGACGCCCTACTCGAGCGTCTGGCCATTTACAAGGAAAAAACCCAGGCGATCATCGGCAAGATCAAGAGCGCGCTGTTTTACCCGATCTCCGTGCTGGTGGTGGCCTTCATCGTCACTGCCGTCATCATGATTTTCGTCGTGCCGCAGTTCAAGCAGGTGTTCACCAGCTTCGGCGCCGACCTGCCCGGTCCGACTCTCGTGGTCATCGCCATCTCCGATTTTTTTGTTGATAATTGGTATCTCATTTTCGGCGGTGTCGGCGCCGGACTGTATGCATTTTTCTATACGTGGAAGCGCTCGCTGCGCATGCAGATTGTCATGGACAAGCTGGCCTTGCGTCTGCCGATCTTTGGGGAGGTCATCCGCAAGGCGACCATGGCGCGCTGGACGCGCACCTTGTCGACCATGTTTGCCGCCGGCGTGCCCCTGGTCGAGGCGCTGGATTCGGTCGGTGGCGCTTCGGGCAATTACGTCTATCGTGAAGCCACGAAACAGATCAAGGCCGAGATCAGTACCGGTTCGAGCTTGACGGTCGCCATGCAGAATGCCAATGTGTTTCCGAACATGGTGCTGCAGATGGTGTCCATCGGCGAGGAGTCCGGCCAGTTGGATGCCATGTGCAGCAAGGTCGCCGATTTCTTCGAGGCGGAAGTGGATGATGCGGTGGATGCGCTTTCCAGCCTGATGGAACCGCTGATCATGGTGGTGCTCGGTGTGCTCATTGGCGGCATCATCATCGCGATGTACCTGCCGATCTTCAAGATCGGCGCCGTGGTGTAAGAGAAAGCATGCCACTTAACGACCCGGCGGTACTTGTCGCCGTCTGTACCCTGCTGGGCCTCCTGATCGGCAGCTTTCTGAATGTCGTTATCCACCGGCTGCCAATCATGATGGAGCGCGACTGGCGTTCGCAGTGTGCCGAATTTGCGGCGAGCGAGGCCAACGACGCACCCCATGCCGGGCACGCCGTACCCGCGGTGGGGCATTGCATCGCGTCAGCGCCGACCAGCCCGCAGGGCGCAGGACACCACGAGGTGGTGGCCCCGAGCAACGCGAGGGATGGGGCAACGCCCCACACTTGCGAGCCGCTGTCGTTGGTATCGCCGCGCTCGCGCTGTCCGCACTGCAGCCGCCCGGTGCAGGCGCTGGAGAATATCCCCATCCTCAGTTACCTGCTGCTGAAGGGGCGCTGCAAGGGTTGCGGCAAGTCCATCGGTGTGCGTTACCCGCTGGTCGAGGCGCTGACCGGCCTGTTGTTCGGCTATGTCGCCTGGCGCTATGGCGCGACATTCGCTACCGCTTGTGCCCTGTTCTTTGTCGCCGCCCTGATCGCCCTGACCTTTATCGACCTCGACACCCAGCTGCTGCCCGACGATATCACCCTGCCCCTGCTCTGGGCGGGGCTGCTGGTGAACGTCGGCAATACCTTTACCAGCCTGCCGAATGCCGTGATCGGCGCGGCAGCCGGTTATCTGGTGCTGTGGTCGGTGTATTGGCTGTTCAAGCTCGCCACCGGCAAGGAGGGCATGGGTTATGGCGACTTCAAGCTTTTGGCGGCCATTGGCGCCTGGCTGGGCTGGCAGTTATTGCCCGTGGTCATTTTGCTGTCTTCGCTGGTCGGGGCGGTGGTCGGGATTGCCCTGATTGTATTGGCGCGTCATGGCCGCAACGTGCCGATACCCTTTGGCCCCTATCTGGCCGCCGCCGGCCTGATCGCGCTGTTCTGGGGCAAGCACCTCAACCAGACCTACCTGGGCGTTCTGTAAGCTTGACAAACCAGGATACTGCACCCATCTAACGTGAAAGACGCGGAGCGGCTCTGGCCGCTCCCCTCTCCCTTGACGGGAGAGGGGTTGGGGGAGAGGGTGCGGTCATGGCGCGCAGCTTTCATTATTTGTGGTGGTGCCAAGCTCCATGACCGTTAACGGGGCCGCGGACGCCGTTTCGCTATAATTCACGCCATTCCCCGGAGAAATTCATGCCAATTTATGCCTATCGCTGCAATCAGTGCGGTTTTGAGCAGGACGTTTTGCAAAAAATGTCCGATGCCCAATTGACCGCATGCCCGGAATGCCATACCGAAAATTTTGCCAAGCAACTGACCGCCGCCGGTTTTCAGTTGAAGGGTAGCGGCTGGTATCAGACCGATTTCAAAGGTGGCGCCAGCGCAAAACCCAAGGCCGACAATCCACCGCCCTGCCAGGGTGGCACGGGTTCCTGCCCTTCCTGCAACTGATCGCGCCGCGTGAAAGCTTTCAAGAAATACTTCATCACCGGGCTCTTGATCTGGATCCCGCTGGTGATCACCGTCTGGGTGGTGTCGTCGATCGTCGGCGCCATGGATCAGTCACTCAATTTGTTCCCGGAGGCCGTTCATCCGGACCGTTTGCTGGGTGTCCATATCCCCGGCGTCGGCACCGTGCTCACCCTGCTGGTGATTTTCCTGACCGGCCTGGTGACGGCCAACATTGTCGGCCAGAAGCTGGTGCGTTTCTGGGAGGCAATCCTCGCCCGCATCCCGATCGTCAAGTCGATCTATTACAGCGTCAAGCAGGTCTCCGACACGCTGTTTTCCAGCAGCGGCCAGGCGTTTCGCAAGGTACTGCTGGTGCGCTTTCCGCACGGCGGCGCTTGGGCGATCGCCTTCCAGACCGGCACGCCGGCCATCCAGATCGGCGAGCTGCTGGCGGATGAGCATGTCAGCGTGTTCATCCCCACCGCGCCCAGCCCGGTCAACGGCTTTTTCTTTTTCGTCAAGAAAAGCGAAACCATCGAGCTCGACATCAGCGTCGATGAAGCCCTGAAGTACATCGTCTCGATGGGCGTCGTGCCGCCCGTGCGGCGCCACCCCAACCTCGTTGGTCGCGCGCAGAACGAGTGATTCTCCCCGGCGCTCGCCGCTCCGCCAGCGCCGACTTTTAGAAAAGAACGGAAATTTTCATGCGTACTCATTACTGCGGCCAACTCAACGCCGGTCATGTCGACCAGATCGTCACCCTGTGCGGCTGGAACCACCGCCGCCGCGACCATGGCGGAGTGATCTTCATCGACCTGCGCGACCGTGAGGGGCTGGCGCAAGTCGTCTGCGATCCCGATCGCGCCGACATGTTCAAACTGGCCGAGTCCGTGAGGAACGAATTCGTCCTGAAGATCACCGGCAAGGTGCGTCGTCGGCCCGCCGGCACCGAGAATCCCAACATGCCCTCGGGCGCGATCGAGATCCTCTGCCATGCACTGGAGATCCTCAACCCGGCCGTCACGCCGCCCTTCCAGCTCGACGATGACAACCTTTCCGAGAACGTGCGCCTGACCCATCGCGTCATCGACCTGCGTCGCCCGCAGATGCAGAAGAACATGATGTTGCGCTACAAGACGGCGCGCGCCTTCCGCCGCTTCCTCGACGACCATGGCTTCATCGACATCGAAACGCCGATGCTGACCAAGTCGACCCCCGAAGGCGCCCGCGACTACCTGGTGCCCTCGCGCGTCCATCCGGGACAGTTCTTCGCCTTGCCGCAGTCGCCGCAGCTGTTCAAACAACTATTGATGGTCGCCGGCTTCGACCGCTACTACCAGATCGTCAAGTGCTTCCGCGACGAAGACCTGCGCGCCGACCGCCAGCCCGAATTCACCCAGGTCGATATCGAGACCTCGTTCA
>CAZOMI010000073.1:0-12869 GCA_964580925.1 uncultured Methyloversatilis sp.
AGGTCGAGGTCGAAGTCGAGCGACTGGTCCTGCTTGCGCAGCAGGTAGAAGAAGCGGCAGGCATCGTTGCCGACTTCTTCGCGCAACTCGCGCAAGGTGACGTAGGAACCGGCACGCGTCGACATCGACACCTTCTCGGTGCCGCGGTACAGGCTGACGAACTGCACCAGGGCGACATCGAGCACCTTGTCGTCCAGTCCGAGCGCCTGCAGCGCGCCCCGCACGCGCGGGATGTAACCGTGGTGGTCGGCGCCCCAGATGTCGACGAGCTTCGTGAAGCCGCGTTCGAGCTTGTTGCAGTGGTAGGCGATGTCGGAGGCGAAATAGGTGTACAGACCATTCTCGCGCTGCACGACGCGATCCTTCTCGTCGCCGAAATGGGTGGAACGGAACCACTTGGCGCCGTCCTGCACATAGATGTGGCCGCGCTTTTCAAGCGCGCCGACCGCCTGCGCAACCATGCCGGTATCGTAGAGCGAACGCTCCGAGAACCAGCAGTCGAAATGCACGCCGTAGGCTTCGAGGTCTTCGCGGCAATCGGCCAGCTGCTCGGCAAGCACATGCTGGTGGAAGTAATGCCACTCCTCGCCGAGCAGGTCTTTCGCGGCGGCGATCAGGCCGTCGAGATGCGCTTCCGGCTCCGCCTCCGCGGACGGCACACAGGCCAGCACGGCGGCGGTGGGGTGCACGTAGCGATCGGCGTGGGCGGTGCGGATCTGCTTGGCCATGTCGCGCACGTATTCGCCCTGA
The DNA here is from genome assembly GCA_964580925.1 of uncultured Methyloversatilis sp. Taxonomy (GTDB): domain Bacteria; phylum Pseudomonadota; class Gammaproteobacteria; order Burkholderiales; family Rhodocyclaceae; genus Sulfuricystis. The sequence goes on from CAZOMI010000073.1 coordinate 751, forward strand.
TAGGCATTCGGCGGAAAAGCCACATGCTCGCCGCACAGGTCCAGATAGCGCAGCCAGGCCGACACCGCGAGGATGTCCATCTGCCGGCCGGCATCATTGACATAATATTCACGGCAGACCGTATGGCCGGCAAACGCCAGCAGGTTGGCGAGGCTCGCGCCGTAGGCGGCACCGCGGCCGTGGCCGACGTGCAGCGGACCGGTCGGGTTGGCCGAAACGAACTCGACCTGCAGCTTGCCGGGCTTTTTGGCGCCGCGCCCGAAATCGTCGCCCTGCGCCAGCACGGCCGCCACCACTGCAGTTTTCGCCGCGGGGACCACAGTGAGATTGATGAAGCCGGCGCCGGCGACTTCCGCCTTGGTCAGCCATTTCGAGCGGGGCAGTTCGCGCACCAGCCGCTCGGCAATCTGCCGCGGGTTCTGCTTCAGCGTGCGCGCCAGTTGCAGCGCCAGATTGCTGGCAAAGTCGCCATGACTGGCGTCCTTCGGGCGTTCGAGATGGATCTCGGCGCTCGTGCCGGGCGCCACGCTGGCCAGCGCGGTGCGCAGCAGCTCGGCAAGATGGGTCTTGATGTCGGCGGGTTGGGTGGACATGGGCGGGGATTATAGCGCCCAGTAAAGTCGGCGTGACCGAAGGAAATCCCTGTGGGACTGGTGAGACGGCGCTCTCGTCAGGCTGGCGCAAAAACTGCGAAACCCGCCTGAGATTGCCGCACTAATTGCCGAGCTGCCGATAGACCAGCGTGGCCAGCCGCAGCATGTCGTCGCGCCCCGTGCTGCCGGAAAGCGCGTAGCCGAATGGGCCATCTACCCAGTAAAACACGTCGATGCCATCCTCGCGCGCATAGCTGAAGCCGCTGCTGCCTTCCGTCGCGGGCGCATCCGGCTGCACGTAAAGCGTCAGGCGGTCGCGGGCGGCATTTTCATACATGAACTGGGCGACGCCTTTTTTGCTGTCGCCCGGCAACAGCCGGCCACCCACCAGCTTATAGCCGGCGGCATCGAGCTGCGGCGGCTTTAGCGCGCTGCCCAGCCGCTTCGACAGCCAGGCCACCAGATGGGCTTCCTGATCGGCGCCGACCTCCACCGGGTGACGCACCTCGGGCACGAAGACCGCATGGGCAATGGCTGCCTGGCGCGGCAGGCTGCTTGTCGCAAGCTGCGGGGGTTGAGATTCCGGCACATGTTCGCCACGCAGGAAAAACCCGGTCACGCCGCCCAGCATCAACCAGGCAACGGCAGCGGCCTTGCGCGCATTGAACCAGTGGTCTGCCGCAGGCGGTGGCAACAGCCGGGCCGGCACCGCTTCGTCCAGCACCGCGTCGAACCCGCGATGGAGCGCCGCCGCCTGTTCCCGCCACGCGGCGACCCGGGCCCGCTGTTCGGGATGCACCGCCAGCCAGGCCTCTACCTGCGTCTGCCGCTCCGGCGCCAGCTGGCCATCGGCATAGGCATGGAGGTCGTCTTCGGAAATCGGCATGTTCATTTCTTCACCACTTTCAATACCGGCACGTTTTCGCCGGCCAGGATGGCCCGCAGGCGGCTGCGGGCGCGGGCCAGGCGGGACATGACTGTACCCTGCGGGATGTCCAGGGCGCGTGCCACTTCGGCGTAGGACAGTTCTTCAAGCCCCACCAGCAGCAGCACCTCGCGTTGCTCGAGCGGCAGCAATGCCAGTGACCGCTCCAGGTCGCGCAGGACCAATCCATCCTGTTGCACGGCGCGTTGCACCGGCACCGGCAGATCGTCCGCGTCGCAGAACATCACTTGCTGGCTGCGCCGGCGGGCATCGACATGCAGGTTGTGCATGATGGAAAACAGCCAGGGCCGCAATTCGCGCTCACGCTGCCAGAAGCGCCATTTTTCCAGCGCCCGCGCCAGCGTGTCCTGCACCAGATCGTCCGCGGCGTCGGCGTGCCCCGTCAGCGCCCGCGCGTAGCGGCGCAGGCGAGGAATCTCGGCAACGATGGCGTCGCGGGCGCTCACGTTTGGTTGTCAGGGCGCAGCGGTGCGCCAGACATTGTTAACGCCATTGCCGGTCTTGTCGCCCGGCTTCTGATCCTTGATCCAGAAGTAGAGCGGCTTGCCCTTGAACGACCACTGCTTCTTGCCGTCATCGCGCACGACAATGCCGTAGTCTCCGGCCGGGGCGTCGCCGTCCATGGCGAACAGCGGCGGCCAGTTGGTAGCGCAGGGACCATTGCAGACACTCTTGCCGCTGTTGGCAGCATCCTTGTCAAAGGTATAGAGCGTCATGCCGTTGGCTCCGGTCAGCACGCCGCCGCTGATCATTGCCGGGGGGGCGGGACGGGTTTCGTAGGTTGAACAGGCGGCCAACGTGGTCAGGGCCGCAACGATCATAAGGCTATGCGCAATTTTTTGCTTTTCCATGTTGTCTCTCCGGGTTGGGTTGGGGGTGCTGCACTGGATATACGTGTGCAGCCCGCGCTTTATTCCCGACCGGAGGAGTTTTTGCGCAGATACGGCTGCTGGCAGGGCGACTGACGCCGCACCCCATGCGGGGCATTTCATACCCGCTACGGGGCACGCCGTCCCGCCAACGCCGACTTTTACTGGGGCAGCGGACTGCGCATCAGGTGATCGAAGGCCGACAGGCTGGCCTTCGCGCCTTCACCCATGGCGATGATGATCTGCTTGTAGGGCGTCGTGGTGCAATCGCCCGCCGCATAGATGCCCGGCACGGAGGTCTGGCCGCGCGCGTCGACCTCGATCTCGCCATGCTTCGACAGATTGAGCGTGCCCTTGAGCCAGTCGGTGTTTGGCAACAGGCCGATCTGCACGAAGATGCCGGCGAGCGCGACTTGCTGGCTGGCGTTCGTCACGCGGTCGGTATACACAATGCCCGTCACCTTGCTGCCGTCGCCGACGACTTCGGTGGTGAGCGCGTTCTTGATGATCGTGACATTCGACAGGCTGGCGAGCTTGTTCTGCAACACCGCATCGGCGCGCAGCTTGCTGTCGAATTCGAGCAGCGTGACATGGGCGACGATACCGGCGAGGTCGATGGCCGCCTCGACGCCCGAGTTGCCGCCGCCGATCACCGCGACGCGCTTGCCCTTGAACAACGGGCCGTCGCAGTGCGGGCAATAGGCCACGCCCTTGCCACGATAGGCGTTCTCGCCCGGCACATTCATCTCGCGCCAGCGCGCGCCGGTGGCGAGAATGATGGTTTTGGCCTTGAGCGCACCTCCGCCGGCAAGCTGCAATGCATGCGTGCCATGCCCACCCTGGCCGGGCAGCAACGCCTCGGCGCGCTGCATGTTCATGATGTCGACGCCATATTCCTTGACGTGCTGCTCGAGTGCCGCGGCCAACTGCGGACCTTCGGTATGTTTGACGGAAATGAAGTTCTCGATCGCCAGCGTGTCGAGCACCTGGCCGCCGAAGCGTTCGGCGACCACGCCGGTGCGGATGCCCTTGCGCGCCGCATAGATCGCCGCCGCCGCGCCGGCCGGCCCGCCGCCGACGACCAGCACATCGAAAGTATCCTTGGCATCCAGCCTGGCGGCCTGGTCGGCGTTGACATCGCTGTCGAGCCGGGCGAGGATTTCTTCCAGGCTGGTGCGCCCCTGGCCGAAATGTTCGCCGTTCAGGAAGATCATCGGCACCGCCAGCACGCTCTTGGCCTCGACCTCGGCGCGGAACAGCGCGCCATCGATCATCGTGTTGCTGATGTGCGGGTTGACCACGGCCAGGAGATTGAGCGCCTGGATCACATCCGGGCAGTTGTGGCAATCGAGCGAAATGTAGGTTTCAAAGGCGAATTTGCCGGTCAGTCCCTTGATGCGTTCGATGACTTCCGGCTCGACCTTGGGCGGGTAGCCGCCGCATTGCAGCAGCGCAAGGATCAGCGAGGTGAATTCGTGGCCCATGGGGATGCCGGCAAAGCGGATACGCGGCGCCTCTCCGGCGGCGGCAACACTGAAGGAGGGACGCCGGGCATCAACGCCATCATGCCGCACGGCGATTTTTTCCGACAAACCGGCGAGGTCGTCGAGTAGCGTGCGCATTTCCTGCGCGCTCTTGCTGTCGTCCAGCGACGCCACCAGCTCAATCGGGCGCGCAAGTTTTTCAAGATAGGCCCGCACCTGGGCTTTTGTATTGTCATCAAGCATCGCTAGCTCCTTATCAATCAATTTTGACTATCGCAGAGGAGAAGAAAAGGCGCCCCGATGATACTGGGGCGCCCGCTCTGTCGGGGTTGGCTGTGTAGTTTTTAGATTTTGCCGACGAGGTCGAGGGACGGCTTCAGTGTCGCATCGCCTTCCTTCCACTTGGCGGGGCAGACCTCGCCCGGGTGTGCGGCGATGTATTGCGCGGCCTTCACCTTGCGCAGCAGCTCGCTGGCGTCGCGGCCAATGCCGAGATCATGGATTTCGCAGACCTTGATGGCACCCTGCGGATCAATCACGAAGGTGCCGCGCAATGCCAGACCCGCTGCCTCGATCATGACATCGAAATTGCGGGTGATGGCCCCGGTGGGGTCGCCGATCATCGGATACTGGATTTTCTTGATGGTGTCCGAGGCGTCGTGCCAGGCCTTGTGGGTGAAATGCGTATCGGTCGACACGCTGTAGCACTCGACGCCGATCTTCTTGAACTCGGGATAAAGGTCGGCCAGGTCGCCCAGTTCGGTCGGGCAGACAAAAGTGAAATCGGCGGGATAGAAGAACACGACCGACCACTTGCCCAGCAGGGAAGCCTCGGTGACCTCGACGAACTTGCCGTTGTGATAAGCCTGCGCCTTGAAAGGCTTGAGGGTGGTATTGATGAGGGACATCAGTGGTGCTCCTTGTATAAATATTAAGTTGGTCAGGGGGAAAACGATTTGCTGGTGCGCATCTTAGTCGCGGCCCAGCCGCGGAGAAAATCGTATATATCCATCGCGTTGATAGTCCATGACTATAACGTCGGCAAGCCGCGCCTTCGCCTTGACAAGAAAGGTGTCCCGCCGGGATAATCCCGCCCCTCCACGTGGTGATGTAGCTCAGTCGGTTAGAGCATCGGATTCATAATCCGGGGGTCGGTGGTTCAAGTCCACCCATCACCACCAGTATTCAAACGGCTCTCCGGACGGGGGGCCGTTTTTCATTGTTGTCCTGTGTGGCCAAATCAGGGTCGGGCGGCACCACTCAGGTCGCTGGCGATGAGGCGGAACTGCTCAAGGGCAGCTTCAAGGTCATCGACGATTTCCTGTGCAATCACATCGGGCGGTGGCAGCTTGTCTGAATCGGCCAGGGCGTCGTCCTTGAGCCAGAAGATGTCGAGACTCGCCTTGTCGCGGGCCACCAACTCTTCGTAGTCGTAGGCGCGCCAGCGCCCGTCAGGATTCTCGGCGCTCCAGGTCGGCGCCCGCTGCTGGCGGTTGGCCGGGTTGTAGAGCGTGACGAACTCGTTCAAGTCCTCGACCCGCATCGGATTGGTCTTGAGCGTGAAGTGCATGTTGGTGCGCAGGTCGTAGATCCACAGCCGCTTCGTCCACGGCGTCTCGGAAGCCGGCTTCTTGTCGAAGAAGATCACGTTGGCCTTCACGCCCTGGGCGTAGAACAGGCCCGTGGGCAGGCGCAGCAGGGTGTGCACCTCGCACTCGTGCAGAAGTTTTCTTCGGATAATTTCGCCCGCCCCGCCCTCGAACAGCACGTTGTCGGGCACCACCACGGCCGCGCGGCCGGGAATGGCGAGCAGCGTCTTGATGTGCTGCACGAAGTTGAGCTGCTTGTTCGACGTGGTAGCCCAGAAGTCGTCGCGCTCGACGATGTCCTTCTCGGTCGAGGTGCGGCCGTCCTCGCCGACGATCACCGTGCTGCTCTTCTTGCCGAAGGGCGGATTGGCCAGCACCACGTCGAAACGCTCGCCAGGGTCGGCCGCCAGCGCATCGGCCACGCGCACCGGCACATGGGTTTCCGAGCCGATGCCATGAAGCAGCAGGTTCATGGCACACACCCGCGCCGTCCCATGCACCAGCTCCCAGCCGGTGAAGGCGCCTTCCTTGAGGTGGTGCTTTTCGTCCTTGGTCAGGTTGCGCTGATGATGGACGATGTAGTTGTGGGCCATGAACATGAAGCCGCCCGTGCCGCAGGCCGGGTCGCACACCGTCTCGCCCGGCTTGGGCGCGATGCAGGTCACCATGGCCTGGATCAGCGCCCGCGGCGTGAAGTACTGCCCTGCCCCGCTCTTGGTGTCCTGCGCGTTCTTCTCCAGCAGGCCCTCGTAGGCGTCGCCCTTCACATCGACGTTCAACGCCGACCAGTTTTCGGCATCGATCAGGTCCACTACCAGCCGGCGCAGCTTGGCCGGGTCCTGAAACTTGTTCTGCGCCTTGCCGAAGATCAGACCCAGCGTGCCCTTCTGCTTGCCCAACTCATTGAGCGCATGGCGGTAGTGGTCGAACAGATCGTCACCGTCGCGCTTCAGCAGGCTCGGCCAGGCGTAGGCCTCGGGGATCAGGCTCTTCTGTTTGTAGGGCGGCCTGCTGCGCTCGTCGGCCATCTTGAGGAACAGCAGATAGGTGAGCTGCTCGACGTAATCGCCATACGACATGCCGTCGTCGCGCAGCACGTTGCAGTAATTCCAGAGTTTCTGGACGAGGGTGGATGCGTTCATGGTTTGTTGAGTACCGCAATATGTTTGAGCTGCGCCGCCACCGTCGCCACGCGCTCGGCCAACGTCTCGTCCTGAATCACCATGCCGGGGAGGAAATTCATGAAGTCCGGCATGGCCAGCAGTGCCGCGCACCTCTGCGCAAGGTAGTCTTTCAGTTCATCTGCCGTGCGCGCGATTTCATGCGGCAGCTCCGGCCTGCCGTCGATGACGTTGAGGATGTCTTCCAGGTCGTGGCTGCCGAGAATGTCTTCGTTGCCGCGGTCGCTAAACGCTTCGAACTTGGTGGCAAGGAACAGCGGTGCCGCAATCAGCCGGATTTCGGTTCCGCTTGGCAAGACCCTGCGCTCCGCCGTCGCCATCGCCAGCGGATACCAGCGGTTGGCAAAGCCGAGGATGCGAGCGTCGGTGGGCATGAGGTCCACCTCCAGCTCGCGATAGCGCCAGCGGCAGATGGGCGCATCGGGTGCCATGTCGCGCACGAAACCCAGCCGCGAGAACTCGGCCTCGACTTCATGGTAGCCGCGCAAGGCCGCCACTTCGACCGCCAGGTCGACGTCATAGGTGACCCGGATGGATGCACCAGCCGGACTCGTCATCAACAGACCCGCCGCGCACCCGCCCACGAAAACCAGTTCATCGCGCAAGGCGCCAAGCGCCTGCGCAATCAATTCCACCTTGGCAATGTTCGGGTCCTGCGGACTCATTTGAAATAGTCTTCCAGCAGATCGCGGGCGGCATTGCGTTCCCGCGCCTGGCCCGAGCGAATGGCATCGAACAAGGTCAACAAGACGTAAAGCTTTTCGTCCTTCAGCGCCGCCTCCGGCACAGAGGGATACAACGGGGCAAGGCTGAGACCGCGCGCCGCCCCCTTCGCGCTGGGCCACACCGGCACCGGATCGGCCGACGGCGCGATGATTGAATTCAACGGCGGAGCCGCATACCCTGTCGGCACGCCACGGCTCATCGCCCCCCAGATTGGCGGAAACGCATACTTCGCGCCGCTCAACAGGAACTCCTTGAACTGGGGCTTGAGGATCACCGGCCGGCGCTCCTGGAACATCAACAGCCGCGCGACTGCAGCACGCTTGAGCGCCGCATGCACCGCCGAGATCGCCAGCCCGGTTTGCGCCGCCAACTCCGGATAGGTGACGCTGCCCCCGCTACGGCCAAGCAAAGCCAGCAGGACAAAGAGGTCCTGAGGCTTGAGCGCCGTCTGACGATTGCTGATCTTGGCCATTTTCTTGTTTCTTGAAATGGGAAATACTTGAAACAACAATAAATTAACAAGCAGTTAATGTCAATATTCTCATTTCAGGAATTGAGAAAGTCGGCGCTGGCGACACGGCGTGTTCCTGGCCAGCACCTTCCAGCCGCCCTCAAATTTGCTTCATTTGGAGCAAATTTGAGAACGCTCACCAGACCTAAATATTCACCACGCCCCGGCAAGACGGGAACCGCGAACAGCCCCAGAAGTCCTGGCCCGCATTGGCGCCCTGCTTCGCGGTGCGTCGCACCATGCTGCTGCCGCATTTCGGACACGGTGGCGTCGCTGGTGCCGCCGCCCGCGGAATCTCGACGCCACCAATCAAGCTGCGCAATGCCTGGCCATCCATCAGCGTGATGTTTCGCCCGGCTGCAAATTCCTTCGCATCCGACGAAAACTGCCCCGAGGTCACGACAAAGGCGCCTGTCATTCCGCGCGCCGCCATCACGCCATATACCTCCCGCACCGTGGCGACACCCACCTTCAGAGCCTTCCATTGCTTGCATTGAACGACAAACCGCTCGTTGCCCTTGCTCAGGACCAGATCGACCCCGCCATCCGCCCCGCCGCCACCGGTCTCGGTTACTGCATAGCCCTGCCGACGAAAAGCCTCGCCCACCAGCATTTCGAACTCCTGCCAGGTCATCCCGTCGAGCGCGCCAGCCGTCGAGTTCTGCGCGGCGTCCTCTACCAGCCGGCCGCGCTTGGCGCGACGAAAAGCCGACATCGCCGCACCCGCCAAACAGATAAACGGTAAAAGATACTGGCCGAACATCGCCAAGGTCTTGAACAACTGGCCGGCGACAAAAGCTCCTGCTTGCCCTGCCTGCAAAGAAGTCGGCGCTGGCGACACGGCAACGCTGTGAAGCCAAACGTATGCCACGATGGCTAGCAGCACCCCCGCCCACCAGGGCAGCATCGCGACGATATCGAGCAGGTCTTCCGCCGGGCTTTGTTTTCTTCGAGCCATCGCTACACCTCCAGCGCCTGCAATTCCTTCAGCGTCCGGCCGTTGGCGTCCTTCCACTCCACGCGACCGTTGGCGCTACGCCCAAGCACCACGGCAGCAGCCGTGGAAGGTGCGCTGAACACATAGTCCTGACTGAAACGGAGCAGATCACATTCAGGTTGCAGCACCCCGTTCTTGATCAACTCCTCGCGCAAATCGTACATGCTCCGCACATGCTGCTGCATGGAAGGCACAGACTGGCCGACGGCTTGCGAACCTGCCTTGACCACGAACCCTTGGCTGGCCTCGTAGCCGGTGGCCGTAACTCCCTTGCCTTTGCATGTGAGCAGTGCAATGGTCGCGGCAACAGCTACGTTGGCCACCTGTTCGAAGGCATGAATTCCCAGCACCGGCAACATGCCCAGCATGTTTTCCAAAAATACCTGCATGTCGGCGCGATCCGCTTCCGACAGACTCGGCTCGGTCGGCTGGTTGGCGTTGTCCAGCGGCAGGCGCTTGGCAGCCTTTGCAAGTTGAATCAACTGTGCCTCGAGAAACTGCACATGCGCCTTGTTGAGCTGGCCTGGTGCCGCAACGAAACACACTGCCCGGTTCCAGAAATCTTTCTGCGCATAGTGGCTCTCCAGCCTCGGACGCACCGGATCGCCCTCGCCGATATAGAGCATCTCCCCCTCGCCGTCCTCACGCGGGCCGAGCAGCAGATACACACCTGTTTGACCCAACTCGTCGCGCTGCTTCACCTTGGGCAACAAGGCGCGCGGGAACATCACGGCCTTGCCCACCCAGTTGGAACGCTCCACGAGGCGAAGGCCGTCGGGGTCGCCGTCGGCGACGAAGATGCGGAGGGAAAATGGCTTTAAGACATTCATAGTCGAGGCACTCCAGGAATTCGGCATACGTGCGTCACGATGGCCAAGTCAAAGTCGGCTAGTGGCGGATTGATTTCGATGACATAATTCTGACAGCATTCTTGTCGAAGGGGAAATCCGTGACTTCTCACGAACGCCGAGTCCTGATTCTGTGCAAGACCTATCCGTCGCCAAGCGCCAAGTATGCCGAAACCTCCTGCGTCGCGGGCATGGACTCGGACGGTAAGTTGATTCGCCTTTATCCAGTGCCTTTCCGGCTGATCGGCGACGACAAGCAATTCAAGAAGTGGCAGTGGATCACCGCCCGCCTCGAAAAATCCAAGAACGATCATCGGTCCGAAAGCCATAAGCTCTACGTCGATACGATCAGTTGCGATGAGGCCGAGCTGCCGACCGACAACTACTGGCTGGCCCGTCGACCGTGGCTGGACAAGTTGCCTGTATTTGAAGATTTCGCTGTTCTTGAAGAAGCCCGCCAAACGCAGGGCACCACGCTAGCGTTGTTGCGGCCAGCCTGCATCACGAAACTGGAAATCACCCCGGTGGCGTGTCCGACATGGTCCGAGGAAGAAAAGGCCAAGCTCGTCAGTTTGCAGCAGCAGGCCCAGCTCTTCGACGATACCGACACGGGCAGTGTCGCCCACCTACGCAAGCTCCCCTACGATTTCCATTACCACTACGAATGTCAGGCTGCCGACGGTGCGCAAACTTACAAGCACAAGATCGTCGATTGGGAGATCGGCGCGCTGTATTGGAACGTCCATCGAAGGCACGGCTCGAACTGGGAGCAACCGTTTCGTGACAAGCTGGAGAACAATCTGCCGGCCCAGGACTTGATGTTCCTGATGGGCACCATCCACCGTTTTCCCGACCAGTGGCTGATCGTCAGCCTGATCTATCCGCCTAGGCAGCGACCTTGGCAAGAACTTCAGGAATCGCTGTTCTAGCGGTCAGATGCACCACGCCTGGCCCGCCGGCACGGGCGGCGGCACGAGCCACCATGCTGCGGTGACAGTAGTTGAAGTCAGCCTCGAAACACACAAGGCAGATCGAAGTGGCACGGGCGATCTTCGCAACTTCCGCGACGGCAGCGCCCTGCGTCGCGAGGTAAGACGTGAAGCCACGGGTATAGCCTTGCCAATTGCCGTCGCTGCGGTACGCATCGCGAATCGTCTTCGGGCAACCCAATGCCGGCATATGAGCGTAGGCGATGCCTTCGCGGTGTAGCGCCTCGGCAAAGGCTCTTTTCGAAAAGCCTTTCTTGCGCGACAAAGGTAGTTCGCGCACATCGATGACGGTGTGCACACCAACTTGCCTGAGGCGGGCGATGAAGGCTTCAAGCGTCATGCCTTCGTAGCCGAGGGTGAAAAGAGAGGTTGTCTTAGCCATGGTCGGAATGGTAACGGCGATTGCCCATTTCAATCAATCGCTCAGTGCAATAACACCCTCTCAATTGCCTGTATTTCAACTGACTCACACGGACGTTGCTTCATGTGCCCAAATCCAGTGTTTGCTAACCATTGTGATTGGAACAAATTGATTTAACAGGGTTATTTACGAACTTCCGTTTTCGGATGTGATAAGCCCGCCCGGGGCGTGCCCACTCCAGTTCGGTCATGGTGGCGCAGCCCGGCACGACTGCGACAACACAGTCTGCCGTAGCACCTGCGCACACTTGAGGTTGGCTTCGACCTGAATCATCTTGGCCCACCGTGGGCAACGCAATGCTTCTTGAGGAACAGGCTGTCGGCATCGCAGGTCTTGCCGGCGTGGATGCCCCAGAGGTTGAGTTCGGTTGATTTCATAGCATTCGACTCCTGCGCTGATACGACTATCGCTGCATGGCATCCGACAAGCAATCAATCAGCTTTCGGCCATAGAGGTAAGACTTCTTGACCTCTTCATAGGTCGCGTTTGCAGGAATTACCCCTTCATGTGCGAAGCCATGGCGCCAGGTCAATAAGTTTCCGTATGACGATTTAATGCTAACGCTATCCACTCTCAGGCACGCCAGCTCAGCAACTTCGAGTCGTTTTCGAAAGCGATCAACATACTTGTCCCCGAATAGCGGCAAATACTTGTTCTCAATCCGATCGCGTCCGATCTGCCCATTCAATCGCTCAAAGTATCCACCGGCGAAAGTTCCAAGGATCTTATGCTTTTTGGCTGCAAAGGAACAAAGAATATCTTTGACGGCAAGCTCGAATACAGTTGCGGCCGACACGGCAATAAAGCCGACGTAACGAGACCGGATAAATGGGTCTGCTATTCCACCAATCGCACCGTCGAGATGGGATATGAAGTCATCCGCGAGTTTGAAATGATCGGAATAGGGCATGGTGAGCCGCCCCCGATTTTTCTGGACACGAATTTGGGGTTAAATCGTGTCTGAA
>CAZOMI010000074.1:0-12866 GCA_964580925.1 uncultured Methyloversatilis sp.
CTGCTGCGGACCCGGGAGCGCCGCCCGGAGCTGTTTGCCAAATGGCTGGCGCAACACGCTCACTCGTTGAGTCGTGAGGAAACGCAACTACTTCGCGAAATCGAAGTCGATTCAAGTGAGTAGCTCTGCGGTCGTGATAATTGAAGCAAAGGCAGATATGGAGAAAACGACATGAACCTGATTCAACAACTGGAACAAGAAGAAATTGAGCGTCTGGGCAAAATCATCCCGGAATTTGCTCCCGGCGACACGGTAGTCGTCAACGTCAGCGTGGTGGAAGGCGAACGCAAGCGCGTTCAGGCATTTGAAGGCGTGGTGATTGCCAAACGCAATCGCGGCCTCAATTCCAATTTCATCGTACGCAAGATATCGTCGGGCGAGGGCGTCGAACGCACCTTCCAGACCTATTCTCCGCTGGTGGCGAGCATCGAGGTCAAGCGTCGTGGCGATGTGCGCCGCGCCAAGCTTTACTATCTGCGCGACCGTTCCGGCAAGTCGGCGCGCATCAAGGAAAAGCTCACCAGAAGGGTTGTTGCTGTCACGGAGTGAATTTTCAGAGCAGGCTAATGTCTGCGCCAGCAAAAAGGGACGCCGCGGCGTCCCTTTTTGCTGGCCTGGCGATCGGCTTGCGTCAGCCGGTTTTGTCGCGCTCAATGAGTGCGTAGGCCGAATGGTTGTGGATTGATTCGAAGTTCTCCGATTCGACGACGTATGCATCAATGCGGGAATCGGCATTCAACACCCCAGCCACATCGCGCACGATGTCCTCGACAAATTTCGGATTGTCGTAGGCGCGCTCGGTGATGAGCTTTTCGTCGGGACGCTTGAGTAGTCCGTACAGTTCGCAGGAAGCCTGAGTTTCGGCCATGCGCACCAGTTCCTCGATCCAGACGAAACTGTTGGTAATGGCGGTGATGGTGATGTGTGAGCGCTGGTTATGGGCGCCGCGTTCGGAAATCTTTTTCGAGCAGGGGCACAGGCTGGTCGCCGGCACGACGACACGCGTGGTCTGGCGGTAGATATTGCCAGGGAGGATTTCCCCAATGAACGTCACCTCGTAATCCATCAGGCTCTTGACCTTGGAGACGGGCGCTTCCTTGTTGATGAAATAGGGAAAGCTCATTTCCAGGTGGCCCGTCTCTGCCTCCAGTCGCTTGACCATCTCGCGCAGCATCGATTCGAAACTTTCGACAGAAATCTCGCGCTCATGGGTGTTGAGAATCTCGACGAAGCGCGACATGTGCGTGCCCTTGAAGTTGTGGGGCAGCCCGACATACATGTTGAAGTTGGCAATGGTGTGCTGCACTCCGCCATTCTTGTCCAGCACCTTGACGGGATGGCGAATGGATTTGATGCCGACCTTGTCGATCGGTAACTGGCGCGAGTCGCGGCTGGATTGAACGTCTGCTATGGCCATGATGTCTTTCAGGTTCACGGGCGGGTCTTTCATGGAGTTGGGGAAAGGGCAGTTCGATCAATGTCGAACTGCCTGTTCACCCTTGCCAATATAACATTCCCGACAAAATCACTCAAGAAATGGATTGTTGATGAATTTTGATGCGTTCGGCCAAGGCAATCGAGTCCAGGCCAATTTCTGCCAGCATTTCGCCCTGTTCGCCGTGTTCGATGAAACTATCGGGCAAACCGAGACGCAACAAAGGTTTGAGAATGCCCATGCCTTCCAGGGCGCGCGCGACTTCGGATCCGGCGCCACCGATCACGACGTTTTCTTCCAGCGTCACCAGCAGGTCGTGGGTCAGCGCCAGTTCGCGGACCAGTTCATGATCCAGAGGCTTGACGAAACGCATGTTGGCGACGGTGGCGTCGAGCGACTCGGCGGCTTTCAGGGCGGCGGCCAGCAAGGTGCCAAAGGCGAGAATTGCCACAGAGCGACCGCGCCGCAGAATTTCTCCCTTGCCCAACGGCAGGCTGTCAAGAGTCGGCGCTGGCTGGACGCCGGGACCGCTGCCGCGTGGGTAGCGCACCGCGGCCGGGCCCGGATGGTGGTACGCAGTGGTCAGCATCTGGCGGCACTCCGCTTCGTCGGCTGGCGCCATGACCACCATGTTGGGGATGCAAGTGAGGAATGACAGATCGAACGCGCCCTGATGGGTTGCGCCATCGGCACCGACCAGGCCGCCGCGGTCAATGGCAAAGGTGACGTCAAGGTTCTGCAGGGCAATGTCGTGAATCAATTGATCGTAGGCCCGCTGCAGAAAGGTCGAGTAGATCGCCACGACCGGCTTCATGCCCTCGCAGGCCAGTCCGGCGGCAAAGGTCAGCGCATGCTGCTCGGCAATGCCGACATCGTGGTACCGGTCGGGAAAAATATCGGCGAAGCGGGTCATGCCCGAACCCTCGCACATGGCGGGCGTTATGCCGACAAGTCGCGTATCTGTATCAGCCATGTCGCACAGCCAATCGCCAAACACTTTCGTGAAGCTGAGCTTGCCACCACCTTTTCCCGATTGGATGCCGTTGGATGCGTCAAACTTGGAAACACCGTGGTAGAGCACCGGATCGGCTTCGGCCAGCTTGTAGCCCTGACCCTTGCGGGTAATGACGTGAAGGAATTGCGGGCCTTTCAGCTCACGCAGATTTTGCAGGGTGGGGATCAGTGAATCGAGGTCATGGCCGTCAATCGGGCCGATGTAGTTGAAACCGAGTTCCTCGAACAAGGTGCCGGGCACGAACATGCCCTTGACGTGCTCCTCGGCACGTTTGGCAAGTTGCAAGAGGGGTGGGGCCATCGACAGCACCCTTTCGCCAGCGCGGCGGGCAGCATTGAAGGTGCGCCCGGAGAGCAGGCGTGCTAGGTATTTGTTGAGCGCACCGACCGGCGGCGAAATCGACATGTCGTTGTCGTTGAGGATGACCAGCAGGTTGGCATCGACGACCCCGGCATTGTTGAGTGCCTCGAAGGCCTGGCCGGCGGACATCGCGCCGTCGCCAATGATGGCAACGACACGACGGTCCTCACCCTTGTCGCGCGCAGCCACGGCCATGCCGAGGGCGGCTGAAATCGAGGTGGAAGAGTGTCCGACCCCGAAGGTGTCGTAGGCGCTCTCATCGCGTCGCGGAAAACCTGACACGCCATCCTTGGTGCGCAGGCGCGCCATGCCCGCGCGTCTGCCCGTGAGTACCTTGTGCGCGTAAGTCTGGTGACCGACATCCCACACCAGCCGATCTGCGGGGGTGTCGAATACGTAATGCAAGGCAATCGTCAGTTCTATGGTGCCGAGGTTCGATGACAGATGTCCGCCCGTCCTCGCTACGGAGTCGAGCAGAAAAGCGCGCAACTCTTCAGCCAGTGCGTGTAGTTGTTCGCGCGGTAACTGCCGCAGGTCAGACGGGTCAGCGATGGTGTCTAGCAAGGCAAAAGGCATGTTCAGAAATTTCGGTCTACGATGTAATCGGCCAAGGCATGAAGTCGTGATGTGTCAGTCGGGCAACGATCCAATGCGTCATGCGCCTCGGCGCGCAAACGCGCGGCAAGTTCCTTGGCGCGCGCCAGGCCGAGCATGCTGACATAGGTGGGCTTATCCTGTGCGGCGTCCTTCCCGGCAGTCTTGCCGAGCGTGATGGTGCTGCCCTCGGCATCGAGAATGTCATCCACCACCTGGAACAACAGACCGGCGCGGTTGGCAAAGTGGCCGAGCGATTGCAGGCTCGTGTCGTCAGCGCCTCCCGCGTGGGCGCCCAGCAACACGGCGGCACGAATCAGTGCGCCGGTTTTATGGATGTGCATGAATTCAAGTTCTTCGATCGACAGGGACAGGCCGATCGCGGCCAGATCGATCGCCTGGCCCCCAGCCATGCCGCGCGAGCCGGCGGCCTGCGCCAGCAAGGTCAGCATCTGCAGCCGCCGTTCCGCAGTGGGTGCGGCGGGCTGCTCGGAAATCAGTTGAAAAGCGAGTGTCTGCAGCGCATCGCCGACCAGCAAGGCGGTGGCTTCGTCGTACTCGACGTGGCAGGTTGGGCGACCACGCCGCAGCACGTCGTTATCCATGCAGGGCAGGTCGTCGTGGACCAGCGAGTAGGCATGAATGAGTTCGACAGCGCAGGCGGCGATATCGACCTGCTGCGGGTCTGCTTCGAGCGCTTCGCCCGCTGCGTGACACAACAGCGGTCTCATGCGTTTGCCGCCGCCTAGCACGCTATAGCGCATGGCCGCATGCAGGCGGGCCGGAGCCGTAGTATCAGGCGGAAGGGAGCGCGCCAGCGCCACTTCGGTACGGCGCTGAATCATGGCCATCCAGGAGGCAAATGACTCGCTCAAGAAATCTCGCCCGTGGAGTTTGGCTCTGGAGCTTCGCCAAGATCGTGCAGCGCGCCTTTGTCGAGTATGCGGATCTTCTGCTCGGCCTGGCCGAGGGTGGTCTGGCAGAAATTGAGCAGTCCCACGCCGCGCTCGTAGACCTTGAGCGCTTCCTCTAGGGGCGCGCCTCCGCCTTCCAGTGATTGGACAATGCCTTCAAGTTCCTGAAGGGCGGCCTCAAAAGAGGCGGGTGGTTTGGAATTTGAAGCTTTCATGGGAGGTATTATTGATGCCAACCCGTAAAAATAGCCTATGGCGGGCGCCAAGGTCAAATTGGCTATACTCGGGCAGCCTTACGATATGCTTATAACCGGGACGACAAGCGGGTTTCCGGCTAATTATAAAAATTTGCTCAACATGTCTGACATCACTTCCAGGCTTCAGCTGGCACCGGGTGTTTCCCAACTCCCCGTCGATTGGTATTTCGACGAGAAAGTATTCGAGCTGGAGAAAAAACTCATCTTTGCTGCCGGGCCGGGATACGCCGGCCATGAGTTGATGGTGCCCGAACTCCACAATTATCGCTCGACCGAATGGACGGATCACGCGCAACTCCTTCTGCGCCAGCCGGATGGGGTCTATGCACTGTCCAACGTCTGCCGGCACCGCCAGGCCATCATGCTGCAAGGTTCCGGTACGGCACGGAATATTGTCTGTCCGGTCCATCGCTGGACCTACGACACGATGGGGCAATTGATTGGCGCACCGCGATTTCCGGCAAATCCCTGCCTCAATCTCGAAAAGCGCAAGCTCGAAAACTGGCGGGGTTTGTTATTCAATGGTCCGCGTTCGGCGAATCGGGACCTGGCAGGCATGGCACTGGCGGCCGAGTTCGACTTTTCGGATTACCGTCTGGACCATGTCGAGTTGCACCAGTGCAATTACAACTGGAAAACCTTCATTGAGGTTTATCTTGAGGACTATCACGTTGCACCCTTTCACCCGGGCCTGGGACATTTCGTTACCTGCGACGACCTGAGCTGGCAGTTCGGGGACTGGTATTCCGTGCAGAAAGTCGGCATTACTTCGCTGGCCAAGCCAGGCAGCCAGGTCTATGCACGGTGGCACCAGGCGGTGCTCGACTACTACAATGGCACCCTGCCGCGGCAGGGTGCCATCTGGCTCACCTATTATCCGAACATCATGGTCGAGTGGTACCCGCATGTGCTGGTGGTATCCTCACTGATTCCGCAGGACGTGGACCAGACCCTCAATGTCGTCGAGTTCTATTACCCCGAAGAGATCACCTTGTTCGAGCCTGAATTCATCAAGGCCGAGCAGGCCGCCTACATGGAAACGGCCATCGAGGACGACGACATAGGCATGCGCATGGATCGTGGCCGCCATGCCCTGCTGAAGCAGGGGCGTAACGAGCTTGGCCCTTATCAATCACCGATGGAAGACGGCATGCAGCACTTCCATGAATTTTACCGTCGCACCTTGGCTCAGGAGATTGCCCAACCATGATTACCATTGATCACTCCCAGCGTCTCGTCACCGTGGCAGTCATGGGCGAATTCACGCTCGATGACTTTCGCGAGTTCGAGGAATACGTGCTAACCGATGGCCGTTTTGACGGCACACTGGATCTGCTGTTCGATTTGACCGAAATGGCCGACTTCACTGTCGACATGGCATGGGAGGAAATCAAGTTCTCCCGTATCCATGGCGGTGATTTTCGGCGCATAGCCGTTGTCACCGAAAGCCAGTGGGTGGCCTGGAGCACCTGGCTGGAACAGCTGTTTGTCAGTGCCGACTTGCGGGTCTTCGATAACGTCGCCGAAGCACGTACCTGGCTCACCCTGGTGAATGATTGATGTTGGACAAACTGGTTAGCGTCGATACCCTCGCTGCTCATACTGATGACCCAAGCTGGCGTGTGTTCGATTGCCGGCACGATCTGCAAAACCTCGATTACGGCATGCAGGCCTACGCCAAGGGGCACATTCCCGGCGCACTGTTTCTGCATCTGGACCGCGATCTTTCGGGCGCGAAAACCGGCAGCAACGGCCGCCATCCGCTGCCCGACGTGACCACCTTCGCAGCGCTGATGAGCGCCTGTGGTGTCGGTGCCGATACCCAGGTGGTGGCTTACGACAACGAAGGCGGCATCTTCGCGTCGCGGCTTTGGTGGCTGTTGCGCTGGTTGGGCCACGACAAGGTTGCCGTGCTTGATGGTGGCCTGCCGGGCTGGCGTCGCGCAAAATTGCTGCTGGAAATCGAGGTACGCAAGGTGCCGGCGGTCCAGTTTGTGCCACGCCCGCGTGACGAGGTTGTCGAAACCGCCGAAGTTCTCGCCAGGCTGCATGCGCCGGAAATGCTGATTCTCGATGCGCGCAGCGAAGAACGGTTCGCCGGCAAAAATGAAACCCTTGATCCGGTTGGCGGGCACATCCCCGGTGCCGAGAACCGCTTTTATTTCGACAACCTGGATGATGCGGGCTGTTTCTTCAAGCCGGTGGACGAACTGCGTGCCGAGTTTGACGATCTGCTCAATGGTCGCGATCCGAAAAATGTCATGCAACAGTGTGGTTCGGGCGTTACCGCTTGCCACAATCTGTTGGCGATGGAAGTTGCCGGACTGTCCGGGTCCAAACTGTATGCGGGCTCGTGGAGCGAATGGTGCAGTGATCCGTCGCGGCCCATTGCCGCAGGCGATCAACCAGGATAACGGGACAGCGCCCAGGCCACATGCTCGCGTACCAGCGCCGAGGGGTGACCGAAGCGTGAAAGCAGGGCGCTTCTGGCCTCTGGCGCGGGCGACGCATTGCCCAGGGCGACGGCGATATTGCGCAGCCAGCGCTCGTGGCCGATGCGGCGAATCGGCGAACCCGCCAGACGTGCGTGGAATTCGTCCTCGCTCCAGGCAAACAACTCAACCAATGTCGCGCTGTCGAGGCCGTGACGCGGCGCGAAGTCCGGTTCCCGGGTTTGCGGCGCAAAGCCGTTCCACGGGCAGACGCTCTGGCAGTCATCGCAGCCATGGATGCGATTGCCCATCAGCGGGCGCAGCTCGACGGGAATGCTGCCCTTGAGCTCGATGGTCAGGTAGGAAATGCAGCGACGCGCGTCGAGGCGATAGGGCGCAATAAAGGCTTGCGTTGGACAGATGTCGAGGCAGGCTGTGCAGTTGCCGCAATGCTCACTGGTCGGCGCATCCGCCGGCAGCGGCAGATCGACGAATATCTCGCCGAGGAAAAACCACGAACCGGCCTCGCGCGTCAGCAGCAGCGTGTGCTTGCCGCGCCAGCCCAGCCCGGCATTCCTGGCGAGTTCGACTTCCATCACCGGTGCGGAATCGGTGAATACCCGGTAGCCGAAATCTCCGACTTCCGTAACGATGCGGTCGGCCAGTTTTTGCAGCCGGGTGCGCAGCAGCTTGTGGTAATCGCGTCCCAGCGAATAACGGGAGATGACCGCCTGGGCCGGATTGGAAAAGTCGGCGTGACCGAAGGGAATCCCCTTTTGGGGGCTGGCAAGACGGCGATCCGGGGGCGGAAACGGTAAGTAATCCATCCGGCAGGCAATCACCGCGCGGGTGCCGGGCAGTAGTTCGGCCGGGCGCGCCCGCTTCATGCCATGTCTGGCCATATAATCCATTTCGCCGTGGTACCCGGCTGCCAGCCAGTCCGTCAGTCCGGCCTCGGCCTGGCCGAGGTCGCAGTCAGCAAAACCGACGGCGGCAAAGCCCAAGTCTTTGCCCCAAGCGCGAATCTTCTCTTTCAATCCCGTCCAGTCATGCATCCTGCCGATGATACCTGCCGCGAATGGCCGCTGCCCGACGAGGTGGCGACGCTCGCATTGGGCGCGGCTCTGGCTCAAGAGCTGCCACACCGCGCCGTCGTTTACCTCGAAGGCGACCTCGGTGCGGGAAAAACAACACTAGTGCGTGGACTGTTGCGAAAAGTCGGCTTTGGCGGGACGGCGAAAAGTCCCACCTACACACTGGTTGAATCTTATGTAGTTTCTGGATTAAACTTATATCACTTTGATTTTTATAGATTCAACACGCCGGAAGAATTCCTTGATGCGGGACTGGACGAATACTTTGCCGAAGCGGCCGTCTGCCTGGTCGAATGGCCCGACCGGGCGACACCCTATCTGCCGTCCGCCGACCTGCGTATCGGGTTGGTGCACGACGGTGTTGGCCGGCGTGCACGCATCGAGCCCGGTAGCGAGCGGGGGCGGCAATGGTTGAGCGCCCTCCCGGCAATAAACTCGACGGGCCGCCCCTAGAGTTTCTTGGCCCCCTGGGGGGGGAACGGAGCGAAGCGCCGTTTTCGGGGGGGGCGCGGTTCTCTCGCCGCGACATCCTCCGCTTCGCTTCCGCCAGCCTGACGCTGCTGGTCACGCCGCTGGCTGCAGCGAATGCCTGGGGCAGGGCGGCGCCGATCCTGCTGGCGGTGCGCGTCTGGCCATCGAATGATTACACCCGTGTCACCCTTGAACATGATCAGCCGCTGAAGGTCTCGCACCTGATGCTGAAAGACCCCGACCGGTTGGTCGTCGATATCGAGGAAGTCGAGTTCAACTCGGTGCTGGAAAGCCTGCCGGGCAAGATTCTCGAAGCCGACCCACATATCCGCCTGATCCGCGCCGGTCGCTTCAAACCCGACGTGGTGCGTCTGGTCATCGAACTGAAGGGCGAGGTGAAGCCACAGGTCTTCAGCCTCAAGCCGGCAGGCCACTACAGCCACCGCCTGGTGCTCGATCTTTATCCCGCCGAACCGCCCGATCCGCTGATGGCCTTTCTCGAGAAACATCGCGATGCCAACCAGGCAGCCGTGCGGCCGGGTCAAAAACCCGCCAAGCCGGGTGAGTTACCGGATATCCAGCGCCTCGTCACCGTGGTGATCGATCCCGGCCATGGTGGTGAAGACCCGGGTGCGATCGGACGGGGCGGCAGTTACGAAAAGAATGTGACACTGGCCATTGCCCGTCGACTGAAGGCGAAGATCGACGCCGAGCCGAACATGCGGGCCTTATTGACGCGCGATGGCGACTACTTCGTGCCCCTCGGCCAGCGTGTCAGCAAGGCGCGGCGCGTGCGCGCCGACCTGTTCGTCTCGGTACATGCCGACGCCTTCATCAAGCCGACCGCGCGCGGTTCCTCGGTGTTCGTGCTTTCGGAAAATGGTGCATCGAGCTCGGCGGCGCGCTGGTTGGCGAACCGCGAGAACGCGGCCGACCTGGTCGGTGGCGTGAATTACGGCGTCAAGGATCCGCATCTGGCGCGCACCCTGCTTGACCTGTCGCAAACCGCAACCCTGAACGACAGCCTCAAGCTTGCCCGGTCCGTGCTGGGCGAGATCGGCGGCATCAATACCCTGCACAAACCGCATGTCGAATACGCCGGTTTTGCCGTGCTGAAAGCGCCGGATATTCCTTCGATTCTGGTCGAGACCGCCTTCATATCCAATCCCGAGGAAGAGAAGCGACTGATCGACGATGCCTATCAGGACAAGATGGCCGGCGCCCTGCTGGTCGGCATCCGGCGCTACTTCGCGCAGAATCCGCCGCTGGCGCGGTCAAAGATCGCCCGGCTCGACTGATACAATTCGCCGCTTCCCTTTGGGAATCCATTCCACCTTTGGGAATCCATTTCCCCCACGGCAACAGCGATGCGGCTTTATCGAACCATTCCCGCGCAGGCGTTCTCCTCCCGCGTGCTCGCCATCGGCAATTTCGACGGCTTGCATCTGGGGCACCGCGCCCTGCTCGAACGCCTGACCGCCCACGCCCGGCGCCTGCATCTGCCGCCGGCGGTGATGACCTTCGAACCGCATCCGCGCGAATTGTTCACGCCCGAGCAGGCGCCGGCGCGGCTCACCAGCCTGCGCGAAAAGCTGGCGCTGCTTGATGCTTGCGGCATCGAAGAAGTTTTCCTGCTGCATTTCAGCCGCAAGCTGGCGGGCTTGTCGGCGCAGGAATTCATCGAGCGCGTACTGGTAAAAGGCCTGGCCGTGCGTCACCTCATCATCGGCGACGACTTCCGCTTCGGCAAGGGGCGTGCCGGCGATTTCGCCATGCTGCAAGCGGCAGGACAACAGCATGGTTTTGGCGTCGAAGCCATGCATACCATCGAGATCAATGGCGAACGCGTTTCCAGTTCCGCCGTGCGCGATGCGCTGGGTACCGGCGATCTCGAACATGCCGCCCGCCTCTTGGGTCGTCCCTACAGCATTGCCGGTCGTGTCGTCCATGGTGGCAAGATCGGCCGCAAACTGGGCTGGCCGACCGCCAATATCCAACTGAAGCGCAAGCGCGTGGCTCTCACCGGCGTCTTCGCCGCGACGGTGTCGGGTCTCGACAAGCGCCACCTGCCCGGCGCCGCCAGCCTGGGTGTGCGGCCGACGCTGGGCCTCGGGCTGCGTCCCGTGCTCGAAGTGCATCTGTTCGATTTCGACCAGGAAATTTACGGCTCGCATGTCACCGTGCACCTGCTGCACAAATTGCGCGACGAGGCAAAATTCGATTCGTTTGAAGCGCTCACCGCGCAAATCGCCCGAGACGTGGCGGTGACCCAGGAATACTTTGCAGGCAAACCCGTTTGAGCATAAACGAAACATTTGGCGACAGCAGACATGGCCGACTACCGTAAAACCCTCAACATGCCCGACACCCCTTTCCCGATGCGCGGCGATCTCGCCAAGCGCGAGCCGGGCTGGGTGAAGCAGTGGCAGGAACAGCAGCTTTACCAGAAGATCCGTGCGGCGTCGAAAGGCCGGCCGCGCTTCGTGCTGCACGATGGCCCGCCCTATGCCAACGGCGACATCCATATCGGCCATGCGGTGAACAAGATCCTCAAGGACATCATCGTTCGCTCCAAAACGCTGGCCGGTTTCGATGCGCCCTACATTCCCGGCTGGGACTGCCATGGCCTGCCGATCGAGCACCAGATCGAAAAGACCCACGGCAAGCACCTGCCCGCCGACCAGGCGCGCGCGCATTGCCGCACCTATGCGCAGGAACAGATCGAGCGGCAGAAAAAGGACTTCATCCGGCTTGGCGTGCTCGGCGACTGGGAACGCCCCTACAAGACGATGGAATATCGCACCGAGGCCGACGAAATTCGCGCACTCGGCGAGATGTACCGGCGCGGCTACCTGTTCATGGGTCTGAAACCGGTCAACTGGTGTTTCGACTGCGGTTCGGCGCTGGCCGAGGCCGAGGTGGAATACGCCGACAAGAAATCCCCGGCGATCGACGTCGCCTTTCCGCTCGATGCAGCCGAGCGGGGCCGCCTTGCCGCCGCTTTCGACATCAGTGCGCTGCCGGAGAAAACCATCTATGCGGTGATCTGGACTACCACGCCCTGGACCATTCCCGGCAACCAGGCGCTCAACGTGCATCCCGAATTTGTCTATGAACTGGTCGACACATCAAAAGGTCTGTTGATCCTCGCCGCCGAATTGCGCGCCCAGGCATTGGAACGTCACGGACTGGAAGGCAGGGTGCTCGGTGCTGCACGCGGCATCGCGCTCGACCGCATGGTCTTCCGCCACCCGTTCCACGACCGCGCTTCTACCGTGTTCCTCGGCGATTACGTCACGCTCGACACCGGCACCGGCATTGTGCACAGCGCGCCTGCCTATGGTGTCGAGGACTTCGATTCCTGCCGTCGCGCCGGCATGCAGAACGACGAGATCCTGACGCCCGTGCAGGGCAACGGTTGTTTTGCCGAAAGCTTGCCTTTTTTCGGCGGACTCCATGTTTGGAAGGCGAATCCGCTCATTGTTGCGAAGCTCGCCGAGGTTGGATGCCTCTTGGCCAGCGGCGAAATCACCCACAGCACCATGCATTGCTGGCGTCACAAGACACCGACGATTTATCGTGCCACCACGCAGTGGTTCGTCGGCATGGATAGGGTGGTGGCCCACCCTACCTCTTTGGCACACCCCCATCCCCCGCGCCCCCTTCCCGGGGAAGGGGGCGACGATATTTCGTCGCCCGCGGCGACCCGCCAAGAAAAGATCACATTGCGTAGCGTAGCCCTGGCTGCCATCGATGCCACCGAGTTCTTTCCGTCATGGGGCAAGGCACGCCTGCACGCCATGATCGCCAATCGTCCCGACTGGTGCGTTTCTCGCCAGCGCAACTGGGGTGTGCCAATTCCCTTCTTCCTCCACAAGGAAAGCGGCGAGCCGCATCCGCGCACGCTGGAACTGGTCGAGGAAGTTGCACGGCGCGTGACAGCCGGTGGCATCGAAGCCTGGTTTGCGCTCGATGCGAAAGAATTGCTGGGCGAGGAAGCCGCTCAGTACGACAAGATGAGCGACACGCTCGACGTCTGGTTCGACTCGGGCACCACGCACAAGAGCGTGCTGCGCGGCTCGCGCGCGGCCGACTGCGCCTGGCCCGCCGACCTTTACCTCGAAGGTTCCGACCAGCATCGCGGCTGGTTCCATTCCTCGCTATTGACCGGTTGCGCCATCGATGGCCGTGCGCCCTACAAGGGGCTGCTGACGCACGGCTTCGTTGTCGACGGCAAGGGCATGAAGATGTCCAAGTCGAAGGGCAACGTCGTCGCGCCGCAGCAGGTGTCCGA
>CAZOMI010000075.1:0-12794 GCA_964580925.1 uncultured Methyloversatilis sp.
GCCACCCAGCAGCGAGAGGGGCGCATTATACGGATCAAGATCAGGGCGTCAACAACTCCCCTTGAAATATTTCAAAATACTTTCAATGTACATTTGCAATGCTTGCCATTTCCTTTCCAACTCACTGGAATGATTAGGAAAACAATGAAAACTTCACTTTTGCCAGAATATCGTTGATATCTTTTGATGGTAGAGCAGAATCGCCTGAAACCCAAATTTAACTATCCGCAACGCTTAAACTTTTTGCATGCAAGCCCCCTCACCGGGAGGTCCTTCATGGAGCGGCCAACGCGCCAGCACCCGGTAATTCGGGCCAGTGGCTTGCAGTGAGGATTCAACCAGTGTCATGGCATCCACCCGCCAGCCAATCGGCTTCTCCAGCTCTGGCAGGCCTTTGCAACGTCCGTTGCGCAGCAGGGTGATATGGGGGAAATAAGGGCGGGAATCGGCCGTAAAACCTCCGGCAATCACGGCGCGTGTCAATTCATCGAATAATCGGCGCTGATGGGGCGACACCGCTCGGCTACCCGCCCAGACAATGCCATTGCGTGGCCACCAGCCCAGTTGGTCAAGCGTCAAATCAAAAGACTCCACCCGCGGCTTGCCGACGAGATTGAGCAATTTATCCAATTGCGCTTGCGAAACATCACCAATGAAAGCCAGCGTCAGATGCAGGCTTTCGCGGCGCAGGCGACGCCCGCCGCAACATTCGGTCGCCGCGGCAGCGGCGGCTTCCAGCGCATCAAGCGCAGCCGCATCCGGCCAGAGTGAAAAGAATACCCGCCGTGGAGGTGTTAATTCAGGCACGCTGGAGCAGTGCGACCGCCTCGGCGGCGATACCTTCACCGCGTCCCACGAAACCGAGCCGCTCGGTGGTCTTGCCCTTGACGTTAACGCGCTCCGGCGCGATGCCGAGATCGGCGGCAATGTTTTCGCGCATTTGTTCGACATAGGGTGCAATGCGCGGCGCCTGGGCGATCACCGTGCAGTCGACATTGCCCACCTGCCAACCCGCCTCGCGCACTGCGGCATGCGCACCGCGCAGCAGCATACGGCTGTCGGCGCCTTGCCAGCGCGACTCGCTGTCGGGAAACATGCGGCCAATGTCGCCGAGGCCGGCGGCGCCCAGCAGGGCATCGGTAATGACATGCAGCAGGACATCGGCATCCGAATGCCCATGCAGGCCCATGGTGTGGGGGATTGTCACGCCCCCCAGGATCAATGCGCGTCCCGGCACCAGCGGATGCACGTCGTAACCCTGCCCGATACGGATGTCCATGTCAGCGTTTCCTATTCTGCAATATCCATTCGGCCAACTGCAGGTCGAGCGGATAGGTGACTTTAAGATTGGTGACATCGGCCTCGACCAGACGCGGCTGCAAGCCGAGCGCCTCGATGGCGCTGGCCTCGTCGGTCACCGCCGGGGCATATTGGAGCGCTTCGACGAGCTGCGCGTGACGAAACATTTGCGGCGTCTGGGCTTGCCAGAGTCCTTCACGCGGCATGGTGGCCTTGACGCGACAGCCTTGCGCGCGCTTCAGCGTATCGGCTACCGGCACGGCGAGCAGGCCACCGACCGGATCATCGCCAACTTCGGCAATCAGTTTCCCGATATGCGCCGCCGTCAGGCAGGCCCGGGCGGCGTCATGCACCAGTACCCAATCTTCAGCAGCCACCCGCGCCCCGGCATATGCAGTTTGCGTCATGGCGTGGAGGCCGTTGGCCACGCTTTCCGCACGCGTTGCCCCGCCGCAGCGCAGCACCGTCAGGCGCGCCGCCAGGTCACTCCAGTCAAACCCGTCCCAGTGCTGGTCGTCCGGCGCCAGCACGACAAAGGTTCGCGCGATGACAGGCACGGCAGCCAATGTCGCCAAGGCATGGCGAATTAGCGGCTGACCGGCCAGCGGCTGATACTGCTTGGGGCAGTCGCCACCTAAACGAGCCCCACCACCGGCAGCCGGAACCAATGCGAAATAAGTCATGGCTCGATTCTATAATGAGCGGATGATCGAATTCGAGCCCGCCACTTTCTCCAATGTGCAAGCTTTTGCCGTCAGTCTCGGCATCGGCCTGCTGATCGGTCTGGAACGCGAGCGCAAAGCCGACGCAAAAGCCGGATTGCGCACCTTCGCACTGACGGCGATGTTCGGCTGTCTCGCCGCCCTGCTCGGCGAGAAATCCGGCGGCTGGGTTCTGGCGGTGGGTCTGCTGATGGTGGCGGCCATGATGATCATGGCGCTCGCCCGCGTCCCGCAGGAAGACGGCGATCCCGGCACCACCTCGGTCGTCGCCTTGATGCTCTGTTACGGACTGGGCGCGTTGGTCTGGCATGGCCACGCCACGCTGGCGGTAATGATCGCCATCACGACGACGGTACTGCTTTATTTCAAGGGACAGTTGCAGGTGGTGACGCGCAGCCTGACACACAAGGATCTGCTCTCCATCCTGCAATTCGCCGTGCTTTCACTGGTCGTGCTGCCGATTCTGCCGGACCGCGATTTCGGCCCCTATCAGGCGCTCAACCCGCACCAGATCTGGTGGATGGTGGTGCTGATTTCCGGCCTTTCGCTGGCGGGCTATGCCGCGCTGCGCTTCGTCGGCAACCGGCACGGCGCGCCGCTGCTCGGGTTTTTCGGCGGCCTGGTGTCCTCGACGGCCACCACGATGATCTTCGCCCGCCACGCCCGTGCCGACACCAGCCTGACCGACACCGCGACACTGGTCATTCTGATCGCCAACCTGGTCGTCACCGTGCGCCTCGGCATTGTCGCCCTGGTGCTGGCGCCCACCCTCTTCGTTCCGTTGGCCAGTGTGCTGGGGGGTGGCCTGCTGCTTGGTCTGGTCGTTGCGCTATTCAAGTGGCGCACCCTCGCCGCTGCCGGCCAGTTGCCATTGCCGGAAGTGAAGAATCCGACCGAGATCTTCACCGCCCTGACGTTTGGCCTGCTTTACGGCGTCGTCCTGCTGCTCTCCGCCTGGCTGCAAGACATTGCCGGCAGTCAGGGACTCTATCTCGTCGCGCTCGCCTCCGGCCTGACCGATGTCGATGCGATCACCCTGTCCACCCTGCGGCTGTTCAACCAGGAAACGCTGACTGCCGCACCCGCCGTTATCGCCATCGGGCTGGCAAGCCTGGCGAACCTGGTTTTCAAATCAGGACTTGTGGCCGTCATCGGCGGCGGAGTGCTGGCACGTCGAGTTCTGCCCGGAATGGCAGTAATTGGACTAGGATTCATCGGAGGCATTACCCTGTTGGCTTGAGTTCGTTCCTCCCGCCCCTTCGCACGGGCCAGAAAGGATCGCCACCATGGAAACACCCGCTATCCGCACCCCCGCTGTCGCCGGCATGTTCTATCCCGGCGAGTCCGCTATCCTGCGTCAGGAACTCGGCGCCATGCTTGACGCCGTCCAGCCAGCGCCGACTTTCGCGGCAGCGCCACCCAAGGCGCTAATTGTGCCGCACGCCGGCTACATTTACTCCGGCCCGGTCGCGGCGAGCGCCTTTGCGCTGCTTGCGCCCCATGCCGCAACGATAACGCGGGTCGTGCTGCTCGGCCCCTGTCACCGCGTAGCCTTGCGCGGACTGGCCGTGCCGCAGTCCCGCGCCTTCGCCACGCCGCTCGGCAACGTGCCGCTCGATGCAGCAGCCATCGACCAGGCACTGCAACTTCAGCAGGTGGTGCGGCTCGAGGATGCCCATGCCGACGAACATTCCCTGGAAGTGCAACTGCCCTTCCTGCAGCAGGTGCTGGGCGAGTTCAGCCTGGCGCCTTTTGCGGTCGGCTATGCGACCCCCGACGAAGTCGCCGAGGTGCTGGAACTGCTGTGGGGCGGACCGGAAACGCTGATTGTCATCAGTTCCGACCTTTCGCATTACCACCCCTACGTCGACGCCCAGCGCCGCGACCGGCACACCGCCGACGAGATCATGCATCTGCGTCTGCTCCTCGACCACGCGCAGGCTTGCGGCGCGACGCCGATCAACGGGCTGATCGAGGTCGCCCAGCGGCGCGGCCTGCAGCCCCATCTGCTCGACCTGCGCAATTCCGGCGACACGGGGGGCGACAAATCGCGCGTCGTCGGCTATGCGAGTTTCGCTTTCACGGCAGCCGGCCATGCCTGAAGACGCACTTGACACCCTCGGCAGCGCGCTGCTGCTCCGCGCCAAGAACGCCATCGGCGGCGAATTCGGCGTGGCAGCGCAGGCCGAACCCGACCACCCGGCACTCGCACAACCCGGCGCCACCTTCGTCACCCTGATGCTGGACGGACGCTTGCGCGGCTGCATCGGCTCGCTGGAAGCCTGGCGCCCGCTCGACACCGATGTGCGCGAAAACGCCCGCGCCGCCGCCTTCCGCGATCCACGCTTCAATCCGCTCGAACAAGAAGACTTCGCCCGCACCCGCGTCGAGGTATCGCTGCTGACCCCGCCAGTCGAACTGCACTGCAGCGACGAAGCTGACGCCCTCAGCCAACTGCGACCGCACATCGACGGCCTTATCTTCGAATGCAATGGCAAGCGCGGCACATTCCTGCCGCAGGTCTGGGAAGGCCTGCCCGAGCCGCGCGAGTTTTTCAACCACCTCAAGCAAAAAGCCGGGTTCGCCGCCGACTTCTGGTCGCCACGGGTGAAGCTCTACCGTTACGAGGTACAGAAATGGAAAGAGAACGAGAGAAATTAACGGGCTCGCCCGCCCGCTGGTGGCACAAACTCCCCGACGGCCGCATCCAGTGCGACCTCTGCCCGCGCGACTGCAAGCTGCATGACGGCCAGCGCGCCGCCTGCTTCGTGCGCGCCAACCAGGGCGGTGAAATGGTGCTCACCACCTACGGCCGCAGTTCCGGATTCTGCATCGACCCCATCGAGAAGAAACCGCTCAACCACTTCTACCCCGGCTCCAGCATCCTCTCCTTCGGCACCGCCGGCTGCAACCTCGCCTGCAAGTTCTGCCAGAACTGGGACATCTCGAAATCGCGCGAGATGGACACCCTGATGGACAGCGCCAGCCCGGCGGACATCGCCCAGGCGGCAAAGCGTTATGGCACCCAAAGCGTCGCCTTCACCTACAACGACCCGGTGATCTTCGCCGAATACGCCATGGACACCGCCGACGCCTGCCACGACCTCGGCATCAAGACCGTCGCGGTCACCGCCGGCTACATGCACCTGCCGGCGGCGCGCGAGTTCTACGCCAAGCTCGACGCCGCCAACATCGACCTCAAGGCCTTCACCGACGACTTCTACTTCAAACTCTGCGCCGGCCACCTGCAACCGGTGCTCGACCTGATCGCCATGGTGCATCACGAAACCGACTGCTGGATCGAACTGACAACCCTGCTGATCCCCGGCAAGAACGATTCCGCCGCCGAAATCCAGGCGCTGGCCGAATGGTGCCACAAGGAACTCGGCCCCGACGTGCCGCTCCATTTCTCGGCCTTCCACCCCGACTACAAACTCCTCGACGCCCCCGCCACGCCCCCCGCCACGCTCACCCAGGCCCGTAAGATCGCCATCGATGCAGGCCTGCGCTACGTCTACACCGGCAACGTGCACAACCGCGGCGGCGACGCGACAACTTGCCCCGGCTGTGGTCAGGCCGTCATCGAACGCGACTGGTATGAAATCCTCAACTACCGGCTGGACGACGCCGGCAAATGCCAACACTGCGGCACCGCGATTGCCGGCCGCTTCGGGCATTTCGACAAACCCTTTGGGGCGCGCGGCATTCCGGTGCATCTCGCGGCGTAAGAGTCGGCGCTGGCGGGACGGCGCATCGTCATGACGGCATGGAGTCATGACGCCAGCAAAAATAGCCGCGCGCAACTCAATCCAAGAGGCATAATGAAAAGCCCGGCAGGTTTCCCTGCCGGGCTTTTGGATACAGATTCATTTTCAGAATCTTTATTGTAGCAACGGCTCTCACCCCGGATAACCACAACGGAGCCGATTATGCGGGAGGCAAACATGGATGGCAAGGCTTTTGATGCGCTTACGTTCGGCTTCGACATCGGCATCGCGTCGGTAGGCTGGTGCGTGCTTGGCGAGGATCGCATCGTCGATCTAGGTGTGCGGTGTTTCGACAAGGCGGAAACCGCCAAGGAAGGCAAATCGTTGAATCTGGCCCGGCGCGCCGCACGACTGATGCGCCATCGCTTGCGCCGTCGCGCCTGGCGACTGACCAAGCTGGGGCGCCTGCTCAAACGATCAGGGCTGATTGCGGATATTCACCAGTCCCATCAACCCGCCAATATTTCGCCGTGGAAGGTGCGCGTCGCGGGACTCGACCGCTGCCTATCCGACGACGAATGGGCGCGAGTCATTTACCACATCTGCAAGCATCGCGGCTTCCATTGGATCAGCCGCGCCGAAGAGAAGAAAGCCGAGGGTGATGCCAAGGAGGGCGGCAAGGTTAAAAAAGGCCTGACCGACACCCAGCGGCGCATGAGTGAAAAGGGCTACCGCAGCGCGGCCGAGATGGTACTGGCAGAGTTCCCCGACGCCCAGCGCAACAAGCAGGGCGAGTATGGCAAGGCGCTTTCGCGCATTCTGTTGAGTGAGGAACTGGCCC
Source organism: uncultured Methyloversatilis sp. (assembly GCA_964580925.1). Lineage (GTDB taxonomy): Bacteria > Pseudomonadota > Gammaproteobacteria > Burkholderiales > Rhodocyclaceae > Sulfuricystis. The sequence continues at coordinate 6,570 of CAZOMI010000075.1, forward strand.
TGCTGTTCCAGCAACAACGCAAACATGGCAACCCGCATGCCAGCACCGAACTGGAAAATGCCATTCTCGGCAGCGGCAACCGCAAGAGCGGCTTGTTCTGGGAGCAGAAACCGCCGCTCGCCGGCGCCGATCTGCTCAAGATGCTTGGCAAATGCACGTTCGAGAAGAATGAATACCGCGCGCCGAAAGCCAGCTTCACCGCCGAGCGCCACGTCTGGCTCACCCGGCTTAACAATTTGCGGATTGTCGTCGATGGCAGGACGCGTGGGCTGAACGAAGACGAGCGCCGCATCGCCATGCCGCTGCCCTACGGCTACGCGAATGCCAAACTCGATTACAAGCAATTGCGCACGGCACTGACCAAAGCAGGGTTGAGCCACTTCAACTTTGCCGGCATCGCCGAAGACAAGGAAAAGGACACGCTCACGAAGCTGCCGGCTTGGGAAACCTTGAGTAAAGCGCTCAAGGCCAAAGGACTCGAAACCGAATGGCAAAGCATGGCTGGTACCGCAACCGGCGGCAACCCTGCCCAGCTTGACGAGATCGCGCGGGTACTCTCCGTCTTCAAGGACGGCGACGAAGTCGCTGCCGAATTGCAAAAGCTGAATCTGCCCGGCGGTCAGCCAATGATCGACGCACTATCCGAAATCAGCTTCGACAAATTCCACGCGCTTTCGCTCAAGGCCCTGCGCAAGATCGTTCCGCACATGGAAACCGGCCTGCGCTATGACGAAGCCTGTGTCGCGAGCGGCTATCATCACAGCCAGTTACACGAAGCCGGCACGGGGGATCACAAGTACCTGCCACCGCTCTACTCCCGCCGCGACAAGGATGGCCGCATGGTCTTCAACGAGGAACTGGACGTGCCACGCAACCCGGTCGTCCTGCGCGCCCTCAATCAGGCACGCAAGGTTCTGAACGCACTCGTGCGCACCTACGACTCGCCAGTCGCCGTGCACATCGAAATGGCCCGCGACCTCTCCCGTCCGCTCGACGAGCGCAACAAGGTCAAGAAGGCACAGGATGAATACCGCGAACGCAATGAAAAGGACAAGGCCGCCTTCGCCGCCGAACACGGCATCGCCGCCAAGAGCCGCGAGTTCGAGAAATTCCAGCTCTATCGCGAGCAACAAGGCAAATGCGCCTACTCGCTGAAAGCCCTCGACCTGCATCGCGTGCTGCACGACATCGGCTATGCCGAAGTCGACCACGCCCTGCCCTACTCGCGCAGCTACGACGACAGCAAGAACAACAAGGTGCTGGTGCTGACCGAGGAAAACCGCAACAAGGGCAACCGCACCGCCTACGAATACCTGACGTCGTTTCCCGGCGGCGAGACCGGTGAACGCTGGCGCAACTACGTCGCCAACGTCGAATCGAACAAGGCATACCGCCTCGCCAAGAAAACGCGCCTGCTGCGCAAGGATTTTGATGGCAAAGCCGCCGAGGAATTCCGCGAGCGCAACCTCAACGACACGCGCTACATCTGCCGCTTCTTCAAGAACTACGTCGAGCGCTACCTGATGCTTGGCGAAAAAGTCGGCGCTGACGGGACGGCGACAATTACATCGAAACGCTGCGCGGTGCTCAGCGGCCAGACCACGGCCTTCCTGCGCGCCCGCTGGGGGTTGCTCAAGGTGCGCAGCGCCAGCGACCGCCACCATGCGCTCGACGCCGCCGTGGTCGCCGCGTGCAGTCATGGCATGGTCAAGCGTCTGGCGGACTGCGCGCGAAGCAAGGAACTGTCGAAAGTGCGCGACGGCTTCCCCGACCCCGAAACCGGCGAGATCGTCAATCCGGCCATGTTCGCGCAACTGCATGCAGATTTCCCCAAACCGTGGCCGCACTTCCATCAGGAACTCGAAGCGCGGCTGCATATCGACGACGCAGCAGAACTACGTGCGCGCATGGAGATGTTCGGCAGCTATCCAGCGGAAGCGCTGAAAGCCCTGCGCCCACTATTTGTTTCGCGTGCGCCGCAACGTCGGAACAGTGGCGCGGCGCATAAGGACACCATCTATGCCCAGCCCGGGCGCCTCAAGGAACAAGGCGGCGTCACGCAGAAAGTGGCGCTCGTCGGCCTGACGCTGAAGGATATCGACAAACTGATCGACCCGCACCGTAACGAAAAACTTTACGCTGCCATTCGTGCGCGACTGGAAGCACACGGTGGCAAAGGCGACAAGGCCTTCCCAAGCGACAACCCACTGCGCAAACCAGACCGCGAGGGAAATCCGACCGGCCCGGTCGTGCGTTCTGTCACCATGGTGATCGACAAACTTTCCGGAATTCCGGTTCGCGGCGGCATCGCAAAGAATGACACCATGCTGCGGGTGGATGTCTTCCGGCACAAGAAGGATGGCAAATTCCATCTGGTCCCGGTGTATGTGCATCATGCGGTGGCGCAGGAGTTGCCTAATCGGGCGATTGTGGCATTCAAGGATGAGGACGAGTGGACACTAATCGACGAGCAGAACTTTGACTTCCTGTTTTCGACCTACCCCAACGATCTCATGCGCGTCACGTTGAAACAGGAAGTCTTGGCTGGCTATTTCGCAGGATGCGACCGCTCAACCGGAAATGTCGGGCTTTGGGCACATGACCGAAATTCCGGCGTCGGTAAGGATGGGTTCATCCGCACAGGCGTAAAAACTGCCGTCGCTTTCGATAAGTTCCACGTCGACACCCTCGGCAACATCTACCCCGCCCCGCCGGAGACGCGCCGTGGTCTGGCGTAGCGTCATGATTTCCCGCCCAGCCCGACTGCGGCGGGAGCATTACTCGCTGGCCATCGACCAGGAGGAAACCGCCTTCGTGCCTTTTGAGGACATCGCCGTCATCGTCCTCAACCACCGCGAAATCACGCTGACCCATCCGGTGCTCTCGGCCTGCGCCGAATACGGCATCGGGCTTTATGCCACCGGCAGCAATCACCAGCCAACGGGCATTTTTCTCTCATTTCTCGCCCACTCGCGCACTACGCGCATGATGCGCAAACAACTTGGCATAGCGCGACCGACAGCCAAGCAGGCATGGGCAAGCATTGTCCGCCGCAAAATCGAGAACCAGGCCGCCTGCCTGAAGTTGTCTGGCGGAAAGGGCGTAGACCGACTCGATTCCTATGCACGCCGGGTGCGCTCCGGCGACCCGGACAATCTCGAAGCGCAAGCCGCCGCCTTTTATTTCGCCCAACTCTACGGCCAGAATTTTCACCGGGCCGAGGAACGCTGGACCAATGCCGCTCTCGATTACGGTTACGCAGTGCTGCGCGGCGCCATCGCGCGCGGACTGGTGGCGCACGGATTGCACCCGACAGTCGGACTGTTCCACGACAGCGAACAGAACGCCTTCAACCTGGCCGACGATCTGATCGAACCCTTCCGCCCGTTGGTCGATCTTCATGTCGCCAAGCATCCGGCCATGACGGAAGGCGACCTGATTCCGGCAGACAAACAGGCGTTGGTGGCCTTGCTGAATGTAGATGTCGCCATGCCGCAGGGGCGTATGTCGGTGCTCTCGGCCATAGAATATGCCGTGGAAAGCCTGGTACGCGTCTATGAAGATGACGCCAGCGAACTCGACCTACCCGGCCTGATCGGCTTGCAGCCACACCGGCTGGAGTATTGAGGTGGGTGTTGAGACGAGGCGATACATGAGATTGCTCGTTTTCTTCGATCTGCCGATGGTCACCAAGGCCGAAAAGCGCGCCTATGTGCAGTTCCGCAGGTTTCTGCTCAACGATGGCTACGACATGATCCAGTGGTCGGTCTATGGCCGCATTCTCAATGGCAGCGATGCCGAAAAAAAGCATCTGGCGCGGCTTACCGACAATCTGCCACCTGAAGGATCAATACGTAGCATGACAGTCACGGAGAGACAGTATGCCGGCATGCGACTGCTGGTTGGCCTGCCACTTTTTCAGGAAAAAAAGGTTGCCGCATCCCAAATGGTGCTCTTCTGATTCGGGAACAGAAAAGGAATATCCCCACCCAGCCTAGGCCGGGTGGGGATAGAGATGCAGCCAATTGTAGCTATCCGGGGTGAGAGAGGGAGCTACAACACAACTGGCGTAGTGGGCGGCTTGCTTCCTATTGTAGCTATCCGGGGTGAGAGAGGGAGCTACAACGTGCGCTGTGGTGGATGAATCGGTCAATCCATTGTAGCTATCCGGGGTGAGAGAGGGAGCTACAACCAAAGCCGGCTTCCATATCAACGCGGTTCCATTGTAGCTATCCGGGGTGAGAGAGGGAGCTACAACGGACAACCCAATGGCAACGATTTCGATTCGATTGTAGCTATCCGGGGTGAGAGAGGGAGCTACAACCCTATTCGATGCCATGAACATCATGGTCAATTGTAGCTATCCGGGGTGAGAGAGGGAGCTACAACCAGGTGTGGGAGGTATGGGTCAGAAGTGCGATTGTAGCTATCCGGGGTGAGAGAGGGAGCTACAACATGTGCGGTGGTGGATGAATCGGTCAATCCATTGTAGCTATCCGGGGTGAGAGAGGGAGCTACAACCCGATGCGGTCGCTGGAAGATACGACGATCATTGTAGCTATCCGGGGTGAGAGAGGGAGCTACAACGCCGTCGGCAAGTCTCAGGCTTGGGTCTCCATTGTAGCTATCCGGGGTGAGAGAGGGAGCTACAACGAAAGTAGAGGTCTTCGCAAGCTTCTGTTTATTGTAGCTATCCGGGGTGAGAGAGGGAGCTACAACGATCAAAAGGGCGGGGACAAGCCCCGCCCTTTTGATCGTGCCGCTTCGCGGCAGTCAGTAAGAGTATGTCTATTTTCGCCGTCCCGCCAGCGCCGACTTTTCAGGAGTTCGTAACCGGTTAATCCGCATGATCCGTCAAGACATCGCGGTTGAGTTCGACGAACTTCCCGGTTTCCAGCGACCTGAGAATTGCGGGGAGATTGGCACGCAGCAAAGTTTCCAGTTCCGCGTTGCCAATATTGCCGGTGGCGATCAGAAGCAACTTCTCGGGCCGTCCGGATATCAGGTAAGACTGCACGAAATCATCATCCTTGGTCACAACAATGCGCTGCTCGCGCTCGGCAATATCAAGGATGACCGTGTCCGGGGTGCGATTGCCCAGCGGCAAATCCAGGGTATGTATTACATCATGACCGGCATTCCGCAACAATGAACAAAGTCTGCGCGGAAGTTGGGCATCGACCAGAAAATTCATGCGGCCAGGCGATCCATGCGCTTGACATGGGCGAGGCGCGCGGCGTAGGACAATGCGGCAAGAATGTCCTCGCGTTCGAGATCTTCGTAATCGGCGAGAATTTGTTCGATGTTCATCCCACCCGCCAGAAGTTCGAGCAGGTTTTCCACCGGATAGCGCAAACCGCGAATACAGGGCTTGCCATGGCAGATGGCCGGGTCGAGCGTAATGCGATCGGTTGCGTTCATCGTTGACTCCTCATTAACACGCCGGACAGTGTATGTCAGCCACTTGATTTCGCATAGCCTCCTTCTTCCGTTGGCACCCAGCCGACGCCTTACGCTCTGCGCCAGGTCGTCCCCTGCGGCCCATCTTCCAGCACGATACCGGCGGCCTTGAGTTCGTCGCGGATGCGGTCGGCTGCGGCGAAATTCTTCGCTTTTTTCGCCGTGTTGCGAGCGCCGACTTTTGCGTCGATGTCACCGGTACTCAGGCCGTCGGTTGCGGCTGGGCCGGCTTGTAAAAAAGTCACCGGGTCGCGCTGCAGCAGGCCGAGCACCTCGCCCAGTCCCTTGAGTTGCGCGGCGAGCTTGGGATTCTTGTCGCGGTTGAGTTCGTTGGCGAGATCGAACAGCACGGCGACGGCTTCGGGGGTGGCGAAGTCGTCGTCCATGGCGTCGTGAAAGCGGCGCGCATGTGCCTCATTCCAGTCAACCGCTGACGTGACGGCAAAACCTTTCAGCGCCGTGTACAGCCGGGTCAGGCCGGCGCGGGCGTCGTCGAGGTGGGCGTCGGAGTAGTTGAGCGGGCTGCGATAGTGGGCGCGCAGGATGAAGAAGCGCACCACTTCCGGATCGTATTTTTTGAGAATGTCGCGGATGGTGAAGAAGTTGCCGAGCGATTTCGACATCTTTTCGCTCATTTCACCCTGCTGGACGCGCACGAAGCCATTGTGCATCCAGTAGTTGACGAAGGTGTGGCCGTGGCACCCTTCGCTCTGGGCAATCTCGTTTTCGTGATGGGGGAACTGCAGGTCCTGGCCGCCGCCGTGG
>CAZOMI010000076.1:0-1688 GCA_964580925.1 uncultured Methyloversatilis sp.
GAGAGGGTGTTTCAAAACCGGCGGCTGACGCCGCCATGGATTTGTTTGCTCGCTTAACACCGGCCGGCTAATGGGTGTCCCCTACCCTATTTACTCCCCTATTTACCCGGGCGAGTAGAGGACTTCCACCTCCAAGTGCGTGCGCCCTGCCGGGCGCACGAAAAGAAGAGCGGCCCCTGCGGGGGCCGCTCTTGGTGCAACGTGAACCGGTTGGGAATTATGAAGTACGGCGGCGGCGGGAAACGAAGCCCAACCCGACCAGCGCCAGCCCCATCAGGCTCAGCATCGAGGGTTCGGGAACTTGCTGCCAAGCCATCGCGACATGGATGGTGCTGTTTTCACCTTCGCGGGTATAAACAGCGATCTCACCCGGATTCGGAGCAGCAGATCCTGAGCAGAACGGATCCAAGGCCGAAGTACAGATCAGAACATCATTGCCGGGGAAAAGCGTGTAGCTAAGCTGATACCAGTCTCCGTTGTAGAGGAACACTTGTGACGCCAGAGCTGTCAGGTTAATTCTGTAGATGTCGTCGCATATTGAGCCCAATGGGTTGGGAGAGTTACAAATCGGGTTTGCGCTGTTAATTGTTTCCCAAAAAGTGATTGTTGTGTTGTGGGCGAGGTCGGCGAACACATTGTTGGTGCGGGCCGCGTCACTAAATATCCGCAGATTGGCTGAGACATCAGCGACCCACAATGGGTTGGGGAAGTCGCCAGTGATAACCTGGTTTGCCTGCGTAAGGGTTGAAATACCCCAGAATTCGCCAGCGTTCCATTGACCATTGCCATTCGTATCCCCAAGTAGAACTTGGCCGTTGCTAAAGCTGGTGGTGTTGTTATAGGTGTTGACGAGAAGCCCGCTTTGCGGAACAGATGGGTAACCAAAAGCATTACCCCAACTCATCGTACCAAAAGTATTGGCTGGAGCAGCAGGGGTTGGTTGGGGATTCGACATCGTATAGCCGAGCGAGCTATTCACTGGGAAGGTCAAGGGGTTCGCGTCAAGGGCGGGATCCAGCCAACCGCCGTTCTGACTGTAGAAAAATTCGTTAACTGGGACGGCGTGGGCCAGCCCGCTAGCGGTTATGGCGGCCGCTGCAAGCAACATTTTGAATTTAGTTTTCATCGTGGTCTCCTATCGAACCTGGGTTGAAACGTTCGGGCCAGTTGGCCTGGGTGTCCTAATCTAAGCAATGAACGGGCCACAATGAAGTTATATATATTAATCAATTAGATAAATTATTCACCCTGTATTTACTGGAGGGTGGCTGTAAAAAATCTCGACAGGCTCATGTGCGGGTTTTTGAAACATCCGGTCAGCAGAAAACTAATCGAAGGTATCCGCCTGTCGGCTTGATGGCCGGGTATTTCCCCTGATGCGTATCCAGCATTGGGACTTTGCCTTGACCGAACAGGGCCCACTGATCCTCGAATTGAATGATCTTGGCGCCACTGAGATGCTGCAATTGCATGGCCGGGGACTGCTGACCGAGGCAACCCGGGCCGCCCTGAAGCGTCATGCCAACATCCACGAGCATCCCTGGGTGGCCGGTCTATGACGGTCTGGGAACCCGTTGCGGTACCCAGTACACAAATTTGCGCTCGTAGTCGATGGTCTTGCTGTAAGAAAAATCGTCATACGGCATGCAGAGTACGTTCAGCGGACGGCCAGACCGCGGTGGCAGGGC
>CAZOMI010000076.1:1698-12751 GCA_964580925.1 uncultured Methyloversatilis sp.
CCTCCGAGAGGTTCAAGAGAACTTCCTCGAGCGGAGGGAGAGAGGGCATCTCGCCGCCGATTTCCAGGTCCTCGCGGGGAGCGCGCAGGAGGCTGCTGGCGAGCTCGTACAGGTTGGCTGGCGTGTCGCGCACTGCCTGCACTTCCCAGCGCATGGCGTCAGGCTCGATGCTGATGCGGTGTGCGCCACTGAGGTGGCGGGCGATCTCGGGATGGCGATAGAGGGCTGCCTTGAACAGGTCGACATGGCCGCCGTCGGGCAACCGGTCCGAAGCGCGGCCGTGCAAGGCAATCACCGGCAAGGACGGCAGGGCGAGGCCGCCCGGCACATCTGCCGCGGCTGCGCGGAGAGTTGCAGACGAGATGAATTGCATGCGGTCGCCGGTGCTGTAGCGCATCAATGGCACCGGAGCGGTCTTGTCCATGACGGTGACAACCAGGTCGCCGACTCCCTGGGCATCGGGATTGATTACTTCAACAAAGGTGCGCAGCGGATTGAATACGAAGAAAGTCGGCGCTGGCGCGACGGCGCAATCCGTACCTGTCAGTTTTTTTGACAGTGCGGGATTGCCGATGCAGGCGCGGCGCAGGGCGACGGTTTCGCGCGTTTCGTTGAAAAGATTGAGGCCAAGCTCGCCGATCCCCATGGAGCTGCCGATGAGGCCGCCGTCCAGGACGTCAATCCGTATGCGCAGCACGCCGGCCAGGTAATCGCGGAAGGTCTCGGGAAAGGTTTCTTCGCCGACAATGACATGCAATCGATGGCGGCCCCAGTCGACACCTTCAGACTCGGAGTAGTCGCACAGGCGCTTGAGAAAAAGCGGGTCGCCGCAGAGGATGATCTGCTCGAACAGGGCGCCGGCCTGCCGGACAATCGCACAGGCCATGTCTTCGCGCACGCTGACGTTGGCCACGCATACCGTATTGGAGCTGAACGTCACCCCCATCGGCAGGCAGTTGATCAACAGGGTGCGCCGGCTGTCGATGTCGAAAGCAATTTCCAGGCCGAGGTCGATGAGGCGCGGCGCGCTGCAAGATTGCTTGCGCGTGCCGAGGCCGAGGGCAAAACCACCACCGCCGTGGCCCGAACTGGTGAGTATCGAGGCCAGCGTGTCGAGCGGGACATCGTCGCAAAGCAACTGACCGACGCCGAAGCGTTTGAAGGTGTTGGATTTATCCAGCACCGGGCAGCGGGCGACGAAATCCGCGGGCGTCTTGATTGTTGCGGGATCGACACCGGCCTCGGCGAGCAGGGTTCGATAGGCTGGCGAGTGTCTGGCGGCCCGCCGGAAGGTGGGCAACAGCCAGTGCAAACCTCGTCGGATCAGCGCAGCGGGGTCGCTTTTGGCCAACTGATACTTGATCAGCCGGCGCTGGATGCGGAGGAACCATTGCTTGGCAAAAATGCGGTCAGACACGGCTATTGTCACGCAGAAATTCGGCGGGACCGAGTATGCGTATCCCATGAAAAGGGTCAAGCGCCAGCAGGTCCTTGTCGCCGGTGATGATTGCCTTGGCATTCCCGGACAGGGCGACATCGAGAAACTTGTCGTCTTTTGGGTCACGGCAGGCGTGGAGGTGATGAGCAACGGGCACGACACGCGAGATACCACCGAGCAGTGCGATGAATTGCCGACGCTCTTCCCGAGTCACGTAAGGGTCGAATTTCGGCCGGTCGAGAACGCTGACCAGTTCATCGAGTGTGGCTTCCGAAACCAGCAACACGCCACGGGCAAGCGCGCGGTCGACGGCTTGCGCGGCGACACCGCCGGGTGCGAGCAAACGGCTGATCAGTGTGTTGGTGTCGAGCACCCAGTTCGATCGGTCAATCATCGGCGAGCAGTGTGGCGAGTCTGGCCTCGTCCAGGCCAGACGCTTGTGCCCGCGCTCCTATCTTGTCGCAAAAGCGTTGAAACTCGGCGACATTCAATCGAGCCAGTCGCTCATATTCCTGCACGGAAAGTACGACGGCGACATCGCGTTTTTGGCGTTGGATCAACACCGGTTCGCGGCTAGCCGCTTCGATAATCCCGGACAGGCCCTGTTTGGCTTCGGTAGCGGTGACTGTGCGCATGTGACCTCCTGAAAATGTACATAATAGCCTAATTGCGCATTATGTACATGATAGAAACGGGAGGCTGTGGGTGGGAGGCATGAAGGTCAGAGCAGCAGCGCATCGGTCAATGCCTTGATTTCATCGGTGCTGCTTTTCAGCACGCCCCGCAGCGTTTTGCCGCCGACCGCAAAATCGAAGGTGTCCGGCGGCGCCCACCGCGCCCGGGCGCTCAGGGGCGAGGGCTGCGGCGCCAGATGATTGGCCAGCGCCAGAACATCGCCCAGCGTCACCGGCACGGTGGGCGAAACCTCGTCGTACAGGGAAGCCATGGCCGCCGCCACCAGCCGGGGGATTTTCAGGGCGATGAAGATGCAGCCGGCCAGTGCGGCACGCGCCTGGTCTGGGGCGGCATTCGCCTGGTCTGGAGTGGCGTCTCCATCCATTTCCAGTAACGCCGGGAACTCATTGGCGCGCGACAGCAGGTAAAAGCCGTCGATCTCATGCACGACACCCGCGAACAGGGCGGTTTCCGGCGGGACGGCGGTGAATTCGCGGGCCAGGACTTTGGCGAGCGCCGCGACTTCCGCGCAGTGCCGCCACAGCAGCTCGGCTTGCTGGCGTAGCTTGGGGTCGGAAATTTCACTGGCAAGCTGCCGGACGACGATGACCGCCACCAGCGACTTGAGCGGATTCAGGCCGAGCAGGGTGAGGGCGGTGCGCACATTGCTGACGTGTCCGCCGAAGCGGGTGTAGGCGACCGAATTGGCGATGGCGACGAGCCGGGCGGCGATCAGCGGTTCGGCGACCACCAGGGCGGCGGCACTTTCCAGATGGCAGTGCGGCTCGGCCAGCGCGCGCTGCAGCCGCAATGACGCGCTCATGTGGGTGGGGAACACCAACTCCCCCAAGGCGGCCTGCCTGACGATGGTGTCCAGCGCTTGATGTTTGTTCACGACGACGAGAATCCTTGTCCGTTAGGAACCGAGAAAGAATGACTTGGACAGATGTCCGCTTGCAGACGAGATGCCAGGCAAGGCGCAGGACGCGCCGTGTGGCTGGCCACACAAGCGTTTTGCAACGCAGCATGGCGCTCGTATGCAAGATGGACAATGTTCAAGTTGCTCTTTCTCGGTGACTTAAAGTTTGCCGAGATGGCCCAGCTTGTATTTCACCAGCGTCGTGATCAGCAGCCAGTCGGAAATCGGCGTGTCCTGAAACCAGGCCAGCAGGAAGCGGTTGGCGTTTTGCAGGGCGTCCTCGACCTGGCGCAGATCGGCGATGTAGGTCGTGACCGGGCCGTAATAGTCGGTTTCCGGGCCGACCGGTTCGAAGTGGAAACCCATCCGGTCGAGCAGGCGGGCCAGACGCCTTTCCATGGCGGCATACCAGTAGCGGATGCCGTTTTCCCGGCTGTAGCGATACATCTCGCGATACATGCCGAGCATGATCTGCGGGCTGCTGCCGCGGCGATCCTTGTGCGCGACCGGTCGCGTTTGCGGCGAAATGTCGTTCACACCGCCGGTTTCCTGAAACTCCCGGCTGACGCCTTGCAGGTTGTCGCCGGGACGGCGCCGGAAGTTCTTTTTCACGATCAGGCGCGATACCTCGGCGCACTGCGCCTTGGGCGGAAAAGCGAAATCCGGGAAAACGCTGCAGTGTTCCTCGAAGGGAAACGCTTGTTCGGTCGCGGCCATGACCAGGCGCACCGTGCCGACCACCTGGTTATCCTGGTTGTGCGCGGCGACATGAACCGAGCGGCTGTCGAACTCGTCGGTTTCCAGCCCCGACAGATAATCGGCGGCTTCAAGGAATTTGCATTCTTCGCAATACACCTCGTAGCGCAGTCGCGCGATGTCGAGGAAGACCGCTTGCTCCTGTTCACGGGAAAGCAGGCGGCGGAACGAGAAATACGGCGTCAGCAAATCACGCTTGCCGCCCTTCGTCAGTAGTTCCATGAGCATCGCCCCGCTTCCCTTTCTCTTGGCTGATCAGTACGAATAGCGCAATTCAGTATAGACACGGTCCTGCGCACCGTAGCGACCGAAAAACCCCAGCGGCGGCCCCTTGAATACGTCGGCACCCACCGCCAGCCGCCAGTTCCGCTCGAAATCCCAGTTGATCTTGGGCCGCAGCATCCAGTCGGTGCGCTCGAAGCTGGCCACCCACAGCACCTCGGCTTCGAGGCGCGGCGTCAGTTTTCTGTTGAGCAGCAGGCTGTAGCCATTTTCGCGCTTTTGCGGAATCACGCCGCTGTCATGGTTCGTGATCATGCTCTGGAAATACTGCAGGTTGAGACGCGTGTCGGCCGGCAGTGTCACATCGAGGCCCAGCGCCCAGTCGAGCGTGTTTTGCGGCACGACGCCATCCGCATCGGTGAGCCGCAGCACGGTCTGGCGGCGGCCGGTGGTATAGACCGCCTCGGCCTTCAATACCGTCGCGCCGAACCCCTTGGCCAGCGTGCCGCCGCTCTGGGAAATCCGGTCATGGCGTGCCGTGTAGATCAGTTGTGGTTGTGGCAAGGTCACCACCTGGCGATAAAAGGTCGGGGCGGCATCCATGCTGCGGTAATAGAAAGCGGAAAGATCCCAGCCATCGGTCAGCCAGGTGCCGCGCAGGCCGTAATTGCCGTTGTTCAACCGGCGCGACGGTCTTTGTTCGTTGCGGTAACTGACGGTATAGCCGGGAAACTCCGGCTGGGCCGGGAAAAATTCGGCGCCCGGCTTGCCGGTTTCGTCGTAGCTTGGCACGGGTATCCAGAGCAGTTCGCCCTTGAAGTCGCCCTTGAAATATTCGGCACGGGCGGCCCATTGCGGAATGCGCAGGATGTTGAATTCGGGCAGGATGAATTCGCGCATGTCGCGCGCCGAGACGACATCGGCGAAAAACAGTCCGACCATTTCGCCCCAGACCACGTGCTGGCGACCGATGCGCAGGTCCCAGTTGCCCAGGCCGGTATCGAAATAGGTCTCGCGCAGGTTGAAATTGAAGCGCTGGTCGCGCCGCACCTCATCGGAATAGAAGTGGGTGGCGTCGAAGACGGCGTCGTAATCGACGCGTGCGCTGACTTTCCACTTGATGCCGCCACTGCTCTTGCCCTGGGTGCCGAACTCGACACGGGTAAGCATCTTCGACCAGTGCGATGGATTGTCGACGGCACGGGCAAGCTCGAACTGGGCAAAGCCGCGCAGGCCGGAACCACTCCCCTTGTCCGTTGGGGCAGCCGCACGTGCTGCGGCCGCGTTTTTCGCGTCATCGGCGGCAGCCGCGCGCAGCAGGGCGTCGATGTCGTCCGGGATGTCGGCGGGCGCCGTATCGCCAGCGCCGACTTTTGCCGGAGGTGCGGCCAGAATAGTCAGTGGCACCAGCAGCAGGCAGGCGGCCAGCATGGCAGGAAGTCTTTGTCGGTGGTTCATGGAGTTGTTCCCATTCTGTCAACTGCTTCGCCTGGCTGATGCAGGCGCACGGTACCCCAGCCGGCGCCGCGTCGTATGCCCAGCTCGCGCAGGGTGCCATCCTCGATGCGCACCAGCCGGTCGGCCATGTCGACCACGCGCTGATCGTGAGTCGAGAAAATGAAGGTCGTGCCAAGCTTGTGGTTGATGTCGCGCATCAGTTCCAGAATCTCGGTGCCGGTGTTGCGATCGAGGTTGGCGGTCGGTTCGTCGGCGAGGACGATGGTGGGCTGGATCGCCAGGGCACGGGCAATGGCCACCCGCTGGCGCTGTCCGCCGGAAAGCTGGTTGGGGCGCTGGCCGGCATACTTGGCGAGGCCGACCATGTCGAGGAAATAGGCGACACGGCGCTGCCGTTCCTCCTTGGAAATATCGCGGCGATAGAGCAGGGGATATTCGACGTTCTCGGCGGCGGACAGCACCGGCAGCAGGTTGAAGGTCTGGAAAATGAAACCGATGGTGCGCGCCCGCAGGTCGGCCAGCCGGTCGCTCGACCAGTCCGTCACATCCTGGTTCTCGATGAAGATGCGTCCCTCGGTGGGCATGTCGATGCAGCCGATGAGATTCAGCAACGTCGTCTTGCCGCTGCCCGAAGGACCGGAAATGGCAAGGAATACGCCCCGTTGAATCTGGAGTGTAATATTGGACAGCGCCTGGACTATCTGGTCGCCGAGAAAGTAGTCCTTGAACACATTTTCAACGCTCACTACAAACATTGGCTGCTCCAAAGAATCACCGGCCAAGGCCAGCCTTGAACTCCACTATAGATTGAAAACGAGGATTGGGCATGATGAACGCAAGGACACGATACTTTTTACGCCGTAATTACAGGCACTTGTGTGGTGCGGGTTTTGTCTGGGCGACGGTTTTCCTGCTGTCGTTGTCTGGCGCGGCCGTCGCGCAGGATGCCCAGCCAGACCCGGCGCTGGCGCAGGCCCAGGAAATTCTCAGGAATGCAGACCTGATCCGCTTTCCACGCGAAGGTTTTCAGGTCGATATTTCGATCACCACCCGCCGGGCCGACCAGTCGACCGAGGCGCGCAAGTACCAGGTGCTGTCCCGCGGCAACGACCGGACGGTGGTGATCGTCACCGAACCGGCATCGGAACGCGGCCAGACGATGCTGATGAGCGGCCGCGACCTGTGGGTATTCCTGCCCAGCGTGTCGCAACCGGTGCGCTTGTCGCTAGCGCAGCGCCTGACCGGCCTGGTGGCCAACGGCGACCTCGCCCGCGCCAACTTCGCCGGCGACTACACGCCGAAGCTGTTGCGCAGCGAAGTCATCGACGGGGAAGAACATCACGTGCTCGAACTGACGGCGATTGACCGCAGTGTCACCTATCAGCGCGTGCTCTACTGGGTCAAGAAAAAGAATGCCTACCCGCACCGGGCGGAGTTCTATTCGCTTTCCGGGCGGCTGCTGAAATCCTGCAAGTACGAGAATTTCAAGACCATGGCCGGTGGCGTGCGCCCCACCCGGCTGGTGATGGACGATGCGCTGCGTGCCGGCGAGCAGTCGGTGCTCGAATATGACGCCATGAAACTGCGCGAGTTGCCGGACAAGCTGTTCACCAAGGAATACCTGAAAAAATTGGACTGAACGCCTCAGCTATCCGGATAGCCCCGCGGGTTCCGGCTCTGCCAGCGCCAGGCGTCGGCGCACATCGCGGCGAGGTCTTTTTCCGCGCGCCAGCCCAGCACTTGCGCGGCCAAGGCAGGATCGGCGTAGCACTGGGCAATGTCGCCGGCGCGGCGTGGGGCGATGCGGTAGTTGACCGGGCGGCCGCTGGCGGCTTCGAATGCCTTGACCATCTCCAGCACCGAATAACCGCGCCCGGTGCCGAGGTTGACGGTCAGCAAGCCGCCGTCTTTCCCAAGCGCGGCCAGTGCGGCGAGGTGCCCCTTGGCCAGATCGACGACATGGATGTAATCACGTACGCCGGTGCCGTCAGGCGTCGGGTAGTCGTTGCCGAACACCGACAGGCAGGCGAGCTTGCCGACCGCTACCTGCGCGACATAGGGCATGAGATTGTTCGGCAGGCCGTTCGGATCTTCGCCGATCAGGCCGGAAGCATGGGCACCGACCGGATTGAAATAGCGCAGCAGCGCGACCCGCCAGCCGGCATCGGCCTTGACCACATCGCGCAGCACGTCCTCGATCATCAGCTTGGAGCGGCCGTAGGGATTGGTCGCCGACAGCGGAAAATGCTCGCGGATCGGCACCGCGTGCGGGTCCCCATAGACGGTGGCCGAGGAGGAAAACACCAGCGACTTCACGCCCGCCTGCGCCATGGCCTCGCACAGGGCGATGCTGCCCGCGACGTTGTTGCTGTAGTACTCGAGCGGCTTTTCCACCGATTCGCCGACGGCCTTGAGCCCGGCGAAATGGATCACGGCATTGCAGCCTGCCAGCGCCTTGCCGAGAGCGGCATGATCGCGCACATCGGCCTGGACGAAGGCGGGTCGCCGGCCGGCGATCTGCGCGATGCGGTCCAGCACGGCAATCTTGCTGTTGGACAGGTTGTCGATAATCGTCACGCGATGACCGGCCGCGAGCAGTTCCACGCAGGTGTGGCTGCCGATGTAGCCGAGGCCGCCGGTGACGAGGTAGTGTTCAGCCACGGCCGTAGATGTCGCCGAGCCGCACGATATCGTCTTCGCCGAGATAGTCGCCCGACTGCACCTCGATCATCACGCAGTCGATGACGCCGGGGTTGGACAGGCGATGTTGCGTGCCGGCGGGAATGTAGGACGACTCGTCGGTCTTCACCAGAATCTCGCGCTCGCCGTTGGTGACCTGGGCCGTGCCGGAAACGACCACCCAGTGCTCGCTGCGATGATGGTGCATCTGCAAGGAGAGGGACGCGCCGGGCTTGACCACGATGCGCTTGATCTTGAAGCGCGGCCCCTCCTCAAGGATGGTATAGCTGCCCCAGGGGCGGAACACGGTGCGATGCAGTTTCACCGTTGCGTGGCCCTGGCGCTTGAGCTGGCCGACAATTTGCCTGACTTCCTGGGCATGGTCGCGGTGCGCGACCAGCAGGGCGTCGGGGGTGTCGACGATCAGCAGATCGTTGATGCCGATGCCGGCGACGATGCGGTCGGGGGAGTTGATGTAGCAGTTGCCGGCATCGACCAGCAGGGCCTCGCCAAGAATGCGGTTGCCATTGTCGTCGGCCGCCACGATATCGGCCAGTGCCGACCAGGAACCAATGTCGCTCCAGTCGAAGTCCACTGGAACCACGGCCACCCGTCCGGCCTTCTCCATTACCGCATAGTCGATCGAGATGTCGGGCACATGGCCAAAGGTATCCGCATCCAGCGTGACCGGCAGTTGATCGACTGCGGTGGCGGCCCAGCAATCGCTCACCGCGCCGGCCACTTCGGGCGCATACACGTTCATGGCATTGAGGATGTCGCCAACCCGGAAACAGAACATGCCCGAGTTCCAGAAATGGCGGCCTGAAGACACATACTCCCGCGCCTGCTCGACGGGCGGCTTCTCGATGAAGCGCGCAACAACGCGCGCCGGTGGCGCTTCGACTTGCTCCGGACCCGCCTCGATGTAGCCGAAGCCGGTTTCGGGCGCAGTCGGTGGTATGCCGAATGTCACCAGCCAACCGCGCTCGGCCATGATTCGGGCGCAGTCGACGGCAGCCACGAAAGCCGCCGTGTCGGCGATCAGGTGGTCGGCCGGCAGCACCAACATCACTGTTTCGTCGCCATATTGCTGCCGCAGGGCGAGCGCCGCGGCGGTAATCGCGGGTGCAGTATTGCGTCCCGTCGGTTCCAGCAGGTAGTCAAACTGGACCGGGGTGGGGAAGTCGATGCTGGCGTACTCATCGCGCGTCAGAAAATAATGATCGCGGTTGGTGACCGTCAGTACGGGTCCGTCGCCAACCGCAGCCGCGCGCAGCACCGTCTTTTGCAACAGGCTCTGGCCGTCCGGCAACTGGATGAACGGTTTGGGTCGGCCGGCCCGCGAGACCGGCCAAAGACGGGTGCCGGCACCGCCGGAGAGAATGATGGGGATCAGCATGGAAACCTCGCTTTCAGGCTGCAATCCTAACCCAGGCCTTCAGCCTACGGATTGGTAATATAGGTTTTGCGGATGATTGGCCTGGGCGAAAAAGAACCAGCGCTCGGCCATCAGCCCGAGATACTGGACCACGAAGGCCAGCAGCAGGAGCTCGACTGCCGCGTTGCCGGAAAGCCCGGTGGCGAGCAGCAACACCGGTACCACAAAGGCCAGCAGCAAAAAAATCCACTTGATCGAGCGCAGGAAGCCGGCGCTCTTGCCATGGAAGAATTCGCGGGTATTGAACGAGCCACCCATGAAGCCCTGCGACTTCTGCACGATTTTCGGATGCTTGATGCCGATGGCTGTCTGCAGCGTCGATTTTGGCCGCAAGCGGGCGTTGCGGATCAGCGAGGCGACCCGGCTGACCAGGCCGAGCAGGGTGATGACCAGGGCCCAGCCGGCGAAGAAGCGCACCAGATCGGGGGCGGCAAACGCGGCGAAGACCGTGGCGAGTGTGAAGCCCGAGGCGCCGCCGAGCAGGATGTAGTTGATCACCGTCAGCGATGAATGCCATTCACGCAGAAAGCGCAGGCAGGCGTAGATCATGGCGGTGCAGCCATACAGCGCAAACGCCAGCAGCCAGGCGATGGTGCCGATCACCACCGTGAGATCGATGGCGTAGTTGCCGGGCAGCGTCGCCAGCACCGGCTTGAACTCGAAAAAGTGTGTCACGCCGTAAAGGAACACCATGCCCATGAAGGCCGGCAGCACAATTACTTCGCGCGAAAGCCAGGAGGTGCGCCACTGGGTCGCCGAGCGCCAGGCACGCTCCGGCCGGCCGAGGTGAAAAAACGACGCGATCAGGCCGCCAATCAGGAACAGCAGGGCAATGGCGCTGCCAAAGGCATGGAAGGCCTGGCTGTCCTGCTGCGGCAGCAAATCGAACAGGGCGTAGGTCTGGGCGGTGAACAGCGCCAGGAAGAGACCCTGGCCGGCGCCGATGAGCGTGGTGAGAAAAATGACTGAGAAAGCTGGATGCATGACTTGTGCCTTGTTGGGCTTACCAGGTAGTGACGTCGTCGAGCGCGGGCTCGGACTTGTCTGGTTTGGGCAGTAGGCCGTCGACCTTGAGGGGGTTGTCGGCGCGTTCGATTTCGTCGGGGCGCAAGCGCAGCTTGGTCTTGCGGCGCGGCAGGTAGTGGTTGGCCGGACTGGCGCCCCACTCCGGCATCAGCTGGTAGCCGCCGGCTTCGCGAATGGCGCGGCTGACCTCGGATTCGGGGTCGTGGATGTCGCCATAGAGTCGTGCACTTGTCGGGCAGGCGCGTACGCAGGCCGGCCGGCGCTCCTCAGCAGTCATCTGCGGATCGTAGAGCCGGTCAACGCACAAGGTGCATTTCTTCATGACCTTCTGCGCCTCGTCGAACTCGCGCATGCCGTACGGGCACGCCCACGAGCAGTACTTGCAGCCGATGCACTTGTCGTAGTCGACGAGGACGATGCCGTCCTCCTTGCGCTTGTAGGA
>CAZOMI010000077.1:0-12720 GCA_964580925.1 uncultured Methyloversatilis sp.
TCTCGGATTTTGCCGAGTTTCTCCGGAGAAGGCGCCATGCTTTCTTCGGGGGTGTCCCACTGGAAATGCTCGACCAGCTCGGCGGCCTCGACGATCAAGGCCATCGCGAGATTCTTCGGCGTGTGATAGGACTTCCAGTCGCGCGCGGCGGCAAAGTCGCGCAGGGCGAGCCTGAGGGTGTCGAGGTCGGTGATCGTGTTATTCATCTGCCGTCATTTTGTCAGGCGGTGCGGGCCGGCGGCTGGACTTTCGGCTTCGGGAACAGTCTGGCTCAAACCGCCGCCAGCCGTTCCACGGTGTCCGGATAGCGCTCGACCAGGCGGATCAGCAAGGCCGCCTGCGCATTCGGCCGCGCCCGCCCCTGCTCCCAATTCTCCAAGGTCCGTGGATTCGTGCGCAGGTAGCGGGCGAATACCGGCCGGGACAGGCACAGGCGCTCCCGCAGCGCCATCAATTCGTCGGCGCTGATATCCGGGGCGGGCTTCATCTCGACTGCGTGCGTGCGCAGGGTACGCTTGCCGGCGCGCTCGTCGGCAAGCGCGTCAAAACCCTCGGCAATTTCGGCAAACAGGTTCCGCTTTTTCATTGTCTCGCCTCCAGTTCCCGCTTCAGCATGTCCTTGAGCGCCTTCTTTTCCTTCGCGCTCAGGTCTTCCATTTCGTCCTTGCCGTACAGCGTGAAGAGCCACAACTGCCGGCCGGCTTCCCACCAGAAGTAAATCACTCGCAGCCCGCCACGCTTGCCCTTTCCGCGCCTCGGATCAGCCTGGCGCAGCTTCCGCAGCCCGCCCGCTCCCTCGATCATGTCGCCAGCCTCCGGATTGCCCATCAGGGCATGATGCAAGGCCCGAAACGTTTCGTCTGTCAGGTAATCCGTTCTGAATCGGGAGAAGGCTGGCAGTTCGACGAACACAGCTTTCATGGCATAACTATACGCAAGTTGCGTTGCACTATCAAGTCACCTCCCTTATTGCGTCTTATCGTGTCAGGCGGCACGGCGCAGCGGCTGCACTTTCGGCTTCGGCTTGCGGCCGCTCTGCCACAAGTCCCATTGCACTTGATTGGTAAGCCACGAGTCAGGCGCGGTGCGGGTGAGCAGGCCGACGCGGATCGCCTGTCGGCGGTCAGCGCCGAACAGCCGTTGAGCACTCACGCGGCCTGACGGCAGCGGCGGCCGGCGCGGCATGCAACCTCACGCCGAGGGCGTGTACCACCTTGAGGATGGTAGCGAAGCTGGGGTTGCCTTCGCCGGACAGCGCCTTGTAGAGACTTTCGCGCCCGATGCCGGTGTCGCGGGCCAGCTGCGTCATGCCTCTGGCGCGGGCGATGTCGCCGAGCACCCGGGCGATGAACGCCGCGTCGTCCCCGGCCTCTTCCATGGCCGCTTCCAGGTAGAGCGCCATGTCCTCATCGGTCTTCAGTTCCTCGACCACATCCCATTTGCGCAGTTTCAGTGCCATTGCCGTCTCCTACATTTCACGCGCCAGCTTCAGCGCCTTCCTGATGTCCTTCGCCTGCGTGCTCTTGTCGCCACCGGCCAGCAGGATCACGATTTCGATGCCGGCACGCCTGAAATACACGCGGTAGCCCGGCCCATAATGAATCCGCATCTCCGACACACCCTCGCCAACAGGTTCGCAATCGCCGAAGTTGCCCTCCTCGGCGCGGCGCAAACGCACCCGGACCGCCGCCTTGCCGCGCTCGTCACGCAAGCCGTCAAACCAGGCATCGAATTGCTCGGTGGTGTAGATCACGCCCATGGCGATACTGTAGCCTATTTTCTACAGTTAGGCAAAGCGGCGGAAGGATGGGTCACCACTCTTGGCCCTATTTCTCAGAAGCAAGATCGGTCGGCATTCGCAGTCGGATACCGGTGAGATACCTTCCATTACCACTTTTGTAACGCCCGAACCCCCACGCAACCATACGCTGTGAAAATCGCCTTATCGACATCGGCATCTCGCCATGCGCCTCGGTGCGTTGGCGATAGGAATCGTAAAGTTCCGACACTCGTTCGTGTTGTGTGCCGCCGACGATGCAGCACTCCCTGATCCATTGCGTCATGGCAGCTTCGTCAGCATTCCAACTCCAGCCTAGAAGGGCTCCCAGTCGCGCCTTGCGCTGTGGTGACACGTCGTCCGTGACGCTCTGCTGTCTCTTTACCCACGCCCCAAGTTGATATCCATCTGTCGTAACGTAGTCCTTGGGCACACTGGCATGCCCCTCGCGATCGGTAAATTCCTTGAGGTAACGAAACCCCTCTTCCCATTGGGAATCGCTGGCACTCCAAAACCAGCCGGATAATGCTTCAAGACGTATCCTGCGCTCGGATGAAATGCCATCTTTTCGAGTTCGCTGAGCAGTAATCCAGCTCCCGAGCCGGTATCCGTCTGCCGACACGAAAGTTGAAGGTGCACAGGCATGTCCCTTGCGGCCAACGAATTTTTTCAGATGACGAAATCCATCCTCTCACTTGGCGTCGTTGGCGTCCCAACTCCAATCGGGTAGTGCTTCCAGGCGCATCCTGCGTTCGCTCGATATCGCGTCGGCAAACGCGCGCTGGCGACTGGCCCATGCGCCAAGCCGATACCCGTTTGCCTCGACATGGCCGAGGGGCACGCGGGCATGCCTCTCCCGTTCCACGAACGCCTCAAGCAAGCCGAACCAGAAGTTCCATGATTCCGTGACCCGTTCGACCATATACGTGCGCAGCGCGCCGCCAATGGCCGCGTCGACGGTGGCGGGGAGTTCGATGGCAATCTTTCGCAGCCCGTCCACGCTGACGCCTGATTCCGGCTTCCTGCCCAGCCCGGTTCTGATCTGATCCAGTTCGCAGGCCAGCACATCGTCGTGCGCCTTGAGCGCGTTCAGCACTTCCCAGACGGGCTTGAAGTTGCTGGCTTCTATCGTGCCGATGGCATCCTCGCCCGCCTTGATGAACACCGGCAGGACGATGGTGCCGGCCTTCTTGTCCGGGCTCAGGCGGATGGCGCGGCCGACGGCCTGGATGATGTCCACCTGGCTGCTGCGCGGGTCGATGAACGCCACGCCATCGAGGGCGGGCACATCCACGCCTTCGGACAGGCAGCGGGCATTGCTCAGCACGCCGCGCTCTTCCGCGCCCAGGGCCTTGAGTTGGTCGAGCTTCGCCTTGCGCTTGCCGGCGGGCATGTTGCCGGAAACGAAGTCGGCGCGCAGGGTTCCCGCCGGGCGGTGTTCGTCGCCAAGCCAGGCCATGATGCCGCCGATGTCCGCGGCGAAGGCTTCGGCGCGCTTGACGCGGCTGTGGAAGCTGATGATGCGCTTGAGGTCGTAGTCCTTGACGGCCTTGAGCAGGCCGATCTGGGCGGCGAGGGATTCGCTGTCGGTCTCGATGCCCGTGCCGGTGCTGACCAGTTCGCGGTTGGCGATCCACTGCGCGATGGTGGGGTCGTCCACGCCGATGATGACGACGCGGTAATCGGTGAGCAGCTTGCGCTCGATGGCCTGGCCGAACGGCAGGGCATGCAGCACTTCGCCGAACAGGGCGGCATTGTCCATGCCGACCACTTCGACGCCGCGATCTTCGGCGGCCTTGTGGACGGTGCTGGAATAGGTGCGCGGGGTGGCGGTGGCGAACAGCCGCCTGGCGCTGCGTATCTGCGCGTTGTCTAGGATGGCGGTGAAATCGCTGCCGGCCTTGCCCGCGCAGCGGTGGGCTTCGTCTGCCACGACCAGATCGAAAGCGGGGATGGCCGTGTCGGCTTGGGCGGCGGCGATAACGGCGGAGGATTGGTAGGTGGAGAAGACCACCCGATTGCCCGTGCCGGCGATGAATCTCCTGACTTCGTCGGCATCCGATGTGACCGGAAAGGCGAGGTCGGCAACGTGGTGAATGGCTTCGTCGCTGCCCCTGGCGCCGACAGTTTGATCGGAGCAAACGCACAGCACTTCAAATGGCGTGGCGGCGGCAAATGTCCATTCGCGCAGGATCTGCGAGAGCAGGCCCAGCGAGGGGACCATGACCAGCGTCCGTTGCGCGGCGAGCTGTTCCTTGATCCAGAGGGTGACGTAGGTCTTGCCCGTGCCGCAGGCCATGATGAGCTGGCCGCGATCTGCGGCTTGCAGCCCTTGCACCACGGCGGTTGTGGCTTCTTTCTGGTGGTCACGCGGTTCGGGGCGCGCTTTGCGTTTGGCTTGGGGAAGCGCGGCAAAGGTGGCGGGATAGTCCAGCGCGGCGCATTCAAGATCGGAAAGCAGGAACCGGATGACGGGCTTTTCCTGCGCGTCGCAGACCTGTCGCGCATTGCCGCCGATGCGGTCGGTGGTGGCGATCAGCAGGCGGTGCTGGATGAGCGGCCGGTTCGATTCGCTGAGGAATTTGTCGACATCGTGCTTGGTGATGTCGTGGTCGGGCGAATAGCACTTGGCCTGCACGGCCCAGTGTTCGCCGTTCCTGTGGCGGAACACGAGGTCAATGCCGCAGTCGGCGCCCCAGCGCTCCGGCCATTCGTTCCAAAGCCAGACCTGGTCGACCTGCGTCGACCATTCCGGATCGGCCTTGAGGAACCATTTGACGAAATGCTCGAACTGCCGGCCCCGCTTGGCGGGGTCGGAGTCGAGTCTGTCAAGGAAGTCGGAGAACGGGCCGGCGGTATTCATCTGTCGCTTCTTGACAGCATCAGCCAAGGCAGCGCGAGGAAGGGCCAGAGCGATGATGCAAGTCGCGTCAGGCCGTTGAAGTTGAGAAAGTGGCCCTGTTGCCAGACACGCAGGGTGTTTTCGAGATAAGGGTTGTCGGGCATCAGGTTGGCGAGCACCGTGGCCAGCATCAATGCCAGTGCCGCCATCGTCTGGCGCTCTCCTGCCGTGAATCTAAGCATCGCAATCCACAATACCACCCCGATCGCCAGGCCACCGAGTGTCCCCGGTGTGGCCCAGGCGAATCCATACACGCTTTGCATCAACAACATCATGGCAAAACTTTTGACGAGCATGGCAGCACCGAGTATTGCCAGTGGCAACAGTACCGGATGATTGGCCGCCAGCCGACTGCCGATCAGGGTAATCGCCAGCGTCTGGGCGGCGACAGTCGCCATTTCCATCTCGATGAAACTGCCCGCCTCGAAGCTGAGCGCGGCGGGCAGGCCGATCAAGCCGCGCAGGTTGCCGTTGCCGAACAGGAAGGTTTCGGGATTGAGCTGGGTCAGCAGCCAGAGTCCCACCAGCAACAGGCCATGGTCGCCTGTCGCGCCGCGCAGGAAACGATGTTCGCGCCAGGCGTGCAGGCGCCCGCCATCGAGCAGGTGTGCGCCCCAGCGCAGGCCGGCCGCCGCGCCGATAAACGCGCCCAGAGCATTCATTGCCAGATCAAGATTGGACGGCACGCGGCTGGGCAGGAAGTTCTGGGCGATTTCGATGCTGCCGGAAAGCAAGGCGCCCAGCAGCGCCGCCGCTGCAAATGCGGCGTAACGCGGCAATCGCGTCGACAGGACGGTTGCCCACAGAAAGCCGATCGGCACATAGGCCAGCGTGTTAACGGTGAGGTCGAAGCCGGTGTAGTAACGCGGCCAGTTGGCCGTGAGAAAAATCAGCGGGCTGAGGCCGCTATCGCGCCAACCGACAAAGGGGTGCAGGCTGCCGTAGATCGCCAGCAGCGTCCACGCGCCCGCCAGATACAGCGGTAATCTGGGCGGGGTGCGTGTCGACACGCGCGTCGGTTCAGATGCCGTGGGATGGGTTCAGCCGGGCGCGCAGACGGTGCAGCAGTTCCTGCGGGGACAGCCGGGCGGCATCGAAGCGCGGCAGTTCGACGCCGTCGAGGGTGTTTTTGACCAGCAGCCCCAGGTCGGTATCGCCTTCCATCAGCAGGCGGCGATCGAAGAACAGCGTGTCCGGGTCTTCCTCGCGCGCCAGCAGGGCAATGAAGTCGCGGGTGCGGGCGGAGATGGTCAGGTCGGACTTGCTGGCATCGAACAGCGGGCGAAAGCCGCGCGCGCCGTAGCTGAAGCGCAGCGTCATGCCCGCATCCAGCACGCGGATGGTGAAGCGCTTGCCGATGAGCATTTCCAGCGGCTCGCGCGGGATCAGCCGGTCGAGCGCCAGATTGAGGGCGGTCACCAGCGCCAGCGTCGGCGGCAACTGGGGCAGCTTGTTGCCCAATCGGGTCAGCGGGGATGGCAGTGTGAAGTCGGGGATTTTGAAGTTCGTCATAGGGTTACCCAATCCAGTCCAGGTCTTTCATGCCAGAAGCCATTGCAATATTCCCCGACCGGCATGGTCATCGGCTGCTTGTCGATCAGGCGACCGATGTTGCCGCAATAAGCGCCGATCAATTCGACCATGGCGTCGGCTTGCGGCGATATGCGCAGCAGGTCGACCCCGGCGGCAACCAGTTCCGGCAATTCGTGTTCGAGATGATAAACCCGGGCCGACTGGGTCTGGGTGCCGTTGATGGTCAGGAAATTTTCGCCATCGCGGGTTTTCAGCGTCAGGCCGTCGGGAAAGTCGATGCAGCGGAACTCGCAGGTGTCTTTTTGCAGGTTGTAGCGGCGCGCGGTGAAGCAGCGCGCCGAGTAAGCCAGCGGCAGGCGACCATGCACGAACACCTCTGTTTCGATGCCCGCCGGTTTTTCCTGCTGCAGGCCGGTCAGCGCCTTGCGGCCGATTTCCGGCGGCATCACCCAGCGCGTGGCGCCCGCGTCGGCGAGCAGCTTCAATGTATGGCTGTTGAAGATGTTTAACGTCGGCCCGGCAACAAAGCTCTGGCCGCGTTCGGCCAGTTGCCGCACCGCGCCCATCTCGTTGGCCTCGATGGTCAGGCGGGGATCGTCGCGGGCGGCGTCGAGCAGACGGCGCACCGCCTTGAGATCGGATTCCGATTCGATCAGCGGCAGGGTCGATAGCGCCACCTGCTTGCCGGCAGCGGCCAGAGCGGTCGCCACCTCCAGCCAGTCGTCGAGACGCATTTCATGGCGGCGCGAGCAGACCGCCTCGCCCAGGTAAATGACATCGACCGGCTGCGCCGCCATGGCGGCGTAAAAATCGATCACCTGCTCGCGCGGCCAGTAGTAGAGCAGTGGACCAAGGGCAAGCTTCATATTGTTAACGTGAAAAACGCAGTGTTTGCGCCGGGCCGCCCCAAGCAAACGCGGCACGCGGCGAAGCCGCAATCCGCACAATCGTCCGATCCGAGCGGCCCGTGATATCCGAGCGCCAGCGAGCCGCTTGGAACCCCCCGCGAGGGGGGCAAAGGGGGGCGGGCGTTCATTTCCATGGCCTGTTATACGCGCCGAGGGTTGCCGATTTGCCTTCCGACACCTTGTTGAGTTCGGCCATCCACGCAGCTGTCGGCTTGAAGTGTTCGGGATCGCGGCGGCAGGTATCGATGGCGTCGCGCCATACCCTGGTCACCTGCGTGACATACGCCGGGCTGCGCTGGCGGCCTTCGATCTTGATGGCGGAGACGCCGATGCGCATCAGTTCGGGCAGCAGTTCCAGCGTGTTGAGGCTGGCGGGCTCCTCGATGGCGTAATAGGTTTCGTCATCGACTTCGAAGCGGCCCTTGCAGAGCGTCGGATAGCCGGCGCGCTCCCCTTGGCCAAAGCGGTCGATGAGGATGCCGTTGAGGCGGGTTTCCATGCCGGCCGGCGTTTCTTCGTAGCGCACCGCCTTGCCCGGCGAGCAGGCGCCCTGGCAATTCGGCGAGGTGCCGGTGGTATAGGCCGACAGGGCGCAGCGCCCCTCGACCATCACGCACAGGCCGCCGAAGCCGAACACCTCGATCTCGACCGGCGTGTTCTTCACGACATGCTCGACCTGCGCCATCGACAGCACGCGCGGCAGCACGGCGCGCTGGATGCCGAAGTGCTGATGGTAGAAATTGATCGCCTCGTAATTGGTCGCCGAGCCCTGCACCGACAGATGCAGCCGCAGCTTGGGGTGATTGCGCCGGGCATATTCCATCAGCCCCGGATCGGCGAGGATCACCGCATCGACCCCGAAGGCCGCGGCCTTGTCTACTGCCGCCGTCCATTGCAGCCAGTTATCGGTCAACGGAAAAGTATTCAGCGCGACCAGCACCTTGACGCCGCGCTGGTGGGCGTACTCGATGCCCTGCTTGATGCTGGCGTCGTCGAAGTTGAGGCCGGTGAAATTGCGCGCGTTGGTGGCGTCGCGAAAACCGGTATAGACACAGTTCGCGCCGTGATCGACGGCGGTCTTCAGGGCCGGCAGGCCGCCGGCGGGACAGACGAGTTCAAGGGGGGCGGACATGATTGAACGTGTATGACGAGGGTGGAGATTATAAAACGGCTGATGGGCATCTTCCCGGTTTTCCCCGCTGCCCGGTTATGCCAGCCGGGGGTGCGGAAAGCCTGGCGCCATTGGACAGCGGCGGCGGCAGGGCTGCCTTGACGCAGGTCATTTCCGCCCGCGGCGGAATTCAAGAGTCGGCTTGACCGAAGGAAAAATACCCGTGGGACTGGTAGGGCGGCGCTGTTGCTCGCGTCGAGTTGGAGAGCGGCGTTGTTCCAAGGCTGCCGCCTCACATTGAGGGCTCAAGAAACTGCGAGTGCCGTACCGGTTGTCAGCAAAGCCAGCGTTGCCTGAGCATGCTCCGCGGCATTCCGCCCCAGGCTGGTTAAATAACCACCATCCACTTGGGTGATCATTCCCTTGCTATGCAATCGGGCGGCAGCAGCCACTACCGCTGCATCGGCAGTGCTATGCACCTTGACCCCGTGTTGACTGGTGGCAAGGTCAAAGCGAATCAACGTATTCAGTTCATCCACCAAATCAGACGTATAAGGCACGGTTGGCTCTTTCTTCAGTATTAGAGGTAGGCTTTGATTTTACAGCGCCATCCAGGATTGAGCGTGAATCACCCGGGCTTCGGTAGACACTGTTGTGCGGCCGTTCAGCGTAAAGAAACTCGACTCAGTGCGCCTCGTCCCAGTTCGCCCCGCTGCCCAGCTCCGCCAGCAGCGGCACGGATAGTTTGGCGACGTTGGACATCAGTGGCGGCAGCGCTGACCGGACGGTGGTCAGTTCGTCGTCCGGCACTTCCAGCACCAGTTCGTCGTGCACCTGCAGGATCAGGCGCGACCGCAGTTTCTCTTTGTCGAGCCAGCCCTGCACGGCGATCATGGCGAGCTTGATGAGGTCGGCGGCGGTGCCCTGCATGGGGGCGTTGATGGCGGCGCGTTCGGCGCCCTGGCGGCGGGCGGCGTTGCTGGCGCGGATTTCGGGCAGCCAGAGGCGGCGGCCGAAGACGGTTTCGACATAGCCGTGCGCACGGGCGAAGCCGCGCGTTTCTTCCATGTAGCGTGCCACGCCGGGATAGCGGGCGAAGTAGCGGTCCATGTAGATCTGCGCGGCGGAACGCTCGACATCGATCTGCCTGGCGAGGCCGAAGGCGCTCATGCCGTAGATCAGGCCGAAGTTGATGGCCTTGGCGGCGCGGCGCTGTTCGCTGCTGACTTCGATGGGCGTGATGCCGAAGACCTCGGCGGCGGTGGCGCGGTGCACATCCTCGCCCTTGGCAAAGGCATCGAGCAGGCCGGGGTCGTTCGACAGGTGCGCCATGATCCTGAGTTCGATCTGCGAATAGTCGGCGCTCACTAAACGATGAAGCGATGGCGCGATGAAGGCGGCGCGGATGCGGCGGCCCTCCGGCGTGCGGATCGGGATGTTCTGCAGGTTGGGGTCGCTTGAGGCGAGCCGGCCGGTGACCGCGACGGCTTGCGAATAGCTGGTATGCAGGCGGCCGGTGGCGGGGTTCACCATCTTCGGCAGCTTGTCGGTATAGGTGCCTTTGAGCTTGGCCAGCGTGCGGTGCTCAAGCAGGCACTTGGGCAGCGGGTAATCCTCGGCGAGCTTCGCCAGCACTTCCTCGTCCGACGATGGGCCGCCCGACGGCGTTTTTTTGACGACCGGCAAGCCCTGCTGATTGAAGAGGATCTCGGCAAGCTGTTTGGGCGAGTTGAGATTGAACGGCTGGCCGGCGAGCGCGTGCGCCTCGGCCTCGATGGCCATCAGGCGGCGGCCGAGGGCATCGCTCTGCTGCGCCAGCGCGGCGGAGTCGATCAGCACCCCGGTACGCTCCATGCGGAAGAGGATTTCCGCCACGGGCAGTTCGATGTCGCGATACAAGGCCTGCAGGCGCGGCTCATTGGCCAGCGCGGGCGTCAGTGCCTGATGCACGCGCAAGGTGACGTCGGCATCCTCGGCGGCATATGCGGTGGCGCGGTCGATATCGACCTGGGTGAAGGCGATGCGGCCGGCGCCCTTGCCGGTGACGTCGTCGTAGCTGATGGTCTGCAGACCGAGATGGCGGGTGGCGAGCGCGCCCAGGTCGTGCGACTTGTCGGATTCCAGCACATAGGATTCGAGCAGGGTGTCGGCAGCAATGCCGGCGAGTGCGATGCCGTGGTTGGCAAAGACATGGCGGTCGTACTTGAGATGCTGGCCGACCTTGCGATGTTTTGTTGATTCCAGCCAGGGCCTGATCTGTTCCAGTGTTGTGGCAAACGGCAATTGTTCCGGCACCCCGGCGTAATCATGCGCGAGCGGCAGGTAGGCCGCCTGCAAGGTGTCGCCGGCCATCAGGGCGAACGAGATGCCGACCAGGCGGGCCTGCATGGGATCGAGCGCGGTGGTTTCGGTATCCAGCGCGACCAGTTCGGCTGCATCGAGGCGTGCCAGCCAGTCGTCCAGTTGTTCGGGGGTGAGGATGCACCCATAAGCGGTGCGGTCGGCTTCGGTCAGCTCGGCTTGAAAAGTCGGCTCTGGCGGGATGAAATGCCCCGCAGCGGGTACGGCGCCCTGGGTCGCCGGGGCAGGCTTTTCGGCAACTCCTCCGGTCAATTCGCGCAGCCAGGTCTTGAATTCGAGTTCCGCGTAGAGCTCGGCAAGCTTTTCCTTGTCGGGCGCCTGCGGCACGAGTTCGACGGCCGGCAATTCCAGACCGCAGGCCACGGTCACCAGCTGCTTGCCCAGCGGCAGGAAGTCGAGGTGCTGGCGCAGGTTTTCCCCGACCACGCCCTTGATTTCATCGGCATGCGCAACGATTGCGTCGAGCGAGCCATATTGAGTCAGCCATTTGACGGCGGTCTTGGGGCCGACCTTGGCCACGCCGGGCACGTTATCGACCGTATCGCCAATCAGCGCGAGGTAGTCGACAATGCGTTCGGGCGCGACGCCGAACTTGGCGGTTACGCCCGCCACGTCCAGTGTTTCGTTGCTCATGGTGTTGACCAGGGTAACGTGGTCGTTGACCAGCTGGGTGAGGTCCTTGTCGCCGGTGGAAATCACGCACTCCTCGCCGCGCGCCGCGGCTTGTGCGGCGAGCGTGCCGATCACGTCGTCGGCTTCGACGCCGTCAATGCACAGCAGCGGCCAGCCCAGCGCGCGGATGCAGTCGTGCAGCGGCGCGATTTGTACTGCCAGGTCGTCGGGCATCGGCGGCCGGTGGGCCTTGTAATCGGGAAACCACGCGTCGCGGAAGGTCTTGCCCTTGGCATCGAAAACGATGGCGCGTTTGTCGGCGTCACGGTAATCTGTATCCAGTCGGCGCAACATGTTGAGTACGCCATAGACTGCCCCGGTCGGCGCGTTGGATTGATTGCGCAGGTCCGGCATGGCGTGGAAGGCGCGGTACAGATACGATGACCCGTCGACGAGTATGAGCATTGGAATGGATACGAGGATAATCAATGAGCGCGAAGGTCAAGCTGCCGAAAATCGCCGATCCCCGGCTGGCGGCACCGGCCTCCTCGGCACGCGAGGCGTGGCGGGTGTTTGGCATTATGTCAGAGTTCGTCGAGGCGACCGAGCGGCTGTCGGGCGTGCGCCCGGCGGTGTCGATCTTCGGCAGCGCCCGCGTCAAGCCAGACTCGCCTTACTACCATCACACCGAGCAAATCGCCCGGCTGCTGTCGGATGCCGGTTTTTCGGTGATCTCCGGCGGCGGTCCCGGCATCATGGAGGCTGCCAATAAAGGCGCCTTCCATGGCAAAAGCCTCAGCATCGGCCTCAACATCCAGTTGCCGATGGAACAACAAAACAATCCCTACCAGGATATTTCCCAGAGCTTCCGCCATTTTTTCGCGCGCAAGTACATGTTCGTGCGCTTCGCGGCGGCCTATGTGGTGATGCCCGGCGGTTTCGGCACGCTGGATGAGTTGATGGAGGCGCTGACGCTGATCCAGACCGGCAAGACGCCGCGCATGCCACTCATCCTGGTTGGCGACGGTTTCTGGACCGGGATGCTGGACTGGTTCCGCGGCAGCCTGGTTGCGCAAGGCATGATCGCACCGGAAGACATGGACCTGATCCAGATCATCGACGAGCCGGCAGCCATTGTCGCCGCCATTTTCAAGCACTACGAAACACGCGGCTTCGATCATCTACCGGTCGAACACGATCTGTTGCTGAATTTGTAAATGAACGCCCGCCCCCCTTCGCCCCCCCTCGCGGGGGGTTCCAGACTGCTCGCTGCGCTCGTCTATTACGGGGCACTCCGCTCTGCGGCTGGTGCGGGTTGCGCCTGGCGGCGCGTGCCGCCTTGCCTTGGGGCGGCCCGGCGGCAAGGCTGTTGGGGTATGGGCTGCGGTGGTGTGGTTTTTTCCCTCTCCCGCGAGGGGAGAGGGTTGGGGAGAGGGGGCGCCAACGCTGCGTTTTCAAGTTAGAGCCTCTTGCAAAAGTCACAATTCCAAATTCCGGAGCCGCCACGGTCGCCCGC
>CAZOMI010000078.1:0-12663 GCA_964580925.1 uncultured Methyloversatilis sp.
GGTGTTTTCATCATCAGCGGGTGGCGGCCTTCGTGACCATGAAAGTTAGCGTGAAGCGTGGCAGCTTTTCCGCAGGGCCGCCCCAAGGACAAGGCCGGAGGCAGCAGGACAGCCGAAGGCTGGTTCCGCGCAGCGGAATGCGGCTTTGCCGCACAAAAGCGGCATGCGCCGCCAGGCGCAATCTATACAACCACCCCGTGACCCACGCGCGTAGCGCGCCGCAAGTCTCCCCTCCCGCGCGGGAGGGGCTGGGGGAGGGCGGGCCATGAAGTGGCCGACATGGGTGCTGGTCGTCCTGCTGATCCTGCTGCAATATCCATTGTGGTTCGGCAAGGGCGGCTGGCTCCGGGTGCAGGAGCTGGAGCGGCAACTTGCCGCCCAGCGCGAGGTGAACCAGACGCTGGAAGCGCGCAACGCCGCGCATGAAGCCGAAGTGCGCGACCTCAAGGCCGGTTACGAAGCCATCGAGGAACGCGCGCGCTACGAACTGGGCCTGGTGAAAGAGGGAGAGATCTTCGTGCAGACGCCGCAAAAGCGGCCGTAGCGCGGCTTACGCCGTCCCGCCAGCGCCGACTTTCTTCTGTGCTGGCGGGGGATGTGATCCCCGGTGCTCAAGGAGCACGCAAGGTTCGCTGGAGCCGTGCAGG
Organism: uncultured Methyloversatilis sp.; assembly: GCA_964580925.1. GTDB lineage: Bacteria > Pseudomonadota > Gammaproteobacteria > Burkholderiales > Rhodocyclaceae > Sulfuricystis. Next base: position 648 of record CAZOMI010000078.1, read on the forward strand.
GTCTGGCAAGTCAAGCGGTGCGCGGGTGATTTACTTCAATCTGACCGAGCAGGAAGTGGAGCTATTGGTGGCGGCGTATGCCAAAGCCGAACGTGCCAACATTCTGCCCGCTGAAATCAAAAAGGTGGTGTGACATGGGCATTAAGAAAATCGACGTTGAAAAAATGGCGGCGGCTATCGAGGCCGATGCCGGTGAAGCGCTTCCCGACCTGCGCCAAGCACTCGCGGAGGCAAAGGCGGGGATTGGGCGTGTCACCACGCCTGAGCAGATCATTGTGCGTCAGGCGCGAGAGAAGTCCGGGCTGACACAAGCTGCATTCGCCGGGCGCATTGAAACCCCTGTGGCAACGTTGCGCGATTGGGAGCAAGGACGGTTTGCGCCACCCGGCGGAGTGCTGTGCCTGCTTCGGCTTATCATCAAGCATCCAGAGCTGTCCAAAGAGTTGAGCGCGGCATGAAGGACAGGAAATTCAACGCGACGAGCCGGAGTATCTTTGACTCTGGCCGCACCTGTCAATTGCCGATTTATCGCGGGAAAGCCTCGAAAACCTCCCGTATCGCGCCTCCTTCACCGCCTGCCGCCCGGAGAGGAGCCGCTGGCGGCGACTTTCCGGGCGGCAGGCACGAGTCACCCCATGACAAGTGATGGCTTGTCTTGATTTCGCACCGTCCCGGATCTACCAGGTGATGCGCTGATCGAACTCGAATTCCGGTACGGGCTGGGCAGACGCATCCCACCGCGGATCGTTGCCCGCTGGAGCCAAAGCCTCACACAGCGGCGGCCACCGCACCGGGGCCGGGCCTTGGACCGGTCAGGATCCGCCCAAACCCCGGCCGAACAACGCCGCCAGCACGCCCACCGCCCCCGCCAATGCCAGCAGGTAGGCCGGCAGGCGCGGCATCTCGCCTCCCCGCTCCATGCCGCGCCCGAACATGAAGAAGACGAAGGGGTGGACAAGGAAGGGCATTGCGAATACGAAGGCAATGAGTGTTGCGGCCTCGGCGCCGAACAGCCCGCCCTGCAGCGCGGCGAACAGGCCGAAGTGCGACAACGCGGCGCTGGCAGCCATCGCCGCGTGCGGCAGCGGCAGGTTCGACAGCAGCAACAAGCCGCCGAACAGCGCGGTCAACTGCCAGCCGAAGGAAAATAGCATCAGCGCCCTCACCTCGGCGCGGTCCTCGCCGGCCGAGCGGCGCAGCTGTCGAAACGCGAAGCCGCTGAGCACCACGCCCGCCAGCGCCACCAGCGCCGTCGGCCACAGCAGCAGGCGCCCCGCTTCGAGGCTGAAGGCGAGGATCGTGAACAGGAAGACGTGGCCGAAGAACGGCACGGCGATCATGATCGGCGCGCGGTGCTGCGCCGTCGCGCCCATGTCGCCGGCGGTGCAGGCGCCGGTGAGCCCGGCGTGCGACAGCGCGCCAGCCATGCCGGGCGCGAGGTTGCGCACCGCGGCCGTGCCGCCGAGCCACATCAGCAGCGAGATGCCGCCGAACATCCAGAGCAACTGGCCGAAGAAGCCGTACAGCAGCACCGGCGTCATGCCGTCCAGCGCCAGCGAGCGCACCAGCAGCGAGCCGCCGACCAGGAAGTTGGCCGCCAGCACCACCGGGATGCCGCCGAACAGCAGCGCGCGCAGCGCCGGCCCGTGCCGCCAGCGCGGGCAGAACCAGCCCAGCAGCACGGCCATCAGCATGGCGAAGAAGATCGGCGGGAAGGCCGCCGTCTCGCGCACGCGGGTGGCGATGAGGGTGGCGCCGGCCAGGGCGAGGATCAGCAGCAGCAGTTCGACCGCGCCTTTGCCGAGGTAGCGCCGCTTGTTGTCGACCTGCGCGCCGGGGTCGATCACGATGGCGGCGAACACCAGCCCCAGGTAGGCCAGCAGCGGCAGGATCGCCGCCTTCTCGCCGCCGGTGCCCAGCAGCACGCGCACGGTGGCATCCACGCCCAGCAGCACGAAGAAGGCGCGCACGATGAAGAACAGTTGCGTGCGCCCGGTGCCCAGGATGACCTCGCTCTTGTTCAGCACCACCGAGGTGTCGGCCGCCACCTGCACGCCGCCAAACAGGCGCCGCAGCTCCTGGCCGCCGACGAAGAACGAGGCCGTCAGCGCGATGACGGTGGCGCGCCCAAGCATGCCCAGCAGGTAGAAATCGGGCAGCCCGGGTGTGCCCGCCCGCGTCGCCACCAGCAAGGCGCCCAGGCTGAGGCCGAACACCACGATGATGAGAATGGGCGAGTAGCGCGAGCCCGCCACCACCGCGCGCGCCACCAGCACCACCGGCACCAGCACCAGCAGGGTCAGCCAGAACTGGTTGAGAAAGGCCAGTGCGTCGTTCGGGGTCATGTCAATCGATGTCGTGGGGTTGGTAGGCCCGGCACGGGCCGAGGATCGCGGCAATGACGATCGCGTCCTGCACGGCGCGCCGGTTGCGGGACTTCGACAGCTCGCGGATCCGTGGCCCCGGTGTCGGGTTCGCCCCACGCTTCGGTCCCGGATTCGCTCTCGGTCTCGCTCAACGGCCCCCGCTTGCGCAGCCGCAGGCGCTCGAACAGGAACTGCACCAGCATGATCGCGCCGAAAATGATGGCGAAGATCAGCTCCTGGGGAAATCTGTCCATGCTGGGCTCCCGTTACCAAGGATAGGAAATTCAACGCGACGAGCCGGAGTATCTTTGACTCTGGCCGCACCTGTCAATTGCCGATTTATCGCGGGAAAGCCTCGAAAACCTCCCGTATCGCGCCTCCTTCACCGCCTGCCGCCCGGAGAGGAGCCGCTGGCGGCGACTTTCCGGGCGGCAGGCACGAGTCACCCCATGACAAGTGATGGCTTGTCTTGATTTCGCACCGTCCCGGATCTACCAGGTGATGCGCTGATCGAACTCGAATTCCGGTGCGGGCTGGGCAGACGCATCCCACCGCGGATCGTTGCCCGCTGGAGTCAAAGCCTCCCACAGCGGCGGCCACCGCACCCTGCAGGTCAGCATCATCGGCCGGGGTGCGCGACCTCAAGACAGGCTACGAAGCCATCGAAGAGCGCGCCACGAACTGGGACTCGTCAAGGAAGGCGAGGTTTTCGTGCAGACGCCGCGGAAAAAACCCTGACCGGCACCGGGCGCCGTCCTGCCAGTCCCGAAAAGGGGATTTCCTTCGGTCACGCCGACTTTCTGCTTATTCCGTCCAGTCTTCGACAGGCAGATGGGCCATCTGGCCGAAGGCCCGGTCGTTTGTCACCAGTACCGCGTTCACGCACAGCGCATGTGCGGCAATCAGCATGTCAAGCGGCGCCAATACCTTGCCATGCCTCGCCATCTCGGCCCGCACAATCCCGCAACACTCTGCCGTGGTGCTTTCCCAGGGCAGTACGTCGACGCGCCGGAGAAACTAGCGCACGGCAAGATGCAGCTGTTTGGCGTCGGGATGTTTCGCCAAGCCAAACAGCAACTCGCCTTCGGTAATGACCGAGATGCAAAGGGATGCCATGGGCACGGCGACGATGTGTTCGGCAACGGCGGGATATTTTCTGAGCAGGCGGCTTGCCGTGTTGGTATCCAGCATGAACCGTTTCATTCGCCATATCCATCGAAGGGGTCGCGATCCTGGGTTCCCTGGTATCAAGGCATATGCTATCGAGAGCAGATGTTTTCCGGCTACAAGGAGGGAAACGTCAAGATGTAAAAAAGCCCGACACAACGTGCCGGGCTTTTTCGGGCTGGAGGGTGCTTATGCGTACTTGCGACGACGCAGCGCAGCTAAACCAGCCAATCCCAGACCCATCAGTGCCAAGGAAGCGGGCTCTGGTACTTCTTGTCGTTCGCCACGCACCAAGAAGACTTCAGCGAGATCGTGTCCAGTTTGACTGGCATCAAAGCCATATGAAGCAGGCAGACCCCAAACGTAGCCTCCATTCATGTCTGACCAGTCGCACCCGTATTCTTGTAGTTGGATGAAATATGGCGAAGCGCAAATGGCAACACCTGGTGACAGGGTGAATGCTGTTTGAATGGCAGCAAAATTAGCGAAACTCGACAACCATTCGGCAGCTGTAGGGAAGCGGAAGTCATGGTGCAAACTTTCAACATCATATCCAGGAAAATCATAGGCTGGCGCGGCATACACCCACTCCATTCCACCAGCAGAAACAATTAGATTAGCGGCGGGCTCCTGGCCCAGCAGACTGGCGTTCGCAGCACCGGTAAAAGTCAGGGTCAGTAGAGCAGCAAGCAGGGTGCGTTTCATGGCGATACTCCTTTGTTGTTAGTCATGCGAGGCAGAAAGCATGATTTGTACCAAAAAATAAATATCATATAAATCATTGCATTGCATTGCATTGCATTGCATTGCATTGCATTGCATTCGGTAAGTGTAAAAATTATCGACAGAGATTAACTGGGCCGGCGGAGGTACCGATAACGGAGGTGCCGACAAACGTTGACAGTAAGGTAGTCTTGCATTACCGTGATGGCGTCATACAAGAGACTGTGAGGGCGCCATGACCACCTTGACCGTTACCGCGCGGGGACAAGTGACTTTCAGAAAAGACGTGTTACAACACCTCGGCATCAGGCCGGGGGAAAAGATCGAGCTGGATTTGCTGCCCGATGGCCGGGGCATGCTCAAGGCAGCCCGGCAAACCGGAACGATTGCCGGCTTTGTCGGATTGCTCGCGGGCCGGACAAAGAAGGTTGCCACCATCGAGGAAATCACCGCGGCGACCGCACAAGGCTGGGCTGGCAAGGAATGAAAGTTGCCGTCGATACCAATGTACTGGTTCGCGCCGCCGTGCGCGACGACCTTGCGCAAGCGGACATCGCCGCCAAGGTCCTGACCGATGCCGAATTGATTGCGGTAGCAACGCCGTGCCTGTGCGAATTTGTATGGGTGCTGCTCGGGGTCTACGGTTTTCAACCCGCCGACGCGGCCACCGCAATTCGTGCGCTGCTTGCCGCCGCCAATGTGGAAGTGAATAGACCCGCCGTGGAGGCCGGCCTGTCGGTGCTCGAAGCAGGCGGGGATTTCGCCGATGGTGTCATTGCCTATGAAGGGAATTGGCTCGGCGGGGAAACTTTTGTTTCCTTCGACCAAAAAGCGGTCGCGCTGCTTGCGGCGCAAGGTCAATCGGCACGCCTTTTGTGAGAAACAGGGCCGCGGCGCGTTCAATCGATTAGCTCGATCTGCCCGCTGACATTCACCGTGACGTTCGACTCGCCCGCCTCGACCGGCATCGGTGCGGCCTCGGCGGAGGCCATCATCGCCCCGCCGCGCGCCATCGGGTAGGGCTGCGGGAAGTTGCCGCCGCCATTGACGTTCATCATGCGGATCTTGTAAGTCTTCTTCAGTGTCGCGGCAATGCGCGCCGCCTTGGCGTTGAAGGCTTCGATCGCTTCGATGGTCGCGTCGTCCTCGGCCTTGCGGCGCGTTTCCGGCGCGGGTGAGAAGTTGATGTTGCCGATGGCCAGCGTGCCGCCCTGCAACTTGCCGACGGCTGTTGACAGGGCCGCGGGATCGCGGCTTTCGAGCAGGAGCTCGGAGCGCATGCGCCAGCTTTCGATGCTGCGGCCGCCCTTGCCGTAGATCGGCCAACTGTGCGTGCCACCGCTCTTCACCGTGATGCCCGGCTGGGCCTTGGCGGCAGCGAGACCGTCGGCGATGACGGCCTTGAGCTTGTGCGCCACTGCTGCGGGATCGGAACCGGTCATCTCGGCAAAGGCCATGGCGCGGCCGAGGTCGTTGGGGACGATTCTTTGCACGTCGACGCGGAAATCAACGAGTGTGCCGCTGGGCTTTGCCGGTTCGGCCGCAAATGTCGGCAAAGCAATTAGCAGCAGTGGCAGGAGCCAGGCACGTTTCATGGGGCGGCCTCAGTCAAACATTGCCGGTAGTTCGGCGGGCTACTGCACATTCTGGCCAGCCGCCAACAACGACTGTTTCATTGCGAGGAGCCATGGGTGTTGCTGACTATCGGATTCCTCCGGCCAGTGCCGCGCAATCTCCATCGTGAGTGCCTTGAACCGCCAAAGTGCCTCGTTCAGCAGTGAAAAATACTCTGACATGCACTCTGGATCATCACTGAAAAGCTGTACCAACCCATGCGGATCGCGAGGATCAAAGCCCGCGGCGAAAAGCTCCAGCCGCAATTCGGTCAGACGTTGTTGGGCAAAGGAAAAAATCTTGTCGCGGCTCGCGAGGTTGGTGTGTCGATCGAAATCGTCAAACAGCTTTGCGATCAACCTGACTTGTGCAACAAGGCGTTCCGGATCATCGCCGCTGGATGGTTCCTCAACGGCAACGCCATCACGACAGATGTTCAGATAGCCGATAAATCGGCTACCGTAACGTCTGGAATTCAACTTTAGAATCATCTCCAGCTTCTTCCACTGATCGCCTGGTTGTTCTGGATCGAACGCTTTTGCAACCAGTTCTCCGACGGCCAACAGTTGCCCATAACGGCTGATCTTCTCCCCGTGCAGCCCACGCGGATAACCGCTGCCGTCCATTCGTTCGTGATGTTCAAGTACCGCATCGGCAACCTGTCGTGGTATCGCGGCGAATTCGCGGAGCAGCAGATAGGCCGTCAGCGGGTGAGCATAAAGGTGGCGGCGCTCGTCGGAACTCATCACATGTGACGGTTCCAGCAGTGCCGGATCAATGTGTAACAAGCCCATGTCATGAAACAGCGCGGCGGCGGCCACCCATTCTTCTTCTTCTGCCCGCATCCCGTCACGGCGTGCGAGGTAAACGCTCACGACCAGCAGCAGCAGGCTGTGCTGGTAAATGCGGCGATATTTTTCGCGCGCCACGGTCAGCTTGAACGCGAGCGGAGCGGGTAATTGAATGGCAAAAACCATGCGCCGATAGTCGTCATCCTTGCCGATGGCATCCGCCACCTTTCCCAGCTTGTCATTCGTCCGGAGCAGTTCAAGCAGATCCTGCAAGATAGCTGCATGATCGAGAGTATTGTCAACCGTCAATGCCATATCCAATGGCGGCAACATCTTGTGGTGGACCAATCGCTCATACAAGGCGCTGGTGATGTGAATACCCGCTGCAACCAGCTTCATGCCGCTTTGCGAATAGATATCACGACTGGCGACTATCTTTCGGGTATCGCCAAGCTCGGTAACTGCCCGCAAGTAGTGCTGGTTTTGTAGTTGGTGCATTGCCGGATCTCCGCCGCTCGCGTTGTTACGGCAGCAGCAGTTCCACCCGGTTGCGGCCGCTTTCCTTGGCGAGATAAAGGGCGCGGTCTCCCCTCTTCAAGGTTGCTTCGACGTCTTCCGGGCCAAGGCTGGTTACGCCGATGCTCACGGTGATATACAGGGTCAGGTTCTCGAATGCGATGGGCAGGGCCTCCACGCTCGCGCGCAAGCGTTCGGCAAAGGCCTGGGCTGCATCGGCATGGGTGCCGGGCAACAGGATGGCGAATTCCTCGCCACCCAGGCGCCCGGCCCGGTCGGTTTTGCGCAGGCTGTCCGTCACGGCCTGGGCAAAGGCCTTGAGCACGGCGTCTCCCGCGGCGTGACCATGCTGGTCGTTGGTGTTCTTGAAACGATCCAGATCCAGCATCAGCAAGGCTGCGGGTTCGGCAAAACGGCGGATACGCGCGAGTTCCTGTTCGAGCTGGTCGAGGAAATGACGGCGGCTGGCCAGCCCGGTCAGGGCATCGGTGGTGGCAAGCCGCAGCAACTCGCGATCCATGACTTTGCGCCTGGTGATGTCCTCAAAAGCCACCACGACGCCACTGCGCAGCCCGCATGGCTTTTGCGTGGGCGTCACGACCAGTTCTACCGGAAAGCCGCTGCCGTCGGCGCGGAAAAACCATTCCTCGCCACGCCTGGCCATGCCATCGCAAAGGGTCTGGTGAATTGGACATTCTGAATTTGGATTAGCCGTGCCATCCGGTTTGTGATGGTGAAACAGCAGGTGCTGGTCGCGTCCAAGCACTTCGGCTTCTGTCAAACCGAGCATTTGCAGCGCGGCGGGGTTGATGAAGCTGCACCGGCCCTGCAGGTCGCAGCCATATACCCCTTCGCCAAGTCCGGCCAGCAAACCCGCCGAACGCTCTTTTTCACGGCGGGCGCGGCGCAGGGCCAGCAGCAAGGCGACAGACAGGGCCGCAACCAGCAGACCCGGCAGCAGGCCCAGGATCACGAACACCCGCCACTTCTCCCACGCGTCCCGCAGGGTGAAATGGGGCGCCCGGTCGAAGGGGGGCAGGCGCAGGGCGCGGGAAAGTTCTTCCACGGGCAGGTAATCCGCCGGCACGGTATAACCATAAATGCCGGCCGCACGGGCGGCCGGATGATCCGGCTCAAGGGAAAAGAGTGCGGCGGCGACATGGCGTACCGAACGCTCATCCACATGGGGCAGGGCGAACACCGGCCATTCCGGGTACAGCCGGGTGGAGCTGCGATAAGGAAACGCGGGGTGAAACCAGGGCTGAATCAGCTTGATTTCACCGGCTTGCAGGCTGCCTTCGCGCAGCATCATTTCGATGACCCCGCTGCGCACGAAGCCGACGTCGGCGTCGCCCGCCAGGACGGACTGCACACGGCCTGGTGATTTTCCAGCGCGATCACGCGGGCAGCGTCTTGGGGCAGGTGAATGCCGGCGCGGAACAATTCATAGGCTTGGGCGCGGTAGCCGCCCATGTGTGAAGTGCTTGGGGTGGCGATCACCTTGTTGCGCAGGTCGCTCAGGCTGCGGATGTCGTTCCGGTCGGCGCGGGCGATGATTGCGCCGCCCAACTGGCGCACCGGCCGGTTTTCCTCGCTCGCCACCAGTGTGGCGATCACGCCGGTCGTGGGCAGCAGTTTCCGCACGACAAGGAAGTGCGTTGGATTGGTGGTGACGATGTCCAGCGCGCCGCCCGTGATGGCGCTTTCGAGCGCCGGGAGATCCAGAACCTTCAGAATGATGCGTTCATGTTTGAGAGTCTGGTTGAGGTAGTCCGCGATGGGTTGGTATTTTGCGCGGGTTTCTTCAACGCCAAGAAAGGCAAAGACGCCGAAAACCAGCGGTTTGCGCTCGTCCGCGGCCCGCGCGGGCCAAGCCAGCACAAAAACTGCGCACAGCATGGCGAGCCGGGTCCGGTCAAGCATGGTCAGCCGTGCTTAATCCGCGCCGGTAGCGTGCGGCGTTTTCCACATAGTGCACAGCACTGTTTGCCAGCATGGCCAGTTGCGCGGCGCTGAGTTCGCGCACGATCCGGCCCGGTGCGCCGACGACCAGCGAACGGTCGGGAATCACCTTGCCTTCGGGTATCAGCGCGCCGGCGCCGATCAGGCACTGCTTGCCGATCACCGCGCCGTTCAGGACGATGCTGCCCATGCCGATCAGCGCGCCGTCGCCGATCGTGCAGCCGTGCAGCATCACCCTGTGGCCGACGGTGATGTCGCGGCCGAGGGTGAGCGGCACGCCCACGTCGGTGTGCAGCACCGCGCCGTCCTGGATGTTGGTGTTTTCACCGAGGGTGATCGGGTCGTTGTCGCCGCGCAGCACGGCGTTCCACCAGATGCTGACGTTCTCTGCCAGGCGCACGTCGCCGATCACGCTGGCGTTGGGGGCGACCCAGACCGAGGGGGCGAGTTGCGGGATCTTTTCGCCGAGGCGGTAAATCGGCATTACAGGGTTTCCCCCAAGGTGATGTCGACCATCAGGTCGTCGGAAAGCCGCTCCAGTTCGTCCTTGAGCGCGCGGGCGTCGAAGTCGGGGGCGGTGAAGAGTTCGGCTTCGGCATGAAAAAGAACTTCCGCGGACATCGGTGCGCTGCTGGTGTAGGTCGCCAGTTCTTCGACATTGACCGCATGCCGCGCGAGCACCTGCGCGACTTCCTTGACAATGCCGATGCGGTCGTGGCCGACGAGATTCAGGGTGAGTCGCCGTCCAATTGTTGGAAAATGAGGCGCCGACTTTTCGTCCGCGGCGACTTCCGCGCTCACTTTAAGTCCGCCGAGCTTTGCCAGCGCGGCCTTGAGCGGTTCGACCCGGTTGGCGGGAGCGGCCACCCTGACGATGCCGGCGAACTTGCCGGAGAGGTGCGCCAGCGAAGATTCGAGCCAGTTGCCATCATGCACGGCGATTGCGGTGGCGAGTTCTTCGACGAGGCCGGGACGGTCGTCGCCGATGACGGTGAGAATCAGGTGCTGATCAACCATGCTGATATTCCTCCATGGGAACGCAGGCGCAGAACAGGTTGCGGTCGCCCCAGACGTCGTCGATGCGGTTCACCGAGGGCCAGAACTTGTTGGCGGCAACATACGGCAGCGGGAAGACCGCCGTTTCGCGCGAGTAGGGGCGGGTCCATTCGTCCTCATTGATCCCGATGACATCGGCCTGGGTGTGCGGCGCGTTTTTCAGTGGATTGTCGTCCGCCGGCCACTCGCCGGCTTCGATTTTCCTGATCTCGTTGCGGATGGAAATCATCGCGTCGACGAAGCGGTCAAGCTCGGCCTGGTTTTCGGACTCGGTCGGTTCGACCATCAGTGTGCCGGCTACCGGGAAACTCACCGTCGGCGCGTGGAAGCCGTAGTCCATCAGGCGCTTGGCGATGTCGATTTCGGCGATTCCGGTGGCGGCCTTGATAGTGCGGCTGTCGAGAATGCACTCGTTCGCAACGCGCCCCCGGGCGCCGGTATAGAGCACCGGGTAGTGGTCATTGAGCCGCGTGGCGATGTAGTTGGCATTGAGGATGGCGACCTCGGTGGCGCGCTTGAGACCGCTACCGCCCATCATGGCGATGAACATCCACGAGATCGGCAGGATCGAGGCCGAGCCGAAGGGCGCGGCCGATACCGCACCCGCCGCGCCGACGCGGTCGGCCGCCAGCACATGGCCGGGCGCATAGGGGGCCAAGTGCGCCTTCAATCCGATCGGCCCCATGCCCGGCCCGCCGCCGCCGTGCGGAATGGCGAAGGTCTTGTGCAGGTTGATGTGCGAGACATCGGCGCCGACGAAACCCGGTGAAGTCAGCCCCACCTGGGCGTTGAGGTTGGCGCCGTCCATGTAGACCTGGCCGCCGTGGGCGTGGGTGATCTCGCACATTTCCCTGACGGCTTCTTCGAACACGCCGTGGGTGGAGGGATAGGTGATCATCAGGCAGGAGAGATTGGCCGCATGTTGCGCCGCCTTCGCCTTCAGGTCGGCGATGTCGACGTTGCCGCTTTCATCGCAATCGACGACAACCACCTGCAACCCGCACATCTGCGCCGTGGCGGGATTGGTGCCGTGCGCGGATCTCGGGATCAGGCAGATGTCGCGGTGGCCTTCACCCTGCGCGGTCTGATAGCGGCGGATCGAGACCAGGCCGGCGTATTCGCCCTGCGCGCCTGAATTGGGCTGGACGCACAGCGCGTCGAAGCCGGTGATGACGGTGAGCCAGCCGGCCAGTTGATCGATCATCCGGGCGTAACCGAGTGCCTGTTCGGCGGGCGCAAACGGATGCATGCCGCCGAAGGCGGGCCAGCTGACCGGCATCATCTCGGCGGCGGCGTTGAGCTTCATGGTGCAGCTGCCGAGCGGAATCATCGCGTGGTCGAGCGCCAGGTCCTTGTTCTGCAGGGACTTGAGGTAGCGCAGCATGGCGTGCTCGGTGTGATGCGTGTTGAACACCGGATGGGCGAGAATGGGCGAAGTGCGGCGCAACTGGTCCGGAATGGCGTCGGGGCAGGGCGCGTCGAGGTCCGCGGTCTTGCCGAGCAAGGCCAGCAGCGCGGCGACATCTTCGCGCGTGGTGGTCTCGTCAAGGCTGATGCCGACGGTTTCGTTGTCGCTCATTTCAGTCCCGATATAGCGCACGTTGAAGGCGGAATTCCGCAATGCCGCCGTCCCGCCAGCGCCGACTTTTGCAATGATCGTGTCGAAAAAATTTCCGGTAACGCCGAGGCCGCGGGCGAGCAGGCAGGTGAGGCGATGGACGCGCCGGGCGATGCGCTGCAGGCCCTGCGGGCCGTGCCAGACGGCATACATGCCGGCCATGTTGGCGAGCAGCACCTGCGAGGTGCAGATGTTCGAGTTGG
>CAZOMI010000079.1:0-12624 GCA_964580925.1 uncultured Methyloversatilis sp.
GCCGTCTCGCCTTGGGGCGGCCCGGCGGCGAGACTGAGTTGAGTAAATCGTTAATCGAAGTAAGTGCGCGCTTCCTCGAAGCGCGTTGCAAACCATCCGTGCGTCAGACTTTCGGTGCGCACCTTGCCGTTGCTGTTGGGGGCGTGCACGAAGCGGTTGTCACCGATGTAAATGCCGACATGCGAGCGCGGACGGTTGCGGGTGTTGAAAAACACCAGGTCGCCCGGGCGCAGGCCGGTTGTGCCGACCGGCTGTCCCCGGCGGGCCAGGTCGGCAGCCGAGCCGCCCAATTGCAGACCGGCCGCCTTGTCGAATACGTAGTTGACCATGCCGCTGCAATCGAGCCCGGCCTCGGGATTCTTGCCGCCGAAGCGGTACCCGGTATCGACCAGCCCCAGGGCGAACATCACGACATCGTGCGCCCGCGAGTCGGCGGGCAGACCTGCTTCCGTTGGCGGGGCTGGCAGGCGCGCGATCGTCGGGCTGGTCGGCGGACCGCCAAGATGGCCGCAACCCGCCAGTCCCAGGGCAATGAGAATGAGTAAGCGATGCATGGACCAATCCTATTCCGGTAGACTTGCCGCCGATCCCGAAAAAAAGGAGCAAAACTCATGCAATTGCGCGATCCGCAACTTCTTCGCAATCAAGCGTTTGTCGCTGGCGCCTGGACGGCTGCCGACAGTGGTGCCATCGTGGCCGTGACCAACCCGGCCACCGGCGCGACACTGGCCAGCGTACCCGACATGGGCGTGGCGGAAACCCGCCGCGCCATCGATGCCGCCAATGCGGCCTGGCCGGCCTGGCGGGCGCTTACCGCCAAGCAGCGGGGCGTGATTTTGCGCAACTGGCATGACCTGATCATCGCCAATGCGGACGATCTGGCGCTGCTGATGACCTCAGAGCAGGGCAAGCCGCTCGCCGAGGCGCGTGGCGAGGCACTGTATGCCGCCACTTTCGTCGAGTGGTTCGCCGAGGAAGCCAAGCGCGCCTATGGTGATGTGATCCCCGGCACGATAGCCAACCAGCGCCTCTTGGTACTGAAACAGCCGATCGGCGTCAGTGCCGCCATCACGCCATGGAACTTCCCGGCGGCGATGATCACGCGCAAGGTCGCACCCGCGCTGGCGGCGGGTTGTCCGGTGGTGGTCAAGCCCGCCGAGCAGACGCCACTGACTGCGCTGGCGCTGGCCGTGCTGGCCGAACGCGCCGGCTTCCCGCCTGGCGTGTTCAACATGGTGACCAGCTCGGCAGCCTCCGCGCCGTTAATCGGTGGCGAATTGACCGCCAATCCCGTTGTGCGCAAGCTGTCCTTCACCGGATCGACCGAGGTGGGGCGGCTCTTGATGGCGCAATGCGCGCCGACACTCAAGAAGCTTTCGCTCGAACTCGGCGGCAACGCACCCTTCATCGTGTTTGATGATGCCGATGTAGATGCGGCCGTTGCCGGTGCGATGGCGAGCAAGTATCGCAACGCCGGCCAGACCTGCGTGTGCGCCAACCGTCTGCTGGTGCAGGCGGGCATCTACGAAAGTTTCGCGCAAAAGCTTGCCGCCCAGGTGCAGGCGCTCAAGGTGGGGGTTGGCACCGAAGCGGGGGTGACGCAAGGGCCGCTGATCGATGCGCAGGCGCTCGCCAAGGTCGAGGCACACATTGCCGATGCAGTGGCAAAGGGCGCCCGTGTCCTGACCGGCGGCAAACGTCATGCACAAGGCGGCACTTTCTTCGAGCCGACCGTCCTGGCCGACGTCACACCGACGATGCTCTGCGCACGCGAGGAAACCTTCGGGCCGGTGGCGCCGCTGTTCAAATTCACCGACGAGGCTGAAGCCATCGCCCTGGCAAATGCCACCGAATATGGGTTGGCCAGTTACTTCTATGCCCGTGACCTGTCGCGCGTCTGGCGTGTCGCCGAAGCGCTCGACTATGGCATGGTCGGCGTCAATGTCGGCCTGATCGCCAACGAGGTGGCCCCGTTCGGCGGCGTCAAGCAATCGGGCCTCGGCCGTGAAGGCTCGCGTTACGGTATCGAGGAGTATCTCGAGATCAAGTACGTCTGCATGGGAATCTGAGGCCCGCCCTCCCCCGGCCCCTCCCTCGCGGGAGGGGTGACTGTTGACTCGCTATGCTCGTTTGTCACGGGGCGCTTTGTTCTGGCAGTGGCGCGGATTGCGGCTGGCGCCGCGTGCCGTCTCGCCTTGGGGCGGCCCGGCGGCGAGACTGCTGCGGGATGCTTTTCTCCCCTTTCCCCCGGCGGGAAAGGGGCAGGGGGAAAGGGGGGGCAACTGAGAAAGCCCTTCACCCGCAAAGCGGGAGAAGGGCGGCCCGGCGGCGAGACTGCTGGGGTTGGCTTTCTCCCCTCGCCCCTTGCGGGAGAGGGGGCGGGGGAGAGGGGGTGCCATCAGAAAGCCCTTCACCCGCAAAGCGGGAGAAGGGCGGCCCGGCGGCGCGACTGCTGTTGGGTTGCTTCCAGTCAGACCTGCTCGGGCGTGACAGTAGTGATCGGTATGGGTGAAAGTCGGCGCTGGCGGGACGCCGGTTTCTTGCTGGCGAGTTCGCGGGCGAGAATTTCGAGCGTGGCGCGGCCGATGTACTCGCCCTGGGTGTCGTCCATCTTGCTCGAGTATTCCAGAGCCTCAAGATAGGCGCGCCCGATCAGGCGGCCGAGCGGTTGCGGGTTGTAGAGCAGCTTCTTGATGAGGAAGGGGTTGAGCGTCAGCGGATCGTAACTCTTCGGCAGGTAGCCGGCGTCGATGAGTTTTTTCTCGATGGGCGTGTTGGGCTGCACGCCGACGAAGAAGATGAAGGGCAGCACCTTGTCGCGACCGAACATTTCATACAGTTCATCGATGCGATCAATGGTGGCAAACAGCGTTTCGGGCGATTCGTCAGGGGCATTCAGCGGCAGGTAGAGCTTGATCTTCTGATCGGTCATGCCGGCGTCCTGGAAGAGGCGGAACGCCGCCATCTGCTGGTCGAGTGCATAGCCGAGGGTCAGGCTGTCGATCATGTCCTGCGAGCCGGTGAAGGACAGGTCGATGCTCTCGAGGCCGCTATCCACCATCTTCTTGGCAATCCCGGCAGTCAGGTAGTTCAGGCGCAGATAACCGGTCCAGCGCACTTTGACCTGGCGTGCCAGCATTTCGTCGAGGATGGCTTCGACATGCGCCATGCTGCGCCGGGTGGAGCAAAACTGGGCATCGGTGAACCAGATGTTCTGCACGCCATACACCTTGCTGAGGGTTTCGACTTCCTTGGCCACCTCGGCCGGGTCGCGGTAGCGCTGATGCGCACCCTCGATCTTGTTGTACAGGCAGAAATTGCACTGGAAGGGGCAGCCGCGCTTGGTGTGCACGCCGATGGCTTCCTTGCCCGGGCCGACATACTCGGTGAAAGCCGGAAAGATCGAGTCGATGTAGGCAAAATCGACAGCCGTCAGTTGCGGCAGGTTGAAGTTTTCTTCGGCCGGGTGGTGATGGACGCGTCCGGTAGTGTCCTTGTGATAGTAATTGCCTGCCGGTTCGGTAAATCCATCGACGATGGACAGCATGGCATCCTCGCCTTCGCCGACCACCACCACGGTATCGGTCGGACAGTGCTCGACAATGTATTTGCCGAAGATCGATACGGCGGTACCGCCGACAACCAGTCGTGACTGCGGCAACAGGCTGCGAACCAGTTTCAGGTAACCGAAGTTGCGGACGCGCTGCATGGCATAGTCGGTGATGATGCCCACCGCCTGCCAGGCCGCCTTGACCCTTTTCCAGGGGCTGGGCGAGTGATCGAAATTCATCACCACATCGAGCGCATCGTTTTCCGGGTGCGGCCCGAAGGTTTGCATGTTGCGCCAGGAGAAGGCGACCACATCGGGTTTCAGTGCGGCGAGCCGTGCAGTGAGCACCGTCTTGCGTCGATCGGCAGGAATGACCGCCAGGTCAAGGATTTCCTGCCCGATTTCAGGCCGCTGCTTGTGGATGTAGTCAGCCACATATACGACGCCACCCGGCCAGATTTTCCAGACCGGCAGACGCACATAAAGGACCGACTTCACTGGGCGAACCTGCTGCGACATGATGCAACTCCTAAACCAGCCGGAATCAAAGCCGGCAAGGGGATGTGTTGCCGCCCCTGTATTTCCTCGGAAAAAAACGCGCCAGGCAAACTTGCCTGGCGGCCATCAAACGCCGGGCCACATATTACGTGAGTGACAGGCAATGAGAAAATCAGAATAATCTAATTGCACTGCGCAAAATCAAATACCGCGGGTATTTTATGCGGCTCGTGGGTTGCCCCGGCGTCGCCCGCGCCGGTTGGCGACCAATTGCCGCGGTCGACAGGCCTCCCGAACGGCCTCACGGCTATTCATGGACGTCAGGGGCGAGTCGGCTGATTCAGCCAGTGCTTGCCTTTTCGCCACAATCGCCAGGCAATGAAACCGCGCCGACCCCAACGCCAGGCACAGCGCCGCAACCCGGGCCGGACCGCCACCAGCAAGGCCAGAAGGCCCGCCACCACTTCCGGATGCCGGCCCACCCAGCGCGCCCCTGCATTGACCTGGTCCGCCACATCGAACAGGGGCGCCAGACCCGCAGCATGCCGGGTCAGCGCTTCGCGTTGGGCTGCTGCATCAAGTACCAGAAGTTGTTTTTTCAGCGCGAATTCGATCGCGTTCATGACGGTATGTCCCGGCCCTTGTCTTTGGCTTGGCTCAACGCCGCCTCGTCGCGACGCAGTTCGGCCAAACTGGCGGCAAACATCCGCGAGTCCTGTCGCGACAGGCGCAGCGTCATAAAAATCGCCACGCCGGCGGCGCTGAAAAACAGCACTGAAAAAATTCCGAGAATGAGCAGTCGGTGACTATCCCAGAGCAGCACCGTGAAAAAAATGGCAAAAAACACAACGCCAACCACCGTGCACAACACGGCGGCAAAACCCCATAAATACAGGCTTGAAAGGCGACCGAGTTCCTCGCGCGCCTCAAGTTTCAACAACTCGAGGCGCGTGCGCAGGAGACTGACCGCAGTGGTCGCAAAGCCCCGCACGGAGGCGAGCAGACCTTCAGGTGCTTCGCTCATCCACGCCAGGCCGCGGTAATCGACAGGTCGCTTGGGAGAATGCTCAGCGCCGGCCGATCAACAAGCCGATGACGAAACCGATCCCGGCGGCAACGCCGACGGAGCGCCATGGATTGTCATGCACATAGTCATCCGCGGCGCGGCCTGCCTGCTTGGCGCGGTCAATCACCACAGCCTCCGCGTCCGCGAGCCTGATTTTCGCGTCGGCGAGACGGCTCTGTATCCTGGCGCGCAGATCAGAGGCCTTGTCCCCGGCTTGACTGGCGGTGGCACGCAGCAACTCCTCCGCGTCAGAGACTACCACCTTGAAATCGGCGATCAACTTCTCCTTGCTGACATCGGCTGTTTCGTTCATTTTCGGCTCCTTTGATGAAACATCACTACAACGTGGGGGTTTTCCTCGCCCCTAAGATTAGCAGGGTTTCGGCCAGCCGGGCGACAACAGCAGGCGAAAAGTCAAGGCCACGCGTAATCGACTATCAATGGCGCATGGTCGGAAAACCGCGCGTCCTTGAAGACGCGCGCCGCGCTCGAGCGCGCGGCCAGCCCTGGGGAGGCGATCTGATAGTCGATGCGCCACCCGACGTTGTTTGCCCAAGCCTGTCCGCGATTCGACCACCAGGTGTAAGCCTCGCCCTCGGTGTGCGGGTGAAGCTGGCGATACGCGTCGACCCAGCCCAGTTCGGCTTTCACCTGGTCTATCCAGGCGCGCTCTTCAGGCAAAAAACCGGAGTTCTTCTGGTTCGATCGCCAGTTTTTCAGGTCTTTTTGGGTGGGGGCGATGTTCCAGTCGCCACAGAGCACGATTTCCCTGGCCGAGTCGGCCGTTTCATTGCGCAGATTGGCCAGATAGGGGTAAAAAACCTCCATGAAGCGGAATTTGGCGGCCTGGCGTTCCGGCGAGGACGATCCGGAGGGCAGGTACAGGGAAATCACCGACAAGCCAGGCCAGTCGGCGCGCAGAAAGCGGCCCTCGGCATCGAACTCGGGGGTGCCGATGCCTTCGACCAGGCGCTCGGGCGGGGTTTTTGCGTAGAGACCAACCCCGCTGTAACCTTTTTTCTCGGCGTGGTGGAAATAACCGGTCAGGCCGGCGACCTTGCGCATCTCCTCGGTTATGTCGACGGCCTGTGCCTTGATCTCCTGAACGCAGACGATATCGGCATTTTGAACTGCCAGCCAGTCGAGCCAGCCCTTCCTGACGGCGGAGCGGATTCCATTCAGATTCAGCGTGATGATTCTGAGCATGTAGAATTGTTCTCACTATGAGTAGAGCTGATTTTAGCCGGGAGTTCATCGCCTTTGCCTGTAACAGGGGCGTGCTGCGTTTTGGCGAGTTCACAACCAAGGCGGGTCGTCAGTCCCCCTATTTCTTCAACGCCGGCCTGTTCAACGATGGTGCCGCGCTTGGCCGGTTGGCCGACTTTTATGCGCAGGCGATTCTTGCCGCCAACATCGAGTTCGACATGCTGTTCGGACCTGCATACAAAGGCATTCCATTAGTTGCCGCGACGGCCATGGCGCTCGCGGCAAGGAAGGACGGAGGCCGTAATCTGCCCTTTGCCTACAATCGCAAGGAAGCCAAGGACCATGGCGAAGGCGGTTCGCTGATCGGTGCGCCACTCAACGGGCGCGTGTTGATCGTCGATGACGTCATCTCGGCGGGTACCTCGGTGCGCGAATCGGTGGACTTGATTCAGGCCGCAGGCGCAATGCCGGCCGGGGTCATCATTGCCATCGATCGCCAGGAGCGCGGTACGGGGAAACTGTCCGCCGTGCAGGAGGTGGAACAGAACCTGCACATGCCGGTAATCGCTGTCGCGCGACTGACCGATGTAATCGATTATCTGGCCGGCCAACCGGACCTTGAACAAAATCTTGTCGCGGTACGGCGCTATCGGGAGACTTATGGTGTTGCTTAAGAAACCCCTATCCCTGTTTGCCGTAATCCTGCTTCCGGGCCTTGTACCAGGCATTGCAGCGGCAGCGCAAATAACCTGTTGCGATGTGAACAACCAAAGGGTTTGTGGCGACCCGCCGCCGCCGCAATGCCTCCACAAGCCCAAGACAGTGTTCAAGCAAGGTGTGGCGCATGAAGTCGAAGCGCCGCTGACAGCCGAGCAGAAAGTTGCGCGTGATGCTGCAGCAGCTCGCAAACTTGAGGAAGAGAAGCTGGCTGAAGAACAAGCACGACGTGATCGTGCCCTGAGGGACAGCTATACGAGCGAAAAAGATATCGACCTGGCACGCGATCGGGCGCTCGCCGACATCGATAAAAATGCGGGTCAGGCCAGCGCCCGTCTTGAGGCCGCCCTGAAGCAGCAGAAAAAGCTGGAACTGGACAAGGAGTTCTATCAGAAGAAGTCGTTGCCAGCACAGTTGCAGGCGCAGATCAGGGACAACAATAACGAGATAGCGACACAGCAAAAAGCCTTGCGCGAAAAAGACGAGAGCAATGCAGCGATCAGGGCCCGCTTCGAGGCAGACAAGGCGAGATACCGGCAGATTTCCAGGGGAACAGGTCGCCCCACCCAGCAGTAAGTCGCCCAAGAAACGCCGTACCCGCTTCGGGGCATTTCATCCCGCCAGCGCCGACTTTTTAGCCGTTCAGACGCTTGCGCAGCAGGTCGTTGACCTGTTGCGGGTTGGCCTTTCCCTTGCTGGCCTTCATCACCTGGCCGACCAGCGAGTTGAACGCTTTCTCCTTGCCGGCGCGGAATTCTTCGACCGATTTCGGGTTGGCGGCAAGCACCGCATCGATGATCGGTTCGATGGTGGAAACGTCGGAGACCTGCTTGAGGCCCTGAGATTCGATGATTGAATCAACGTAATCTTGTGGGTTATTGAACATGGTGCCTGGCGCATGAGTTAGCTGAACAAAGACTACTTTGCCACCAGAGTGAGAAATAGTGCCGTCGGCGATTCGTGAAATTAGAGCTGCTAAATTGCGTGAGGGAACGAACTCGGCAAACTTTTGAAACGTGTAATCTTCCACAGCGTTAAGCCATTTTGAAATCTCGCCCATGATCCAGTTGGCGCACAGCTTGGCGTTATTCTTTCCCGTAGTCGCAACAGTGTCCTCGAAATACCGGGCAATCTCGTGGGCAGAAGTGAGTGCCGCCGCGTCGTAGGCTGAAAGACCATAATCCGTCTGGAAACGAACTTGCATCGCTTGCGGCAACTCAGGCATGCCGGCCCTGACCTCGTCAATCCACGCCGACGTGATTTCGAGCGGCAACAGGTCGGGATCGGGGAAGTAGCGGTAGTCGTGGGCGTCTTCCTTGCTGCGCATGGCGCGGGTCTCGCCGGTGTCGGGGTCGAACAGCACGGTGGCCTGGTGGATCTGGCGACCTTCCTCGATCTCGTTGATCTGCCACTGGATCTCGTAGTCGATGGCCTGCTGCAGGAAACGGAAGGAATTGAGGTTCTTGACCTCGCGGCGCGTGCCGAGCGGGGCGCCGGGACGGCGCACGGAGACGTTGGCGTCGCAGCGGAAACTGCCTTCCTGCATGTTGCCGTCGCAGATGCCGATCCAGGTCACCAGCGCGTGCAGCGCCTTGGCATAGGCCACCGCTTCGGCGCTGGAGCGCATGTCGGGCTCGGTGACGATTTCCAGTAGGGGCGTGCCGGCACGATTGAGGTCGATGCCGGTCTTGCCATGAAAATCCTCATGCAGCGACTTGCCAGCGTCCTCTTCGAGGTGGGCGCGGGTCAGGTGGACGAACTTTTCCGTATCGCCAACGCGGATCAGCAGGCCGCCGCCCGAAACCACGGGGGTCTCGAACTGGCTGATCTGGTAGCCCTTGGGCAGGTCGGGGTAGAAGTAGTTTTTGCGCGCGAAGATCGAGCGTGGCGCGATGTTGGCGCCGACGGCCAGACCGAACTTGATGGCGCAAACGACCGCCTCGCGGTTGAGTACCGGCAGCACGCCGGGCAGCGCGATATCGACCGCGCAGGCCTGCCGGTTGGGCTCGGCGCCAAAGGCGGTGGCAGCACCGGAAAAGATCTTCGAGCGGGTCTGCAACTGCGCGTGGGTTTCCAGCCCGATCACTACCTGCCAATGAGCTTCCCGACTCATATGCCGCCCTTCATGAACAACTGCCCTTCTGGTTATCGACCAGGATGGGCCAGAGATAATCGACAGAATCGCCGCTGCATGCGGCGCGGCAGTCACGGAAAGCGACCGTGATCTGGTTGCCCTGTTCCCACAGGCTGACCTTGCAACTGCCCTGCCGGGCGGCCAGCACCACGATCGGCTGGCTGTCGGTCTGCTGGAAATCCGCCAGCCGGAACTGGCAGCTGCCGCGTTTGGGCACATCGACGCGGGCATCGAGCTGCTCGACCGCCGCATTTCTGACGCTAAGCTCCAGTTGGCCGCGATAACCGTTCTCGTCGCGGAAACTGCAGTTGGCGCTGGCATTCAGCGGTTTTCCGGTGATTGGCGCGAGTTTGCGTTTGGCCAGGTAGGCGAGGGTTTCCTTTTTCAGCTCAGGCGTTTTCGGAATTGAAAGCGGGGCCGGGCCGGGAACCGGGGTTGGCGCAGGAGCCGGAGCCGGTGCCGGCAATGGCGTGGCACAGCCGCCCAGCAGGGTCAGCAGCAGAACTGCCCAGACCGCAGGTGCTTTCATCATCCACCCAGACCGCTTGGCATGCGGTGGTGCCAGTCGGTCAGCAACTGATACTGATGGGCGACGTTGAGCATTTTCGCTTCGCCGAACCAGGGACCGACGATCTGCAGGCCGACCGGCAGGCCATTGTCGAAGCCGCAGGAAATCGACATGCCGGGCAGGCCGGCGAGATTGACGGCAATAGTGTAGATATCCGAGAGATACATCTGCACCGGGTCAGCGGCCTTGGCGCCGAACTTGAAGGCGGGCGAGGGTGTCGTCGGCCCGAGGATGACGTCGCATTCCCTGAAGGCGGCGGCAAAGTCGGCAGCGATGAGACGGCGGATTTTCTGCGCCTTGAGGTAGTAGGCATCGTAATAGCCGTGCGACAGCACATAGGTGCCGATCAGGATGCGGCGCTTCACCTCCGCGCCGAAGCCTTGCGCGCGGCTTTTGGCATACATGTCGTTAAGATCGGCATAGTCCGGCGCGCGATGGCCGTAGCGCACGCCGTCGAAACGCGACAGGTTGGAACTCGCCTCGGCCGGTGCGATGACATAGTAGGCCGGTACCGACAGATTTGAATTGGGCAGGCCGACTTCGACAGTAGTGGCGCCGAGCTTGCGGTATTCGGCGAGGGCGGCTTCGACGGCAGTACGCACACCAGCGTCCATGCCTTCGCCAAAAAACTCGCGAGGCAGGCCGATCTTCAGGCCGGCCAAGGGCTTTTCGAGGTCGCGGCTGTAGTCTTCCGCCGGGTGTTCCAGTGAAGTGGAATCGCGCGGATCGAAACCGGCCATGGCGTTCAACAGCAATGCGCAGTCCTCGGCCGATTTGGCCATCGGCCCGCCCTGGTCGAGCGACGAGGCAAAGGCGATCATGCCGTAGCGCGACACCACGCCATAGGTCGGCTTGAGGCCGGTCAGTCCGCACAGGGCCGCCGGTTGGCGGATCGAGCCGCCCGTGTCGGTGCCGGTGGCCGCCGGCGCCAGGCGTGCCGCCACTGCGGTCGCCGAACCGCCCGAGGAGCCACCGGGGACGCAGGTGATGTCCCAGGGATTTTTCACCGGGCCGAAATGGGAAGTTTCGTTGGACGAGCCCATGGCGAATTCGTCCATGTTGCATTTGCCGAGCAGCACCATGCCGGCGTCGTTGAAGCGTTCGACAACGTGGGCATCGTAGGGTGACACGAAATTGGCCAGCATCTTCGAGCCGCAGGTGGTGCGCCAGCCCGCCGTGCAGAAAATGTCCTTGTGCGCGAGGGGGATGCCGGTGAGTGGCACTGCCGCCGTAGTGCCGGCGCCGACTTTTGCCAGCCGCGCATCGGCGACACGCGCAGCGGCCAACGACCGCTCGCGGTCGAGCGTGACGAAGGCGTTCAGGGTCGGGTTGTGCTGTTCGATGCGATCGAGGAACAGCGTCGTCAGCTCGATGCTGGAGATCTTTTTTTGCGCCAGTGCGGCGGATAGTTGTTTCAGGCTGGCTTCGATCATGATGCCGCCGGGCCGCCCCAAGGCATCATGCGCGGCTTGCCCCCTCCGGGGGTGGGGGGCAGCGAGCGGGTTATTTGCGAGCGTGGGGGGCTATGCATCACTCGATCACCTTGGGGACAAGGTAGAGACCAGCTTCGGTCTCGGGCGCGATGGCCTGAAAGTCTTCACGACGATTGGTCTCGGTTACCGTGTCGGGACGCAGCCGCTGGACGACGTCGACGGCATGGGCCATCGGTTCGATGCCACTGGTGTCGACGGCCTGCAGCTGCTCGACGAAGGCGAGAATCCCGTTGAGCTGGTCGCGGGTGCGGGTAGCTTCGGCGGGGGAGATTTCGATGCGCGCCAGGCGGGCTATGCGGCTGACGTCGTCCAGGCTCAAGGACATGATTTATTTGAAATGACTGGGCTGATTGGGCAAAGCGGGTGCTTAATTCGCGAAGCGCGTTAGGGTATCATAGGCGACCATCCACGGCAGCACCGCGTTTGTCTCGCCCGGAGACGCCCCAGCATACTTTTACAGGACACCGATGTTCTCCTTTTTCCGCTCCTATTTTTCCAACGATCTGGCCATCGACCTCGGCACCGCCAACACACTGATCTACGTGCGTGGCAAGGGCATTGTGCTGGACGAACCTTCCGTGGTCGCCATTCGCACCGAAGGCGGGCCCAACGCCAAGAAAACCATCCAGGCCGTCGGCGCCGCCGCCAAGCAGATGCTCGGCAAGACGCCCGGCAACATCACCGCGATTCGGCCGATGCGCGACGGCGTGATCGCCGACTTCACCGTCACCGAACAGATGTTGAAGCAGTTCATCAAAAAAGTGCATGAGTCGCGCCTGCTCTCGCCCAGCCCGCGCATCATCATCTGCGTGCCCTGCGGCTCGACCCAGGTCGAGCGCCGCGCCATTCGCGAATCGGCGCTGGGCGCCGGTGCCTCGCAGGTCTATCTGATCGAGGAGCCGATGGCCGCCGCAATTGGCGCCGGCCTGCCGGTATCGGACGCCACCGGCTCGATGGTGGTCGACATCGGCGGCGGCACCACCGAAGTCGGCGTGATCTCGCTGGGCGGCATGGTGTACGCCGGCTCGGTGCGCGTCGGCGGCGACAAGTTCGACGATGCCATCATCAACTACATCCGCCGCAACTACGGCATGCTGATCGGCGAGACCACGGCGGAATCGATCAAGAAGCGCATCGGCTCGGCCTTTCCCGGCTCCGAGGTCAAGGAAATGGAAGTCAAGGGCCGCAACCTGGCCGAGGGTATCCCGCGCAGCTTCACCATTTCTTCCAACGAGATTCTCGAAGCGCTGTCCGACCCGCTCAACCAGATCGTCGGCGCGGTGAAGGTCGCGCTGGAGCACACGCCGCCCGAACTGGGCGCCGATATTGCCGAGAAAGGCATGGTGCTCACCGGCGGCGGCGCACTGCTGCGCGACCTCGACCGCCTGCTGA
>CAZOMI010000080.1:0-12388 GCA_964580925.1 uncultured Methyloversatilis sp.
GCCAGCCCGAATTCCCCCGCACCGCCCGTCCGCATCCGGCCGCCCATCAAATGAAAGCGCCGCTCGCTGAGCGGCGAAAAAGGGACGCCAGAGACCGTCAGCGCGTCCGCCAGAACATGGCTCAAGCCGCCCCAGGCGAAGGCAATGATTAGGCTGCCGGCTGGCGCCGGAAAAGTTGCGCCGGCCGCTAACGCGACCAGCCAGGCCGCCACCCAATGCGTTG
Organism: uncultured Methyloversatilis sp.; assembly: GCA_964580925.1. Taxonomy (GTDB): domain Bacteria; phylum Pseudomonadota; class Gammaproteobacteria; order Burkholderiales; family Rhodocyclaceae; genus Sulfuricystis. Next base: position 224 of record CAZOMI010000080.1, read on the forward strand.
GCCCTCGATGCGGCACTGGCCGCCGTGCCAGCTTGGCCAGCCATTCCATCCAGTCGGGCGCGGTCGCGCCCAAGATAGCCAACGGCACCAGGCGCGGCGCGACCAGTGCTGTCGGCGCTGCCGCCAGCAAAATATGGTTAAACCAGCGCATTCCCGCCGTCCCGCCAGCGCCGACTTTTACGGCTTGGCCGCTGGCGGCAGCTGCGCCAGCTCGGTGAGGTAGGCATTTACCGCGTCCGCTTCCTCGTCGCGGCACATCGCCACCAGGGAAAGGCGCGCATCCATCGCTTTCGCCTCGGCCGTGATGAGTTGGTTTTCTGCCGCCGCTACTTTGTCCAGGTATTTGATTTGTTCCTCGGCGTCGGCGATGCCTTCGTTCACGCGGATCTGTGCGCGGCTCTCCATCGCCGCCGCCAGCGCCAGCGTGCGCAGCGCCTGATTTCGCGTGGCGAGCTGGCCAACGAACTCGGCCACCTTGCCGGCCGTGTCCGTCCGCCGCCGATATTCGCGCTCGCGCTCCCGGTCCATTTCCGTGGCCGAGTAGAGCGGCATCCGGGCAACGATGCCGACCGTACTTTTGCCGATGGCCGTGCCGGTGATGTCGACAGCGTTCGCCGTGCGCACAGCCGCCTGCAGGTCGACATCGAGGTTCCAGCGGGATTTATTCGGGTAGCAAGCAACAATCATCCGAAACACGGCATCGCCGTCGATCTTTGGCGCTTTCTGCCACTGCGCCGGGGCATCCTTGAAGTTCCGTTTCGCGCCGAAGGTCGGCACCTCGTAAGGTTGCACCTTTGGCGGTTCCTTCGCGTTCTGGCTCGCCCAGGGCCAGAGGTTGCCGCCCTTTTCGTCTGCCGCAAAAGTCGGCGCTGGCAGGACGGCGACCAAGGCGAGCAGCAGAGCTTTACGCATCTTGCCGCGCAGCCTGCCGGCCGCTGCTCATCGCCTTGAGGCCGGCCACCACGATGGAAGCCTCCCACGCGCCAGCCGCCAACAACACCAGGGCGAGCATCCAGGTCATGACGTTGGTCGCGTCATAGGCCACATCGGAACCGAGCCGGATAACTTGCGGATCGCGCCGCATCATCACCGCGCGCAAGTTTGGCGGGATGCGGTTTTCGCTGCTGGCACTAGCGACCCACACGCGCGCCGCGAGCGCGCATTCCCGCGCGATCTGGAGTTTGCGGCCTGCCAGCTTGTGGCAGTCATCGAGGAACAACACCGCGCCGGTGTCGCGGATGTAGTCGGGCAGCGCCTCGGCGCGCTCCCAGGCTTTCAACTTGGCCCAGGGGCGCAGGTGATCGGCTTTCGGTGCCGTCCCGCCAGCGCCGACTTTTGCGGCCAGCGTCGCCGCGCGTGCATCCCACCAGGCCGCAACGTGTTCGGCATCCGACCAGGCACCGAGCGGCCGAAGCGCACCCAGCCACAGCGCCGCCGCGTCGATCTTCTTGCCCCAGATGGCGCGCTCTTCCTCGTGGAGCTTGTCCAGCATCCGGCTTTTGCCGCTGTCATGCGCGCCGGTGATCAAGGTTGGCGTTTTTCGGCCGATAACCTGCGTGTCAGTGACCGGGCCATATTTCCGGTCTTTGCGCTTGAGAATGGGGATCACGTAGCGGCCCGCGCCGCCGTCGCCGTACTTCTGCCGCTGCATGCAGAGATAGTGCATTCCGCTTCAAATCCCCTTTTTACCGGCCACCCTTCCGGGCGTCCGTTCGGTATATGAATTGCCGTCCTGCCAGCGCCGACTTTTGCGGTGTTTCCGTTAAAAATCCAGTATTTCCCATACGCCTGCGCAAGTAACCGCGCCGGGCGTATGGTATATAAAAACGCGCTCATTATGCTGGATCGTTGCAAGTTTTTGTGCGTCCAGAAAAAACGCTCGTTTATTCCGGTCACTTGCGCCGTGCCGCCAGCGCCGATTTTTGATAGCCTTCACCTATATAGCGCGTTTCGGCCTGTTCATTATCTGCTTGTCTTACGCCGCTGGCGCTATGACTTCCGTTGTATGTCGCGTATGATTAAAACGTCTTTTACTAATGGCGGAAAAGCCCATGGCAGCCCAGCCCGCGCAGCTCGACATGATCACGACGTATCACGCTTACCTGCGTGTCAGCACCGACGCCCAGGACGTCGACAACCAGCGCCATGGCATTCTGGAATATGCCAACGCTCACGGTTTTGCCGGAGTCAAATTCACCGAGGATTCGGCCAGCGGTAAAACCTCCTGGAAGGAACGCAAGCTGGGTGCGCTGATCGACTCGCTGGCCGCAGGCGACGTGCTCATCTTCGCTGAGATTTCGCGCATCGCCCGGAACACGCTCCAGGTGCTCGAAGTGCTCCAGCACTGCGCCGAGCGCGGCATTTCCGTGCACATCGCCAAGCAGAAAATGACGCTGGACGATTCCATGCAGTCCCGCATCACCGCCACGGTGTTGGGCCTCGCCGCCGAGATCGAGCGCGAATTCATCAGCATCCGCACCAAGGAAGCCCTGGCCAAGTGTCGCGCCGATGGCATCCAGTTGGGCCGCCCCAAGGGGCCAGCCGAGCGGGTCAAACTGGACGACCACGAGGCCGCCATCCGTGGCTATCTCGCCAAGGGCATCAACAAACGGGATATTGCGCGCCTCATCGAGTGCGCGCCTTCGACGCTGTATGACTGGCTCAAGCGCCGGAATATCAAGGCTTGACGGTTATATGTAACCGCGCTATCATTGGTTACATATAACCGATAGGGATAGCGACATGGGCCTGACCAACGCCGAGAAACAAGCCGCCCACCGCTCGCGCATGCGCGCCAAGGGTTTCGTGCACGTTCAGGCTTGGGCGACCTCCGTACAGGCCGCCGCGATCCGCGCCATCCTCTCGGGCGAGGCATCCGCCGCACCGTTGCCGCTCCAGCCGGCCACCCGGCCGCGCCGGAAAAAGAAACTAACCGCCGCCGAGGCTGAGCGGTTACAAGTAACCGAGCGCAATAGCAACGTCATCCGCGAACATCGGGCAGAGGTTGAACGCATGGAGGCCGAGCGCCTGCCGCGCTCGCAGATATGCCGCTGGCTAGAAGAACGCGGGGCGGATTTCGGCGGCAAGGCGACGGAGCTTAATACGCTGCTGGGGCCGCGTAGCTTTAGGTAATCTCACCGTGACGGTGGCCATTGCCTGGCCGCGTGCATGACGCGCAGAACACGCACCCACTCGCCGGCCACGTCATACACCAGGATGTAATTGCGATGCGCCACCAGCTCGCGCGTGCCAGCGATCCGGCCCGGACGGCCGAGGCCGGGGTGATCGACCAGGTGGCCGGCTTTCTTGGCGATCAACTCGTCAAGCGCCAGTGCAGCGCCCGGGCTATCGGCGGCGATGTACTCGCGAATTTCCCTTCGGTCTTGTCGCGCCGGTTGCGTCCAGACCAATTTCACGCAGCAGCGCCGGCCATCTTGCGCCGTGTCTCCGCGCGCCAGATCTCGGCCTCGGCCTCGACCTCTTCGGATGAGATCAGCTCGCCGGCATTGGCGGAATCCAAGCCAATCTGCACCTGACGACGAAACCAATCGTCATACGCAGACGCCTCCTGCTGCTGCTTGACGAAGTCGCGCATGAAGTCGCGTAGCAACTGCGCGGCGTTGCGGTCGCGGTTTTTTGCGGCGCTGGAAAACTCGGATTTCAGGGCCTCATCGACCCGAAAAGTAAACGTTGCCTCGCTCATGGCGCTGTCCTCATGTATTACGTGGTAAGTACACGGTAGCACACTCCTGGGCGCGCTGGAACTGCGTCGGTCGCGGTCTGACACGCCGCAAGCCCCCGGACCGCGCCGTCACGGCGCTTGCTCAAGAACCTGCAAGCCCCGCGCCGCCGCTACCGCGTCCCGGTCTCGACCCCGCCAGCGCGCAAAAATCCGCGCCCTGGCTTCGTGCCTCTGGCGACCGCCGTCCCCTTCCTGCCCGCCCCCGCCGCAGCACGGCGCCGGCCAGCAAAAGGCCGCTCGCCGGCTTGCGCTGCGCCAGGGGCTACCGTGTCGCTGTCTGCCCGCGGACTCGCTGCGCGAGACCGCTACGCCGGCCAAAGTCAAAGGCAGGCCACGGGGAACGCGCCCCGCTGGCGGATCAAAAAGCGAGATCCGCCAGCCCGCCGCGCCCGAGGCCGCGCGATCCCCGTGGCCTATGTTGGCTCGCTGCGCTCGATTGCACGCTGGCCGTTCCGGGGTAAATGCTCCGCTTCGCTACGCATTTAACATAACAGCGCATTACCCAAAGTCGGGCCAGTCGCTTCGCAGGCTTCGCTTTGTGGCCCGACCGCTTGCGCGCCCTGCGGGTTCGGGTAATGGTCTGTTATGTCTTGCGCCCCTGCTCGGCCAAGGGCATTAGTCGGCGCTGCGCGTGGGTTTTGTCGGCGGCTTCGCCGTGGGTGGCGTGGGGTGCTTCCTCGCTTCGCTCGGTCGCCGCTGGGGCGCAAGCCCTCAGTCAGTTGGTGGCAAAACCCCGGTGTTCGTTCTCCTGCGCTTCGTGGCCCGCAGCCGCTTAACTGCGTTCAAGCGGTCGGCTGCCATGTCACGCGCCCTTAATTAACTCGGCGATCTCGGCGGCAATTTCATCAATCGTGTGCATTGCAGTATTGCGTGCAAGCCGATCAGCTAGCGACGGGCTGAACGCTATGACTTCTTGCTTCGTTAATTTGTGCCAGATTGGCAGCAATACTTGCTCGCCGGTTACTGCCTTGGTAACGATCCCGTCAAGTTCGTAATTTGTCCATCCCTTGCCAATAAAAGAAGGCGACAGAACCACCAATCCAAAACGGCTGTTAACCAATCCTTGGTCGATTTTCCTGCGCAAGCTGTCGCCGATTCTCAATTCAAACTCGTCGTACCAAACCCGTAACCCTTCTGCCTGTAGCGCGGTTGCAAGTGGCCGGACAATTTCGTCCTTATCTTCCGATGCATGCGAAATAAATACGTCATACACCTGCGCAGCTTGATCGACAGGGGGTGCCATATCCCGGCGGAAAAGAGTTGGCGCACTCGATAATGGTGCTTCTCGTAGCTCGGGTAATGGGCCTGGCAGTACTCGAAACGATGCATTCACGCGTCCACCTAGACCTTGCATGTCAACGACTGCATACCAGTGGCCTGAATACGGTATCGGCAAAGTAACTGGTGATTTTGTCGCGCGGCCGCCGTAGAACCGATGCTGGCGGCCGCTGCGGTAACTACTGAAATTCGAGCTGTCTATCAGTCGGCAGTTTGCAGAGTTTCCAGTCAGATTGAACTGAACCAGCTCACCTTGAGAGCGTTGCCCAAGATCGCTATGAATGAATTGCATATTTGTTTATGCCAAAGAAACATTGGATCGAGCACAGTAAAACTGTGCGCCTCCAGCGCCAACGAAGACCGACAGAGCTACAGCCCAACCGATTGCGAAGCTAAATTTGAAGGTTGTTTTCTTCATGCTTACCTCCTTGGTCTGAAGTGCTGCGTTAATGTGGTTGTCGTTGTTAGGGGGAATCTCACCCGCCAGTCGGACGGTCTTCTCTGTCTGTTGCATCTGTTGATAAAACAGGCTGAGCTGACTATCGGTCTTCTCGCTCCAATACTCCCTCGGCATGTGACGTGTGCACGATACATGACTCGTTGCCGTCCTGCCAGCGCCGACTTTTTGACGGCGGCTTAGAACTCCTTGTTTGGCACAAGCCAACTATCCGCAGGTTCGTGCCCCATGCGAATGGCAGACTTCAGGAATGTCGTAGTGGTTGAAATGGCCTGTGAAATTGCTTCTTCCTCAGATTCGGCGGACGTTCTTGATGGGAAATACGGGCCAGCCTGCTCTGGGGTATGGACGTTATGGCTTACCTCGAAATGAAAAGGTGCACTTGGCATGACAGCGCTCTTGTATATCTTGATTCGAATGCGCGGATGGTAGTGATCGTGACCGACATCGAGAAATAACTTCATCTCCCGAAGCAAGACATACGATTCGATCAACTCTCGGTTGTCGTTCAGAAATTCGACTGTTTTATCAACTGACATTGCAAGCTCCACTTGAAAAGGCCCAATGAGAAGTATGGTTTATAAGCCCAAACTGGCGGAATTTGTCCGCACCGCCATCGCCGACTTTTCGATTTATCCGGCGTAAAGGTATCTTCGAGTTATTCCGGCCGCTTCACGGCCGATTGAATCATCGAAAGCCCGTGCTTATGCGTCCGATTAAAACGTTCGTTTAATCTGGACGCACGTAGCCCCATCCATCGAGCCGGATTGTGTTAATTCCTTATTCACAGAAAATCGTATTTCTGTAATGATGATGGCGTGTTGCGGTTTTGCCCCGAATCGCACACGCCGAGATAGTCTGCTGGAAGGCGCCTATGCCTTCCACCTGATAGGCAGGTATAACCCCCACTGGGGTGGCGGCATGCCCCCCGAAGCATTACCTCATGGAGCATATCCATCAAGGGACCATACAGAACATAGGACAATGAGAGTGCTAGGCGCAGCCGCCTCCCTGTCTGTGTTGCCGTTTCTAATCCCCGTCGCGATACTGGCTGCATGACGGCTTTTGTGAAAGGAATGCACGTGACTGCCGAGAAAAAACCTGTTGCACCGAATTCGAAGGAAGTGCTCCAGGAGAACCAAAAGAAATGGGGCGTCGATCTGATGAAGGCGGGGTGGACGCTGCTGCCGAACACCATCTTCATGCGCCAGCGTGCGCTGGGGCTCGACTCCGTGGACATCAACATCCTCATGGTGTTGCTGTCCCACTGGTGGCAGGCCGACAATCTGCCCTACCCCTCGAAAAAAACCATTGCCGAGGCGATTGGCTGCGACGAGTCCACCATCAGGCGCCGTATCAAGAAGCTCGAAGCCGGCAAACTCATCAAGCGCATCATTCGGCCTGTCGAAAAGGACCGGAACAAGACCAACCAGTACGATTTCTCCGGTCTGATCAAGGCGGCGACACCCTATGCCCAGGAAGAGGTCCAGGCACGCGAGACAAACCGCGAAGAGAGAGCCAGCCGGATCAAGCGCAAAGGCAAGCCACGCCTGAAGGTGGTGGACGCATGATCTGCTGGGCACCCTTCCAATACGGCGGATCAACCTACGACCTTGCTCACCTTCACCCGTGCGAGCTGGTGTTCCAACAGGCGGCGTCGCCGGTCAAGCCGGCGCGCGAATACCGGGTCCAGGTGATCTACAGCCTGCATTGCTTTACCCGTGGCCAGAAACCCGGTGAGCCGGCGCCCGATCCGGCGCTTTGGTATGCCGATGCGCGAGAAAAGCGGATCTTCGATTTTCAGCGCTACGCCTTGTCAAAACAGTTGCCGGCCATCGTTGCGCAACTTCTCGGCCGCAAGTGCTACCACTCCGGCAAGGGAAACTTTTTCGTAGTGGAGCTCGTCGACGTGGATGGGCGACGGGAGGAGTACGAGGTCTATTTCGATGCCTCGCGGTCGACCGCGAAGGGCGCCGTGAACCTCTACGTCCAGAGTGCCTACGTTCGCGACCCGAAGCACAGCAACCGTCCCAAGCGGAAGCCGATCCGCTTCGAGATCATCCTGTTCAATGTCCTGAACGGCAAGCCGATCAGCATCCCGAAATGAGAAAGGCCCCGTTGCCGGGGCCTTTCCTTGAAGCTAATCGGACCTCTTGAATATCCACACGCTTGGGTGTGGGCCATTTCTGGCGGGGGTAGCGCACGACCCAATTTAATCGGACCGCTCCGTTCATACGCTAGCACTCACAATATAACACTGATACACACATATACCAACAATCCACCACGATTCCCCACACAATCACACGGTTATCGTTGCTTTGTCGCCGTCCCGCCAGCGCCGACTTTTAACACTTTTACAGAAAGGCGATTTTCTGTATAGTCGCAAACACAGAAAACCAGAAACGAGGCATCCATGATCATCGGTCTGCTCAACCAGAAAGGCGGCGTTGGTAAAACAACCCTCGCCGTCAACCTCGCCGCCGCGCTCACCCTGCGCGGTGGCCGCGTGCTACTGATCGACGCCGACCCCCAGGGCAGCGCCCTCGATTGGGCTGCTGCCCGCGAAGGCGATCCGCTGTTTGCCGTAGTCGGCCTGCCGCGCCCCACCGTACATAAGGAAATCGCCGTCGTTGCCCAGGGATACGATCATGTCGTTATCGACGGCCCGCCGCGTGTCACCGATCTGGCCCGCAGCGCCATCATGGCTAGCGACCTGGTCATGATCCCGGTGCAGCCCTCGCCCTACGACATCTGGGCCGCCGATGAAGTCGTCAAACTCATCGCCGAGGCGCGCGTTTATAAAGAAAAACTGAAATCTGTATTTGCGGTTAACCGCAAAATAGCCAATACCGCCATCGGCCGCGATGTCGGCGAGGCGCTTGCCGCCTATCAGGTGCCGGTGCTGAAAGCCACCATCACGCAGCGCGTGGTGTTCGCCGAGGCCGTGGCGCAAGGCAAGTCAATTTTTGAGATCGATCCCAACGGGCCGGCCGCGCTGGAAATGCTGGCCGTACTCGATGAACTTCTCCAGGAGCATGCACCATGAGCACCAAGAAAGTTGCCATCGGCGCGAAGCCGACCGCTGCCAAGACAAAAGCTGCGCCGTCGCCGGATGCCTGGGTAGAGAGTCGCCAGCCGGAGGCGGAACCGACTAAGCGGCTGACTCTGGATATTCCGGCAGGGCTGCATGCGCGCATCAAGGCGGCGTGCGCGATGAGGGGGACGAAGATGATCGACGAGATCACCGTCCTTCTGGAAGAGAAATTCAAGTAAGCGCGGCGGGGTTCCTCTGCTGCGCGCGCAATAAAAAACCCGCACGAGGCGGGTTTTTTATTGACTATCGTCTGTCCTCGGGGGGAGGCTTGCGCCCGCAAGTCCCGTGGCTAGCGCTTTTACTATAACGCATAAATGAAACAGCCTGCACAGGCTGTCGCTGGGCAGAGATGAGTTGCTTGCGGAGTGTCAAGCAACCAAACGCAGCGCCGTTCTTTTGCGACGATTGCTGACCTCGCCTTCTGCTCGTTCAAACGCATAGCGGATGGCATCGGCGATGATCTCGTCCATTCCGCCTCGCGCGGCGATCCGCACATTCCGTGCGGCACCGCCGCTGACGACCGAACCAGACTTTGCGCGAACCTTTTTGCACCATGAGTCATTCATTTGAATTCTCCTTGTTTAGCTGGAATTCTTAATCTGCGATACCCGACCGGGCGACAGTTGATATTTGAGTGCTACTTCGCGCCCTGGTAGACCTGCATTGAGGTCTGTCTTGATTGCAGCATTCCTAATGCTCAGTACATACTGCTGAAGTTCTGCAATCTCTCTGGCCTGTGAGTCGATGATCTTTTCGTGGCGATCTAACCGCTCGGCCATGGCTGCCTGTGCCTTCGTTAAGGCTGTCACAGCCTGGTGAATGAATTTCTGTTCCTTCCCCATCGCTTACTCCATAATCAGGACATTTGTTTAGTTTAATAAATTAAATATTGTCAGTCAACCAATAACGATGCCGTCCCGCCAGCGCCGACTTTTCACCCATTCAGATGCCGCGCCATATACCGCAGTACGCGCTCCCGGTCGCGGGAGCGGTAGGCGCAAGCAGCGCGGTAGTGCCCTTCGGCGATGGCGATGCTCCACTCGCCATCAAAACCCGCAGACCAAAGCGCACCCCATAGCCCGTTCGGCAATTCCAGCAGCATCCATTCGGGATACGGACAGGGCCGCGCCAGGCGCAGCACGGCTTCCATGTGGTGGGGTTCGGCGGGGCGTCCCATGACTTTGTCAAAGGTGTAGGATGGGCAGCGCCGCGGGGTGTTTGCCGCACCCCGCAGCGCCTGACCAATAACCGACTAAAACGGAGTCGACCATGGCTGATTCAAAGGATACCGCAGGCATCCCGCGCCTGTCCCGCGCGCGCCACGCGCAGCGCGATTTCTTTATCGCCGATTTATCCGATCTCTCGCCCAAGGGCGATCTGGCCAGCATGGAGCATCCTTTGTTCGCGCTCAAGGCTGGCGACAAGCGCGTGCGCACCTACACGCGCAACGGGGTTACGCTTACGATCAAGCCGGGGCACGATGGCTGCGCCACGATCCACGACAAAGACCTGTGGATTTACTGCATCAGCCAGCTCGTCGAGGCCATGAACCGTGGCCGCGACGACATCGGCCGCACCGTGCGTTTTATCGCTTACGACTTCCTGGTCAGCACCAACCGGCGCACGGATGGCGACAGCTACAAACGCATGGCGGAAATGTTCGAGCGCCTCAACGGCACGCGCATCGAGACCAACATCGAAACGGCCGGCATTCGCGAGCGCGGTTTCTTCGGCTTCATCGACTACGCGCGTGTCATCGAGCGCGACGGCGACGGGCGCATGGTCTGTGTCGAGGTGGGCTTGCCGGAATGGCTTTACCGCTCTATCGAAGCCCGCCACGTCCTCACCCTGAATCGCGACTACTTCCGCCTGCGCAAACCGCTCGATCGCCGCCTCTACGAACTAGCGCGCAAGCACTGTGGCGCGCAGGCGAGCTGGCGCATCGCGCTTGCCACCCTGCACGAGAAAAGCGGCAGCAGCTCGCCGCTGCGCGAGTTCCGCCGCTTGGTCAAAGCTCTCGTCAGCACCGACGACCTGCCCGACTACCGCGTTGCTATCGATAGCGAAACGGACATGGTTATTTTTTCCCGTCGCGTGTGTGAAAACACGATACCTGCCTGTGGATAAAAACGGCTGCTTTTGTGGATAGGCACGTGGTTTCACACACGCTTGCTTGTGGATAGACACGTGGTTTCACACACGCCACCTGTGGATAGGCACGTGGTTTCACACACGCAGCCGCCCCGCAAACCCAGTCCTGGAGCGGGTTTCAAAAACCGTAACTTCGCGCGCGCGTTTCTTTAACTTTATATGTAAACCTTAACGCGCTACGCGGGGCACCCTTCGGGTTCCCCCGGCAAGCCGGCTCCCCCTCCGGTTATCGAGTCCCCGCAAGCGGGGACGCTAGATTCCCCAAACCCGTCAACGCTCGACCACCTGTGCGGCTGAGGCCGCTACCCGTATCACGTACTCAACCGCCGAAAAAACGGTCTTCAGAAAACAAGGCAAACCAACCGCCAGCACTCCGAAAGAGCGGCGGCGGGTTTTGAACCGCCATAGGAGGCTAAATCCGGGCCGTAGGCACGCGATCAGGGGTGAGGTCGACCGATTTCCTATAGACAACAGAAAAAAACGATCCTAGGGCCGCTATCGCGGCCACCTTTCGCCGTCCCGCCAGCGCCGACTTTTCAGAAGTCAGTGTTGCGGTTACATGAAACGCGTGCTAAGCTGTTTCATGTAACGTTCTTCCCTGGAGACATCATGGCTTCGACCTCGTCCGCCCCGCGCGTGCAAAAGCACCGCGCCCACCTCAAGGCCCAGGGCATGCGGCCGGTGCAGTTGTGGGTGCCGGATACCCGCAGCACTCAGTTTGCCGCCGAATGCCGCCGCCAATCGGCGCTGCTGGCCGCCGATCCGCACGAGCGCGAAACGCTTGACTGGATCGAACAGGTCGCCGATACGGACGGCTGGGCCGCATGAGGCGCGGCGATCTGGTTACGGTCGCCCTGTCGGGCGACTACGGCAAGCCGCGCCCTGCGCTGGTCATTCAGTCCAGCCTGTTCGCCGATCACCCATCCGTGACGATCCTGCCGCTGACCAGCGACTTGCGCGAAACGCCGATTTTTCGCGTCCGCGTCCTGCCGGATATGGCCAACGGTCTGCGCGCACCGTCCGATGTGATGATCGACAAACTGCACACCGTCGCGCGCGACAAAATTCGCGAGACGTTCGGTTCCATCGGCGACGAACACCTGATCGAGATCGAGCGCTCCGTCGCTGTCTGGTTGGGTATCGCGGATTAGCCGCCCAGGCCTGCCATAGACAAACAGAAAAGCGTATTCAAAGAAAAACAGATTTACGCTTTTCTGTATTTGCGGTTCTGTCAGAAAAACCGAAAACGGTTATCCCGCCATTCCTTCGCCGTCGCCGTTCCTGCCTCGTATCGCGCCGACCAATCCGGGAAAAAAGGCAAGTATCCGCCGCCAGGGGCGGCGAGTTGGCCAGACAACACCCAGCACACCAGCACCACACCCCAGGCCAGCCCGAATTCCCCCGCACCGCCCGTCCGCATCCGGCCGCCCATCAAATGAA
>CAZOMI010000081.1:0-11992 GCA_964580925.1 uncultured Methyloversatilis sp.
GGGAAAACGCCAACCTCTGGGCCGAACAAATCTGGCAATACCAGGTCAAGACCGCCGACCTCGGCCTGCGCGCCAAAACCTACCTCGAACAGAATGGCGCTAAAAAAGTGAAGTAACTGTTGAGTAAATTGATCTGATTCAAGGAAGTACGCGGGCGGGTGTGTAGACTCACTCAGCACATCCGCCACAATACATACCATAGCGAAAGGAAAACCATGAAGCATGCCCTGTTGATGGCCGCCGTACTTGCGGTTTCTGTACCGGCCGTCGCCGCCGACGGCGCCAAGCTCTATCAGGAGAAGACTTGTGTCGCCTGCCATGGCAAGGATGCGAAAACCCCCCTGCTACCCACCTATCCCAAGATTTCCGGCCAGAACGCCGCCTATGCCGAGCAGCAGATGAAGGATATCAAGAGCGGTGCGCGCGCCAACGGCCAGAGCGCCGCGATGAAGGGTGTGATGCATCTGGTCAGCGACGCGGAAATCAAGGCGCTGGCGGTTTATCTGTCAAAATTGAAATAAGCTGAAACGAGGATAAAAAAATGATCAGGACATTGACGCTTGCGTTCTCCATGGTACTGCTCCCCGCCATCACCTTCGCCGGCCCGCCGCCACCGAAGGCTGCCGGCATCGAGTCGAAAGACTACCAGTGGGGCAAGATGGAAGGCGAACTCAAGGAGGCGCTGGCCAAGAAGGGTGATATCAAGCGCGGCAAGGAGACTTACGAGATTTGCGGCGCCTGTCACCTGCCCAATGGCGCCGGTCGCCCGGATGGCACCTTCCCGCAGCTCGCCGGTCAGCACACCACCGTGCTGATCAAGCAAATGGCCGACATTCGCGTGGGCCTGCGCGACAATCCGACCATGTACCCCTTCGCCAAGGAGATGACCGATCCGCAGGATCTGGCCGACACTTCCGCCTATATTGAAAGCCTGTGCGTTCCCGTCGATCATGGCAAGTACGAAGGCAAGGACGTCGCTCTCCAGAACGCCAAGGGCAAGGAACTTTACGAAAAGCAGTGCCTGGAATGCCATGGCAAAAACGGCGAGGGCAACAAGGAAAAGTTCTATCCGGTGATCGCCGGCCAGCACTACAAGTACCTGTTGCGCCAGATGACCGAGATTCGTGACGGCCACCGCCGCAACGCCAACCCGGACATGGTGAAGGTCATCAAGCCCTACACCAACGAGCAGTTGGTGGCAATTTCCGCCTACCAGGCGAGCCTCTCGATGCCGGGTTCGATGTGCAAACCGAAGGCCGGCGCCAAGAAGAAGTAAGCAAGGAAATAGGCAATACCGTGCTGTAATCAAACCCGCGCGCCGATCCGTCGGCCGCGGTTGCGGCCGGAACAGAGATTTCGATAATGAAGCTAGCAAAAAGCGCCAATACTCCCGTTGCCGGCCTCACGCTGATCGCGCTGGTGGCGATGATCGCCGCCTATTTCGCGCCGATCTGGTGGGTGTCGCTGACCGCGCCCAACTACCCGCCGGACGCTTTCCCCGACGGCATCCGCATCCATTTCCATTTCGACGGCGTCCAAAACGGCTGCAAGGCGGCTGGCAAGGGCACCCGCATGGCCGGCGAAATCATCCAGAAGGATCTCTCGCACGAGGTGGAGCGTTACAACCCCATCCTCGACGCCGGCAAGGACGTGGACAAGGGCGCCAAGGGCCTCGACTGCGTCCATGAGATGAACACCATCAACCACTACGTCGGCATGTTCCCGATCGCCACCGGCGCGCCGGTGGAAAAGCCGCTTGCCAAGTTCTTCTTCGGCTTCTTCGCCGTCATGCTGCTCGCCTTCGCAGTGGCGCAACAAAGGCTGCGCCTGATGATTCTCGCGGCCGGCTTCGCCGCCGTGGCCGCCTGGATGATCGTCGACCAGTATGTGCTCGGCCATCTGGCCCGGCACGTCGACACCTACATGCGCGAGTCCGGCACCTACTTCAAGGACCCGGACCGGATCAAGGCGTGGGGCGCGAACGTCATGCTGATCACCCACATCGTCATCGCCGGCCTGATTGCCGTGATGGGCATCGTCATGGTCGGCGTCTGGAAGCTCCGCCAGTTCCAGTTGCTGCTGGCCGCCGTGCCGGCGCTGCTGCCGGTGTTCTTCGTCATCACCTACGCCGGCTGGCTGTGGTTCTTCGGCCACAACCTGCACCCCTGGGGCGCCTTCACCGTCAAGCCCTTCATGCCGACGGTGTTCGGCGAGGGCAAGGTAGCGCAGTTCTCGACCTACTCTTACCCCTACTGGGGCTACGCGCTGCTGCTGGTGACGAGCTTTGCGCTGGCGCTCGCCATCCTGCTGCGCCGCAAGCAGTTGCGCGAAGGCGCCGCCGAATAACTAACGGGCAAGGCGACACGCCACCGCGATTCATGAAAGTTTCTCACGCCATGCCCGCACCCTCTCCCCCAACCCCTCCCCCGTCAAGGGGGAGGGGAGCGGCGCGAGCCGCTCCGCGTCGTTCACGTTAATGCGCGCCCTGCTACCGCTCCTGGCGCTGGGCGTGTCGACGCTGCTGGTCGCGGCTGAGACCGGCGGCGAGATCGGCTGGCGCGGCGTCGCCGCAGCCGAGACCCAGGCGCCGCTACAGGGGAAAACGGTCGACATGAGCAACGCCCCGCGCGTCGATGTCGACCGGCCCAAGCCTTTCTTCATGCTGCACGAGCGCGACCGCCGCGTGCATGGCCTCAAGCCCTTTCAGCAACTGGTCGATGCGGCGCCGGCCGGCTCGGTGCTGAAGCCGCCGCCGGGCATCTATGCCGGACCGGTGCGGGTCGACAAGCCGCTGACCATCGACGGCGGCGGCCAGGTCACCATCGATGCCGGCGACAAGGGCACGGTATTCGAACTGAGAACCGACGGCGCCGTCCTCGGCGGGCTGCGCCTGACCGGCTCCGGCGAATCGCACGACACCGACGACAGTTGCCTCGACGTGCGCGGCCACGGCAACCGCATCGAAAACCTGGTCATCGACAACTGCCTGTTCGGCATCGACTTGAAACAATCCAGCGACAGCACGCTGCGCGGCAACCGCATCAGATCGAAGCCCTTCGACCTCGGCATGCGCGGCGACGGCCTGCGCCTGTGGTACAGCCATCGCAACCTGATCGAGAACAACGAGGTGGTCGACACCCGCGACATGGTGGCGTGGTACTCGAACGACAACATTTTTCGCGGCAACATTGGCAAGCGCAGCCGTTATTCCATCCACTTCATGTTCGCCAACAACAACCTCGTCGAGAACAACCACTTCCATGACAATGCCGTCGGCATCTATTTCATGTACATGGAAGGCGGCGCCGCCCGCAACAACGTGATTTCGCACGCCACCGGCGCGGCCGGCATGGCCTTCGGCTTCAAGGAGTCGAGCAACATCGAGATTTCCGGCAACGAGATCATCTACTGCGCCGTCGGTGTCGGCTCGGATTTATCGCCCTTTCAGCCCGACACGACGATCCGCTTCACGAACAACCGCTTCGCCTACAACGGCATCGCCGTTCAATTCACCAGCGAGCTGGGCGGCAACCTGCTGACTGACAACATCTTCGAGGGCAACCTGACCGACGTGTTCCAGGGCGGGCGCGGCGGCGGCGACAAGAACCGCTGGAGCGGCAACTATTTCGACACCTACCAGGGCTTCGACCGCGACAACAACGGCTTCGGCGACACCCCGCACGAGAATTACGCCTACGCCGACCGCTTGTGGATGGAAATACCCGCCGCGCGCTTTTTCAGGAATTCGCCGGTGCTCGAACTGCTCGACTTCCTCGAGCGCCTGGCGCCTTTCTCCGCGCCCGAGATGCAAATGCGGGACGCACTGCCGCGTTTCGCCAAGCCGGCGGCCAGACGCGCATGAGCGACGCAAAACGTCTTCCCGAGGACTCCGCCCCGCCAGACCCGGCGGCCAATGGCGTGACCAAGAAAATCGGCGCTGGCGGGACGGCGCCGCTGTCCAAGGAGCGCCGTCAGCAGGCCCGCCGCCGCGTGCTGCGCACCATCTTGCTTACCGGCGGCGTGCTCGGCGCGGCGCTGTCGGGCTTCCTGCCGCTCGCCTATGCCCGGAAGCAGCGGTTGCGGCCGCCCGGCGCGCTCGACGAGAAGGACTTCCTGGCGAGCTGCATCAAGTGTGGCCAGTGCGTGCAGGTCTGTCCGGTGGCAGCCATCAAGCTGGCCGATCTCGTCGACGGCATTGGTGTTGGCGCGCCCTACATCGACGCCCGGGCGCAGGCTTGCGACTTTTCCTGCGACGCCGTGAGTTGCATCCTGGCCTGTCCAACCGGCTCGCTCACCTATGTGAAGCCAGCCTTCCTACCGGTGCGCACTGGCGCCGCGATGGCGGCCAAGCCCATCCTGTTGGCCAAGGAACAGGACGCCGAGCCGACGCTCAATCTCGCCGAGCGCATCGGCGTGGCGCGTCTGACACGGCCCGAGGCCTGTCTCGCCATCCAGGGCAAGGGTTTCAAGGGTCAGGCGCGCGGCCCCGCCTTCCAGGGCCGGCTCCGCTACATGGCCGTAGACCGCTGGAAACCGATCAAGGTCGCCGCGCACCCCTACGATGTTGCCGAATGCGACCTCTGCGTGCGCGAGTGTCCGATCAAGGGTGCGATTTCCATCGAGACCGTGTTCGCGCCCGACGGCACGCAAAGGAAATCGCCGGTGGTGCACGAACCCTGTGTCGGCTGCGGTGTCTGCGAAATGATCTGCCCGGTCGAGCCGACTGCCATCGAAATCGTGCCCCGCGAAGTCTGGAAATCATGACTGACGTGCTCAAGCGCCGCTTCCGCGAGCAGATCATGATCATGTTCGGCCGCGCGCCGAAGAAGCCCGAACAGATCAGCGAGCGGGCGCGGCAGGCGCATCAGCTCAAGCGCATGACCAACAAGGCCGACCTGCAGGCGAGCAAGGCGCACCTGCAGGCCCACGAGGTGAAGTCGACCAAGTGGCGCAACCGCCGCTGGGCGACGCTGCTCATCGTCAACCTGCTATTCACCGTCTCCTTCTACTTCGACATCCAGTTGCTCGAAGGCGCGCTGACCGCGTCGCGATTCATCGGTTTTCACCTGATCGACCTCAATTCCGCGCTGCAGGTGATGCTCGCGCACAAGCACATCATCACCAATCTGTTGATCGGCACCGGCACGGTGCTGGTATTGTGGATACTGTTCGGCGGCCGCGCCTATTGTTCCTGGGTCTGCCCCTACCACCTGCTGGCCGAGTGGGCCGAAAAACTCCATCTCTACCTGGTGAAGAAAAAGCTGGTCACCGACCAGACCATCGACCGGCGCCTGCGTAGCGTGTTCTGGGTCATCTTCGCCGTGCTCGCCGCCGCCACCGGTTACACGGTGTTCGAGGCGATTTCACCGACCGGCATCCTCTCGCGCGCATTGATCTACGGGCCCGGCCTGGCGCTCTTGTGGGTGCTGGCGCTGCTGGTGTTCGAGGTGTTTTTCTCGAAGCGCGCGTGGTGCCGCTACGCCTGCCCGATCGGCCTGACCTATGGCGTGGTCGGCATCATTTCGCCGCTGCGCATCAAGTACAAGCTGGCCGGCTGCTTCCATGAAGGCGACTGCCGCAAGGTCTGCCTGGTGCCGCATGTGCTCGACGTCGTCATCAAGGGCCGCGCCGTCGATCTCGAGGTGCCGATCGGCCCCGACTGCACGCGCTGCGGACTGTGCGTTGATACCTGCCCGACGGGGTCATTGACCTTCGAAGTGAAGGGCCTTTCGAAACTACTCTGAATGATCAAATTCCAGAACGTCGCCAAGACCTTCCGCCGCGCCCGCGTGCTCGATGGCATCGACCTTGAGATCGGCTTGGGGGAGCGCGTTGCGCTGATCGGCTCCAACGGCGCCGGCAAGACCACGCTGATCCGCTGCCTGCTCGGCGAATACAACCACGCCGGCCTGGTCACCATCGCGGGCCGCTCGCCACGTACCGAGCGCGCCGCAGTGCTCGGCATGATCGGCTTTGTGCCACAACTGCCACCGCCGCTGAAAATGCCGGTGGGCCAGTTGATCGACTTTGCCGCCTCGCTCTGCAACAGCGATCCCCAGCGCATTTTCGACCTGGCCAGACGCCTCGGCCTCGATGTTGATGGGGTAGTCTCGCGCCAGTTCGTCAGGTTGTCCGGCGGCATGAAACAGAAACTGCTGATCGCCATCGCGCTTGGCCGCGATGCACAGGTGCTGGTGCTCGACGAGCCCGCCGCCAACCTCGATCCGGAGGCGCGCAAGATCTTCTTCGAACTGCTGGCCGAGCGCGCCGCCGTTGCGACCATGCTGATTTCCAGCCATCGCATCGACGAGGTGTCGACCCTGGTCAATCGCGTGATCGAACTCGACATGGGCAAGGTGGTGCTCGACGACCGCGTCGCCGACGACGTTTCGCTTTCCGGCCGCCTCGACTGCCGCATTGCCGTCAAACGCCCCGAACCCGCCTTCGCCAGAGCCATGACCGACTGGAACTTCACCGATCGCGGTGAGGGCATCGAATGGACTGGCGAGGTGGCGGGACCGGATCGCCTGCGCTTCATGGGCATGACCTCGCGCTATGTCGCGCTGATCAGCGACATCTCGCTCAAGGAAGCCGACGCAAAAGTCGGCGTGACCGAAGGAAATCCCCGTGGGACTGGCGGGACGGCGACATGATCGATCGGCGCCGTTTTCTGGTCGTGACCGGGCTTGCCGTCACCCCTTTGGCAGCGCTGCTGTCGGCTTGCGGCAACAAGGGAAACTGGCCAGAGGGCATGGCCGAGATCAAATGGGACCGCGACACCTGCGTCCGCTGCAACATGGTGATTTCCGACCGCCGCTTCGCCGCCGAGATGCGCGGCGGGCCGAAGAGCACCGTGTTCAAGTTCGACGATATCGGCTGCGCCGTGTTCTGGCTGCGCGACAAGCAGGCGAACTACCCGTGGATGACGGAGGCGGATACGCGACTGTGGGTAGCCGACGTCAACAGCAGCGGCAACGCGGTGCGCTGGCTCGATGCCCGCACGGCGCACTATTTCAGCAAGACCTCGCCGATGGGCTACAACCACGGCGCAGTGGCACTGCCGCAGGCGGGATCGATGGCGTTCCCGGAGATGCGCGTCCATGTCCTCGCCAAGGGAAAATAAATGAAACAACTCTGGCTCACCGCCAAGCTGGATATCGTCGAATCGCTGCGCGCGCGCTGGTTCCATATCTACACGCTGGTATTCGGCGGCATCGTCGCGCTGCTGTTCCTGTTCGGCCTGACCGAATCGCGCGTGCTCGGCTTCATCGGCCTGTCGCGCCTGCTGGTCACCTACATCCAGCTCACCATGGCGATCCTGCCGATCTTCGTGCTGATTACCACCGTGCGCTCGGTGGCCGGCGACCGCGAGGCCGGCGTCTTCGAATACCTGCTCTCGCTGCCGGTGTCGCTCTCGGCCTGGTTCTGGGGCAAGATCCTCGGCCGCTACGTGGTCATCTTCACCCCGGTATTCGCCGCCATGCTCGGCGCCGTGCTGTGGGCGCTGGTGGTCGGCATCGAAGTGCCGTGGGGCATGTTCGGCTACTACACGGCGCTGCTGGCCGTGATGGCGGCCTGCTTCCTGGGGCTCGGCATGCTGATCTCGGCGGTGGCGCGTGGCACCGACGTCGCCCAGGGGGCGGCCTTCTTCGTCTGGCTGACGCTGCTGCTGTTCCTCGACCTGATCCTGCTCGGCGTGATGATCCAGGGCAAGGTGGCACCCGAGGTGGCGGTCACCATTGCGCTCGCCAATCCGCTGCAGGTATTCCGTACGGCGGCCCTGGCCTTGTTCGATCCGCAGTTGATCGTGCTCGGCCCTTCGGCCTACGTGATTCTCGACCTCTTCGGCATCACCGGCTTCAAGGTTTTTGCACTCGTCTATCCTGCCGTGATTGGCCTCGTGGCGGCCACGCTCGGTTATCACCTGTTCCGCCGCGGCGATCTGCCGTGAGGTATTGCGCCGCCCTATTGATGGCTTGGCTGGCTTGCACCAGCTTGTCCGTCGCCGCCGCCGGAAATCTGTCGAGCAAGCCGCTGTTCGCGGCTACCCTGTCCGACCTCGACAATAAACCGGTGGCCTTTGCCGCCTATCAAGGCCGCCCCCTGATCGTGAATTTCTGGGCACGCTGGTGCGCGCCCTGCCGCGTCGAGATTCCGGAACTGGTGGACTTCCAGACACGCCACAAGGCACGGGGCATCGAGGTCATCGGCCTGAACCTCGAAAACGATCCATTGCCGGTACGCGATTTCGCCAAGGCCTACGACATCAATTACCCGGTGCTGCTGACCAAGGACAAGGGCATCGCCCTGCTGCAGGCGCTGGGCAACAGCAAGGCCGGCCTGCCTTACACCGTCGTCATCAACCGGCAGGGTGACATCGTCGCCAGCAAGCTGGGGGTGATGACGCGGGCCGAACTGGAAGCCGCCAGCGCAGCCGCGCTTAAGTGACCGAGATCTAGACCGAGGAAACCCACCATGTCGCAGCCGCTGGAACCGACCCTGGAAGCTCTCCCCAACCCATTTTTGCGCTACTTTGCGGCAACGCGGCCGGCCTTTCTGTCCGTAACCTTCGTCGGCTGCCTGCTTGGTTTGGCGACGGCGGCTTTTTCCGGTATTCAAGTCGGGCCGACGCTGGCCACGGCGACCCTGTTCTTCGCCCTGGTGGCGCATGCCGGCGCCAATGTCATCAATGATTATTACGATGCGCTGTCGGGTTGCGATGCCGCCAACACGGAACGGCAGTTTCCGTTTACCGGCGGCAGCCGCTTCATCCAGAACGGCGTCCTGTCGCTGCGCGCCACGGGTATTTTCGGCTATGCGCTGCTGGCGGCGGTGATTCCCGCGGGGCTATGGCTGACCGCCGTCAGCGGAGCAGAACTGATGCTGATCGGACTGGCCGGCCTGGTCGTGGGGTGGGCCTATTCGGCGCCGCCACTGAAGTTGCAAAGTCGGGGTCTTGGCGAATTCGCCATCACCGCGGGCTGGTTGCTGGTGGTCATCGGCAGCGACTTCGTGCAACGCCACGGTTTTGCCTTTGTGCCCATTGCCGCCGGCCTGGGTTTTGCCCTGCTGGTGGCGAACGTGCTTTACATCAACCAGTTTCCCGACGTGAAGGCGGACGCCGGCGCGGGCAAGCACACCCTGGTGGTGAAACTGGGTGTGGCACGGGCACGCTGGGGCTATGTGGTGATTGCCGCACTGGCTTACGGCTGGCCCTTGTTGATGGTGCTGCTTGGCCAGCTTCCCGTGACGGCCTTGATTGCATTGCTGCCCGCCATTGCCAGCATTGCCGCCGCACGTCAGCTCTGGTCCCGGGCAGGGCAGCCGGCAGAACTTGCACCGGCGCTCAAGCTGACCATCCTGGCCGCGAGCACCCACGGCCTGTTGCTGGCCATCATGCTGAGCATGCCGTGGAGCCGTCTGACGTAAATTCATGGCCGATAACGCCACCCCACCCCCAGCCCCGAGACGTGGGTCGATGTTTGTTCGCTGCGCTCAAGGGGTTACCCGGCGTCAAATTGCGTATTTCACGCTAACGGTCATGGAGCTTGGCACCACCACAAATAATGAAAGCTGCGCGCCATGACCGCACCCTCTCCCCCAACCCCTCTCCCGTCAAGGGAGAGGGGAGCGGCCAGAGCCGCTCCGCGTCTTTCACGTTAATTGGCGGCGCCGCGCGTGACGTGAGGCCTGGATGCGCCCCCCTCCGCTCGTGGCTGTGGCTGCTTGCCTGGGTCACCCTTCCCGCACTCGCGGCGGCCCCGGCGCCCCTGCAAGCCCTGATCGACGCGACACCGGCCGGCGGCACATTGCGCCTGGCGCCGGGCACCTACGCCGGTCCGGCAACGATCCATAAACCAATGACCCTGGATGGCGGGCGGCGGGCTGTCATCGTCGGCGATGGCCGGAGCACTGTGCTGTCGATCGCCACGCATGGCGTGACCATCCGCGGCTTGCGCCTGACCGGCAGCGGCGACTCGCACGACCGGATTGACGCAGGAATTCTGCTGGAGGGTGACGACCATCGTGTCGAGGACAACGAGATTGACGACGTCCTGTTCGGCATTCACCTCAAGCAGGTCAATCGCGCGCGGATTGCGGGTAACCGGGTTACCGGCAAACCGCTTGACCTGGCCATGCGCGGCGATGCCATTCGGCTCTGGTACAGCCGCCACAATGTCATTGAGGGCAATCGCTTCACCCGCGCGCGCGACCTGACCTTTGCCAACTCGGCGGACAACCGGATTGTCGGCAACCGGTTTACGGACGGCCGTTACGGCATGCAAATCATTTTCTCGCCGCGCCTGCTGGTCGAAAACAACCGCCTCACGGATACCGGCACCGGCATCATCGTGCTCTATTCGCCCGGCCTGATCCTGCGCGGCAACCATGTGGCCCACGCGCTTGGCGGTGGTGGCGGCGGCATTGTGTTCAAGGAGAGCGACGCTGCCCTGGTCGAGAACAACGAAGTGCTGCACTGCTCGGTGGGTCTCAAGGTCGATGCGCCGCCGCAGTCCGTCGGTGCACTGACGGTCAGGAACAACCGCTTTGCACACAACATCATCGGCCTGTTCTTCTACGGCGAGGCGGGCGGCCATCGTTTTTTCGACAATCGGTTCGAGAACAACCTGAGCGCGGTGGCGATCAGCGCGCCGGGCGCCGGCAGCGCCAACGTCTGGCGCGGCAATTACTGGGATGACTATCAAGGCTTCGACCGCAATGGCGACGGTGTGGGTGACACGCCGCACGAGATTTATCTGTTTGCCGACCGCATCTGGATGGAAACGCCGCTGGCGACATTTTTTCGCAACTCGCCGGCACTCGAACTGCTGGATTTCCTCGAACGCCTGGCACCTTTTTCGGCACCTCACCGGGTCCTGACCGATCCGGCACCGGATTTGCGCCGCCACTTTTCGCAACCCTACAAGGAGACCAAGGACCGATGAAACGCACCATATTCCGTGCCGGACTTATACCGCTACGCCTGCTTGGCGTTGCCGCAAGCGCCCTGTTGCTCGGCGCCACCACCACGCACGGCGCCGAACTCGCCGGCCAGCAAGACAGCGGCAAGGAGATCTATGGCCCGTGCGCCGCCTGTCACGGCGACCAGGGGCAAGGGGGCAAGCGCGGCGAATATCCCCGCCTGGCCGGGCAGCGCGCTGCCTTTACCGAGGATTCGCTCAAAAAGTTTCGCACCCGCGAGCGCCTCAACCTGCCCATGCTGCCCTACACGCAGGAACGCGAACTGTCGGACATGGATATCAAACTGGTTTCGGCCTATCTTGCGGAGATCACCCTGCCAACCAAGTTTCCCGACTTCAAGGATACCGATGATGCCCTGACACGCCTGGAAGCAATGGAAAAGGTCATGATCATCCCGAAGCTGGAGGGCGACCTGGACAACGGCAAGAAGCTTTACAAGGAGGAGTGCGCCTATTGCCACGGCCAGGACGGCAAGGGCATCGGCCGCTTTCCGATGCTGGTCGGGCAATACACGAATTACCTGCAACGGCAGATGGACGCCTATCTCAAGGGCGAACGGCCCCACGACCTGGTCGCCGACGAGGAAGGGGAGGAAGAAAAACTCAGGGCCAAGCCCAAAGGCGTCGGCGTGCTCGGCCGACTGACGAAAAAGGACATCGACGACATCCTTGCCTACATTACCCGACTGCAGGACTAACTTTCATGATGCGTGAAACATCACCCCGCATCATGAAAGACACCCGCCCCCCCTTCGCCCCGCTCGCGGGGGGTTCGAAACGGCTCGCTTTCGCTCGCTTATCACGGGGCGGGTTGTTTTGCTGGGGAGCGGGTTGCGCCTGGCGGCGCTTGCCGTCTCGCCTTGGGGCGGCCCGGCGGCGAGACTACTGAGGTTTTCTCCCTCTCCCCTTGCGGGAGAATGGCGGCCCGGCGCAAACGCTGCCGCGTCTTTCACGCTAACCCATGTTTGTCGACCATCTAAAAAACACCCATCACATCAATCAGATGCGAC
>CAZOMI010000082.1:0-11729 GCA_964580925.1 uncultured Methyloversatilis sp.
GTCAAACTCCTACTGCCACCCCGGCAGAGCCGGGGGAACTCCTATATTGGTTTAGTGCGGCGAGTCGCCGCGTGATGGCAAGGCCCAGGCCGGTCCCGCCGTACTTGCGGGTCATCGAGGCATCGGCCTGCTCGAAGGGCTGGAAGAGCCGCGCCAGATCGTCAGCGGCAATGCCGATGCCGGTATCCTGAACTTCAAGGCGCACCATGAGACCTTCCGGGCTGTCCTCCAGCAAGCGGGCGCGCAGCCAGATCGAACCGTGTTCGGTAAATTTGACGGCGTTGGCGGCCAGGTTGAGCAATGCCTGCCGCAGCCGGGTCGGATCGCCGTGCAGCCACAGCGGCATTTCACCCGTGTCCACATGGACCGTCAGGCCCTTGGCCTGCGCCGCATCCTTGATGAGCGAACGCACATTGTCGAGCAGGACGGCCAGGTGGAAGTCAGTCCGCTCGATCTGCAGCTTGCCGGACTCGATCTTGGCCAGATCGAGAATATCGCTGATGATCGCCAGCAGATGCCGCGAGGCGGCGTCGATGCGGGATAGCTTGTCGCGCTGCTCCGGGCGCGGATCGGCATGCAGCAGCAGATAGGTGAGCCCGAGGATGGCGTTCATCGGCGTGCGGATTTCATGGCTCATGTTGGCGAGGAAGCTGCTCTTCGCCGCGCTGGCCGCCTCGGCCTGGAGTTTGGCGGCTTCCAGTTGCCGGGTGCGTTCGGCTACGCGCCGTTCGAGATCGGTGACATGCCCGCGCAGGGCTTCGTGGAGTTCGCGGATTTTGCCATCCGCCTTCTTGCGCTCGGTGAGGTCGGAGAAAGTCACCAGGGTGGCAGGCCCCATCGGCGCAAGATTGAAGTGGATCAGGTGTTCGCTGCCATCCTTGGCGGTGACATTGAATTCAAAGGGCGGTGGATCGACTCCTGCCTGCCGCGCAGCCTCCAGCCCCGTTCGCCACTCTGCGGCAGTCTGCTGGCGGTAGTCGGGGTCGGGATAGGCGCGTTGCCACCACTCCGCCAATGTCGGAATGTCGGCGGGCGTGTAACCGAATGTCGTAATGAATTGCCGGTTGAGGAATGTGATGTTCTGCTGCGCGTCGCTCACCGCCATCGGCACCGGCGTCGCTTCGAGGATTGCCCCGAGCTTTGCCTCGTTTTCCCGCAAGGTGCGCTCGGCCGCGCGTCGCGCCAGCCGGTCGGACAGCAGCAGACCCAGCGCAACCGTCAACAAGGGGTGGATGACCATGACCGGCACGGTGATCAGGCTGGCCAACTGGGGTGTGATGTCAGCCGGCAAGGTGAACCACACCAACACGGCCATGATCGAGTGTCCCACCAGCCCGAACAGGTAAAGATATTGCCAGCTGATGCTTTCCAGCACCTGTGGCCACCAGCGCCGCCAGGCCAGCCCGTACAGGCCGGACAGCACGATCAATGCAATTCCGACAGGAGCTCCGACCCCGCCGACGACCAGCCGATAAGCGGCCATCAGCGCCATCGCGATGACGGTGGGCAGTGCACCGAAAAACAATGCGGCAACAGTCAGCAGCACAGTGCGCACATCAAAGAGGATGCCGTGCAGTACAGCGATCGGCGCCATCATGATGCCGATGCCGATGGCGCCGAGAATGATGCCCCTGAACCAGGGCCGCCGGGCCAGCCAGTCGGCCGGGCGGCGCGCCTCCATCAGGTCAAGGATCTCTACCAGCGCCAGCAGCAGGGCGGCATTGAAGATGAGGGAAGCAAGCGCAATGTCTTTCATGATTACTGCCTTGCCTGCATCACCGCTTCCGCCACGCAAGGGGCGCTTGTCGTGATGTCAGTCTCCGGCGCAGCATGCATCCTTTCGCCTTTCGTTTCGACGATAGTGGTGGTTCAGTTTCAGCCCTGATGATAGCCATTTGTGGAAACAGCGGATCGAATAAATGTCGGCATCATCCGAAAGGCATAGGGACATGCCGGGTCGTGCGGGACGGACGACGCCGTACTCCATGCGGAGCATTGCATTCCACCGGTGCCGACTATTGGCAAGCCGGGCAATCTACCTTTCCTTCAGACGCGGGGAGGCTATAGTGGGATTCAGGGGGTGTGCAGATGGATTCCGCATCGGTGATTCGCAAAACCGCCGACGATCTGCGGGCGGTGCCTAACTGGGCTGACTATGCAGCCGAGCGGTCCGGGTTTTCGTGGCAGGCGGCAAGTTCCGAGTTGGCCAGCTTGCCGGCTGGCGGCTTCAATATCGCCCATGCGGCAGTCAATGCGCATGCGACGGGCCGCTTGGGCGGGAAGGTGGCATTGCGCTTCCTGGCGCTCGACGCGGCCGCGCATGATGTCAGTTATGGCGAATTGTCCCGACTGAGCAAGCGCTTCGCCAATGTGCTGGCGCAGCTCGGCATCGCCAAGGGCGAGCGGGTCTTTATGCTCGCGGGCCGCATCCCCGAGCTTTACGTCGCCGTGCTCGGCAGTCTCAGGCATGGCGCGGTGGTGTCGCCCTTGTTTTCCGCCTTCGGTCCCGAGCCCATCGCCACGCGCGTGAATCTGGGCGCATGCCGCGCACTGGTCACCACCGCCGCGCTTTACGAGCGCAAGCTGGCGCAATGGCGCGACCGGATGCCGACCCTGGAACATGTGCTGCTGGTGAGGGAAGAAAGTGGAACGGCCGTTCCCGCGGGCACGCTCGACCTCGCCGCGTTGATGGATGCCGCGAGCGACACCTGCGCACCGGTCGCGACCACGGCCGAAGACATGGCGCTGCTGCACTTCACCAGCGGCACCACCGGCACCCCCAAGGGCGCCGTGCATGTGCATGGCGCGGCCGTCGCCCATTACGCCACCGCCCGCTATGCGCTCGACCTGCATCCCGACGACATCTTCTGGTGCACCGCCGACCCGGGCTGGGTGACAGGCACCTCCTACGGCATCATCGCGCCGCTGTTGCACGGCGTGACCTCGATCATCGACCGCGAGGAATTCGACGCCGAGCGCTGGTACGGCATCCTGCAGGACGCGGGCGTCACGGTCTGGTACACGGCGCCGACGGCAATCCGCATGCTGATGAAGGCCGGCGCCGAGATTCCGCGCAAGTACCGTTTTCCCGATCTGCGCTTCATCGCCAGCGTCGGCGAGCCGCTCAACCCCGAAGCGGTGCGCTGGGGCAAGGAAGTGCTGGGCCTGCCGATCCACGACAACTGGTGGCAGACCGAGACCGGCGGCATCATGATCGCCAACACGGCGGCCTTCGATATCAAGCCCGGCTCGATGGGGCGGCCGCTGCCCGGCATCGACGCGGCCATCGTCAAGCACGATGAGGGGGAGGACGGCACGCTCACGCTGATCGACACGCCCGACACCGAAGGCGAACTGGCGCTGAAGGCCGGCTGGCCGTCGATGTTCCGCGGCTACCTCAACAACGCGGAACGTTACCGCAAGTGCTTTGCCGGTCCCGACAACGCGTGGTACCTCACCGGCGACCTGGCGAAGCGCGATGCCGACGGCTATTACTGGTTCGTCGGCCGCGCCGACGACGTCATCAAATCCGCCGGCCACCTGATCGGCCCCTTCGAGGTCGAGAGCGCGCTGATGGAGCACCCGGCCGTCGCCGAGGCCGGCGTGATCGGCAAGCCCGACCCGGTGGTCGGCGAGGTGGTCAAGGCTTTTGTTTCGCTCAAGTCCGGTTTCACTGACAGCGAGGAATTGCGCCGTGAACTGCTCGGCCATGCGCGCAAGAAACTCGGCGCCGCCGTGGCGCCGAAGGAGATCGCCGTGCTGCCGACCCTGCCGCGCACGCGCAGCGGCAAGATCATGCGGCGGCTGTTGAAGGCGCGCGAACTGGGGCTGCCCGAGGGCGATCTCTCGACTCTGGAGGCCGGTGGCTGAGATGACCAGGAAAACGCCCGTCAAGCAGAAGATCGAACATCGCCCCCCGCCCCCGCCGGCCGGCCCGGTGCCGTGGGACAAGGAATTCGCGCTGCAATTGCTGCTCGACATGCTGCGCATTCGCCGCATGGAAGAGAAGGCGGCCGAACTCTACGGCGACGGCAAGATTCGCGGCTTCCTGCACCTTTACATCGGCGAGGAGGCGGTGGCGGTCGGCGCACTGCATGCGCTGGCGCCGCAGGACAACGTCGTCGCCACCTATCGCGAGCACGGCCATGCGCTGGTGCGCGGCATGCCGATGGGCGCGATCATGGCCGAGATGTACGGCAAGCAGGAAGGCTGCGCGCGCGGCCACGGCGGCTCGATGCATCTGTTCGACGCGGCAACCCGGCTGTATGGCGGCAACGCGATCGTCGGCGGCGGTCTGCCGCTCGCGGTGGGCCTGGCGCTCGCCGCCAAACTGCAGGGCGAAACGCGCCTCACCGCCTGCTTCTTCGGCGATGGCGCGGTGGCCGAGGGCGCCTTCCACGAGTCGCTCAACCTCGCCGCGCTATGGAAACTGCCGGTGCTGTTCTGCTGCGAGAACAACCTTTACGGCATGGGCACGGCCATCGAGCGCGCCGAGTCGCAGACCGACCTGTGCGCCAAGGCGGCGTCCTACAACATGCCGGCCTTGTCGGCGGACGGCATGGACATCGTCGCCGTGCATGCCACGATGCAGCAGGCCGTGGCGCGCGCGCGCAAGGACGCCGGGCCGGTGTTTGTCGAATTCCGCACCTACCGCTTCCGCGCCCATTCGATGTTCGATGCCGAGCTCTATCGCGACAAGGCCGAGGTCGCGGCCTGGCAGAAATGCGGGCCGCTGCACACCTTCACCGCACGGCTGAAAGCAAAGGGTGCCAAGGGTGGCAAAGCCAGGCTGACCGAAAAGGAATTCCTCGCGCTCGACGCCCGCGTGCAGGCCGAGGTGGCCGAGGCAGTCGCCTTCGCCGAGGCCGGCAGCTGGGAGCCGGTCGAGGACTTGCTGAAGGATGTGCATACGCCGACGGGGGCCGTGCCATGACCCGCCGCATCAGCTACCGCGAAGCCATGCGCGCGGCGATGCACGAGGCGCTGAGCAAGGATCCGCGCGTCTTCCTGATGGGCGAGGACGTCGGCCGCTACGGCGGCACCTATGCGTTCTCCAAGGGCTTCCTCGACGCGTTCGGCCCGGAGCGCATCCGCGACACGCCGCTCTCCGAGCTCGGCTTCGTCGGCGCCGGCATCGGCGCGGCGCTGGGCGGCCTGCGGCCCATCGTCGAGGTGATGACGGTGAATTTCAGCCTGCTCGCGCTCGACCAGATCGTGAACAGCGCGGCGCTCTACCGCCACATGTCCGGCGGGCAGTTCTCGGTGCCGCTGGTAATCCGCATGGCGACCGGCGCCGGCCGCCAGCTCGCGGCGCAGCATTCGCACAGCCTCGAAAACTGGTATGCGCACATCCCCGGCATCAAGGTGCTGGCGCCCGCCACCATCGAGGACGCGCGCGGCATGCTCGCTCCGGCACTCGCCGACCCGGACCCGGTGGTGATCTTCGAGCACGCCGGCCTGTTCAACATGGAAGGCGAACTGCCCGATGACTGGACGGTGGACATCGCGTCAGCCAAGGTCAGGCGCGCCGGCAAGGATGTCGCCATCATCACCTACGGCGGCTCGCTGCCCAAGGCGCTGGCCGCGGCGGAAACCCTGGCGGCCGAGGGCGTCGAGGCGGAAGTGATCGACCTGCGCGTGCTGCGGCCGCTCGACACGGCGACCATCGCCGCCGCGGTCGCCAAGTGCCGCCGCGTGGTGGTGGTCGATGAAGGCTGGAAGAGCGGCAGCCTCGCCGCCGAAGTGATGGCACGCATTTTCGAGCACGCCTTCTGGGAACTCGACGCGCCGGTTGCGCGGGTATGTTCGGAAGAAGTGCCGATTCCCTACGCCAAACACCTCGAAGACGCCGCACTGCCGCAGCCGGAGAAGATCGTCGCAGCGGTCAAGGAGATGCTGGGATGAAGGCACCCTCCCCCCTACCCGCAGTCCCGAAGAAGCGCTCGCATACGCAAATCCTCCCCGTCATTCCGGCGCAAGCCGGAATCCAGGAAGTTGTTTCAGACGATGTCGGCGTAAAGGTCACGCCACTGCGGGTTCAAGGCCTCGATGAGCGAAAGTTTCCAGACACGTTGCCATTCCTTGATGGCTTTCTCGCGCATGATGGCCGACTCCATTGTTTCGTGCTGCTCGAACCAGACCAGGATGTGAACACCGTATTTCCTGGTAAAGCCCGCAGCAAGATCGTTCTTGTGTTGCCAGACGCGCTGAACAAGATCGGAGGTCACGCCAGCATAGAGCGTACCGTTCTTGCGGCTGGCGAGGATATAGACGCATGGCTGTTTCACGGGGGCAGCTTACTGGATTCCGGCTTGCGCCGGAATGACGGTCTGGGCGAGATATGCGTTTATGGTATCAAGGCGGAGGCCGCATGATCGAATTCAAACTCCCCGCGCTGGGCGCCGACATGGACGAAGGCACGCTGCTCGAATGGCGGGTGAAGCCCGGCGACGCCGTGAAGAAAGGCCAGGTGATCGCCGTCGTCGATACCGCGAAGGCGGCGGTCGATATCGAATGCTGGCAGGACGGCACGATCGGCGAACTGCTGGCCGAGGTCGGCCAGAAGATGCCGGTCGGCACGGTGATGGCGACGCTGCTGGAAGCTGGTGAGAAATCCCTCCCCTCTCTCCCGACCTCTCTCCCGCAAGGGGAGAGAGGAGGCAGTCAGCTTCCCTCTCCCCTTGCGGGAGAGGGATTGAGGGAGAGGGGTAATGCCCCGGCACAGCGCCGCATGATCTCCCCGGCGGCGCGCAAGCACGCCGCCGAAAAGGGCGTCGATCTCGACAGCCTGACCGGCAGCGGACCGCATGGCGCGGTGATCCTCGCGGACGTCGAGACCGCCGCAGCGCAAGGCGCAGCGGCCGCGCCCCGCCCAGCGGTCGCCGCAACCACAGAAGTTCCCTCGGCTGAAAAAGGCGCAGCGCGCATCGCCGCGATGCGCCAGGCCATCGCCACCGCGATGGCGCGCTCGAAGCGCGAGATTCCGCACTACTACGTGTCCGAGGACATTCCGCTGGAACATGCCCTGGCCTGGCTGCAGACCGCAAACAGCCAGCGCGCCATGGCCGAGCGGCTGTTGCCGGCCGTGCTGCTGCTCAAGGCGGTGGCGCTGACGCTGCGGCGCTTTCCCGAACTCAACGGCTGGTGCCACGACGGCGCCTTCGTGACGGCGGAGCGCAGCAATCCCGGCGTGGCGATCTCGCTGCGCCAGGGCGGCCTGATCGCGCCGGCGCTGCTCGATGCCGGCAGCAAGCCGCTGACGCAACTGATGCAGGAACTCACCGACCTGGTGCAGCGCGCCCGTGCCGGCTCGCTGCGCAGTTCCGAACTCACCGACGGCACGATCACCGTAACCAACCTCGGCGACCAGGGCACGCAGGCGGTGTTCGGCGTGATCTATCCGCCGCAGGTCGCGCTGGTCGGCTTCGGCCGCATCGTCGAACGACCCTGGGCCGAGCATGGCGGGCTCAGGGTGCTGCCGGTCGTCACGGCCAGCCTCGCCGCCGACCACCGCGTTTCCGACGGCCATCGCGGCGCGCTGTTCCTGCGCGAACTCGCCGAACTGCTGCAGCATCCCGAAGAACTCGACAAGGAAGCGCCATGACCGAAGCTGACATTCGCGACATTCGCGACATCCGCGCCGTGGTGCTGGCCACGCTGCAATCCATCGCCCCCGAGGTCGAAGCGGATGCGTTGCGCGGCGACCGCCCGCTGCGCAACCAGGTGGACCTCGATTCCATGGACTGGCTCAACTTCCTGCTCGGCCTCAACAAGCGGCTCAAGGTCGAGATTCCCGAGGCGGACTACCGCAAGCTGGTCACGCTGGACGATGTCGTCGCCTATCTGCAGGCCAAGGGCGGCTGAGCGCCACAGCGGCGCGAGTCGGCTGCCGAAGCCGATCAGGCCCATCGCGAAATCGTTGAGTTCGAGATGCTTGTCACTCACACATCTGGCGGAAACCATCGAAGGAGCGCATTTTGCAACGTGTGAAAAGCCTGGTCAGTACACCCTTTTGCAGTGACCCGCGTCGCCAGTTGCTGATAGATCGCGGATGACCTTCCCTTTCTGGACTGACGAAGCGCCCATTCGACTGCCGCTTTTGGGCGATCGGGTTTCACCTCGTTTGGTTGCCAGAAACCCTTGGCCTCCAGTTCTGCGCGAAGTGCTGCGAATGTCATGTCAGAACCCAAAGCCGAACAAACATGAGGGCTATCCTGCCATACCCAGTTTTCCAATTCCGGGTCGATGACTACCGCACACCCGCGATCGTCCAGCCAGCCGGCATTGCGCAGGTGCTGGTTCACGCGTTGCATTATCGCGTCCTTACCCGGTGAACCGCTCCATTCGGCATCGACAATGACGACTGCGTGACGGTGTGTGCTGGCATACGGTTGTAAAAACTCATTGGCTCGGGTGTAAAGCCCAGGGTCATTCTGTCCGTGGGCGACCAGCAAATCCTGACGCAAGTCGAAATCAAATTGCCGACAACCCATGGCACGATGAAAACTATCACGCGAGAAAAAGCCCTTGAGCATTCCCTCCATATTCTTGTCCGCCACGAGAAACAGGCAATCCCTCATCCAAGCACTCCCGTTGCAAACAGCTCACCCAGATTCAGCGCGGATTGCCACTCGCGCAAGCGTGGATGTTCGTTGCCGCGAACAATATCGACCGCCCCTTCATCGGTTTTGCCAAAGCAGAGAATCTGCTTTGATTCCAGCAGGCTGAGCACCACCGGAGAATGCGTGGCACACAAGACCTGCGCGTCATAGACAGATGAAAGCGACTGCATGACGGTTTCCATCGCCTTCGGATGAATGCCATTTTCGGGTTCTTCGATCAGTACCACGTTCGGGGTGGTTGGCGCATAGGCCAGTAACGTCAAGGCAAGCAGACGCAGTGTGCCATCGGAAAGCACCCATGAAGGGGCGATCAAGCCGCTCTTGTATTTCAACTGGATATAGCGGGAACGATCTTCGGGCTTTTCACAAGTTTGCACATCGTCCAGATCGTCCAGCGTGGTTGCCAGATGCGCTACCCAGTCTTTTTTGGCTTTCGACCCGCTTTTATTTTCAAGCGCATGTACCACCCATGGCAGGTTCGAACCGTCCGGCAAAAAATCGGCAGGGGAGCCCGCGGGAGAAGGCATGCGCATCTTTTCCGCATTGAGCATCAAGCGATGGATGCCTTCCATCAACACGCGCTTGGCCCAGGTTGCGGCGGGAAATTTCTGTTCATCTTCCGGCAGATTGGCGAGCGCGCTCTTGGTTGGGCCAAGACGAAACAGATTGTTCCAGTCCGACGTTTCCGAACGGAAATAGTCGTTGCCACTTTCAACCACTTTGCTGACGACCTTGCGCCAGCCCGGCGGGCTTTTTTTGTTCTGTAGCAAAACAATATGCTCCGGGGGAGTTTCCGGGAACGGGAACTGCGCCTGCCGATGAATCTCGTGCTGCTTGATTTCGTCGCACAGCCACAGGGTTTCATGATCAAAACCCAAGCGGTCATCGGTATGAATGCCCAATTCGTAGCGCGCGTAGCGGTAACGCTGCCCCAATTTCTCGACAATCTCCGCAGGCAATTCCAATGTTACGGCGATTTCCACCCCGCCGCCTTGGCGCAGCCAGGTCAAATCCAGCGGATCAACCGCACGCGGTGCGATATTCATGCGGGCATTGCCGAACACCGCCGCATCCAGCCCGCTGGCGAGAATGTCGCGCACCAGCAACAAGGCATCGAACAAGGTGCTTTTGCCGCAGGCATTCGGCCCCACCATCACCAGAAACGGTTCGAAATCGACCGATACATAGCGCAAGGCGCGCAGGCCTTTGACTTCCAATTGCCGGATCATGCGGCTTCTCCGAAAGATTCAGTAGCATCTTCACCCCAGACACGGGCAAGGGTGGTTTTGATTTTAGCCTCGAAGCGGGTGATCAGTTCGCGGTTGGCGGCGACCAGTGCCTGCTCGGCTTCGATTTCGGCGACGATGGCTTGTTGCGTGGCGAGGGGTGGGAGGGCTATCTTGAACTCGCGAATCTGATCGGTGGTGAGGTTCTTGAAGACGGCACCGACAGATTGAGAACCGTGGCTTGCATGAAGAGCTAATAGCGCGAAGTAGAGATATTCCGGTTGCACGTCTTTACTCAGATCACGAAGGCCGACGAATCCGTCATGAATGCACGCGTCTATTGCCAGAATGGTCGGCAGTCCAGGATTGCCGCTCACCGTGATGACTACGTCGCCCTTATTCATTGGGCGGCTCTTCGTGGCTCCAAGCTTGGTGAGGGAGTCGATTTGAGGGGTCGCATACATTCCGTCGCGGGTTATGTCGGCAACCATGAGCCGCGGCACTGGTCCGCCAAAAAACTGCGGATCGCCCTGCGGACGCGGAGAGCTTCCACGAACAATGGTACTGATGGTTCCAATCTCCACCATCGGCCAGTCGGGGTGGATGGGGATGTGGGGGCGGTAGTGGTCGAGGACGGCGCGGGCGCCGTTGATGACTTTCTGGTAGCCCTCGATCTCCGTCACGATCTCCTTCTGCACGTCCAGCGGCGGCAGGGGGATTTGGAAGTTCTCCACGTAGTCGCGAGGCACGCGCTGTAAGCCCCCTGTGCCGGTCATCTGTGCGACCGCCGCATCTCGAAAGAGAGGGTGCATGACGCAGAAGTAGACCCACTCCGGCAAGACTTGACCATTGCTCCGTAGCACGTAGAACTCGCTGGAGCCAAAACCGATTCCGTTGAGCAAACCGCGAGCGATGCCCGCTTTGCCGTTTTCAAAGCAAGGCGTGACCTTCGCGAGAAGGACATCGTTGTCCTCGAAGTAGGTGTAGCTTGCCGAGACTTCGGACAGTTGCTTCTCGTCGCTTGGCTGAAACGAAATGTGATGCTCGTTGAGGTCGGCCATTGGAACGAACGAAACGCGGGTTTCGGGCTTCTCGGCAAGCTGGCTTTTCCGTGGATTCACGGTGCAAACCTCGTTGAGTTTCGCCAACGGAAAGATGTTCGTCTTGACCCCGCCATCCCGATACCGCTCCCCGCTCAGGTTGTAGTCGCCATTCGCTGCGAGCTTTTCCTTCGGCACGATCAGGCCGGCGGTTGGGGCGTGCGCGTCGATGGACGCTTTGGAGCGCAGCGCGTGCAGGTAGGCGGCGAGTTCGGCCTGGACTTGCGGGAGGTCGTTCTTTTCGATGGCGCGGCGCTGGGCGCCGAGGCCGAAGCCGTCGTTCTCGACCTTGAAGAAGGCGATGGTGTCGGCGGTCTTGGCGAGGGATTTGTCGAGGATGAGGATGCTGGTCTTCACCCCGGAGTAGGGATTGAAACAGCCCGCCGGCAGCGAGACGACGGCGACGAGGGAATTCTCGACGAGCATCTTGCGCAGCTCTTTGTAGGCAGTCTGGCTCTGGAAGATGATGCCTTCGGGGACGATGATGGCGGCGCGGCCGATGGGCGTGAGGTGCTCGGCCATGTAGTCCACGAACAGGACTTCGCTGCGCTTGACCTGGATGGAGAAGCGCCTGTGCGGCTTGATGCCGCCTTTCGGCGACATGAAGGGCGGATTGGCGAGGATGACGTCGGCGAATTCGTTCCAGCGCTCCTCGGAGGTGAGGGTGTCGTACTCGAAGATGTGCGGATCGGTGAAGCCATGCAGGTAGAGGTTCACCAGCGAGAGGCGCACCATGTCGGGCGAGATGTCGTAGCCCTTGAAGTTTTTGGCGAGGCGGCCCT
>CAZOMI010000083.1:0-11619 GCA_964580925.1 uncultured Methyloversatilis sp.
GGCATGGCCGTGGTAGCAGCCCTCGAACTTGACCAGCATGTCGCGCCCGGTAAAGCCGCGCGCCAGGCGAATCGCGCTCATGGTGGCCTCGGTGCCCGAGGAGACCAGCCGCACCAGCGCCATGCTTGGCACGCGCTCGACCAGCAATTCGGCCAGATCGATCTCGCCTTCTGTCGGCGCGCCAAACGACAAGCCGTTGGCTGCGGCTGCCTGCACGGCGCGCACCGTGTCGGGATCGGCGTGGCCGAGAATCAGCGGACCCCAAGAACCCACGTAGTCGATATAGCGCTTGCCGTCGGCGTCCCAGACATGCGCGCCCGCGCCACGGGTGAAGAAGCGCGGCGCACCGCCCACCGAACGGAAGGCGCGCACGGGGGAATTCACCCCGCCGGGTATGGTTTTCTGGGCGCGGGCAAACAGGTCTTCATTGCGGGTCATGGGGATTCCTCAAAAGTCGGCGCTGGCGGGACGGCGCGGAGCAGGCATTCGATCGCGCCATGCTGCCGTAGCCTATGGTTTTTTGAATAATTTACGAAACTTCTCGGCCTGACTCTTGATGTCCATCGCATTGAACAGATCGGACATGACCGCCACCATGTCGGCACCCGCGGCCAGCACTTGCGGCGCGTTTTTGGCGGTGATGCCGCCGATGGCGACCACCGGTACCGTGAAGCGCTGTTTCGCTTCGGCCAGCGTATCGAGCGAGGCGCGTGTCGCCTCGGGTTTGCTTGAGGAGGCGAACACGCTGCCGACGGCAATGTAGTCGGCGCCCGCGTCTACCGCCACCTCGGCGCGCGCGAGGTCGTCATAGCAGGAAACTCCGAGGATGCGTTTCGAGCCGAGCGCATCGCGCGCCGTGGCCAGTCCGCCACCCGGAATGTCGTTCTTGCCAAGGTGGACGCCGTCGGCGCCAATTTCGACCGCCAGCCAGACATCGTCATTGATGATCAGCTTTGCGCCATGGGCGCGGCAAATCCGCAACAATTCGATGGCCTGGGTCCGCCGCAAGGGGACCGCGGCGGTCTTGTTGCGGTACTGCACCCATTTCACGCCACCCTGCAGGGCGCTGTCGACCAGCGCAGAGAGGCGTGGTGACAGATTGTCATCGGGGGTCAGGGCATAGAGTCCGTGCAGGGGAAAAGCGGATTCAGGCGACGCGGGCATGGATTTTCTCCCCTGATGATTCGGCTAGTCTGGTTGGCGATCCTGATTGCCACAAGCGATTCGGGACATGCTGGCCCATGCCCGGCCGGAAGCCCGCGGCCAGGGCGTGCCAGGTGTAATGTTGCGCAGCCTGAACGGCGGCGGGCATGTCCCGCCCCAGGGCCAGTTCGGCGGCAATCGCGGCAGCCAGCGTGCAGCCGGATCCGTGATAGCTGCCGGGCAGGCGCGGCCAGCTGTCGTCGCGCAGCGGGCCATGCGAGCCATATAAGGTATTGACCACGCCCGCGCCGGGTTCGTGGGTGCCGGTGATCAGCACATGCTCGCAACCGGCACCGATCAACAGGCGTGCGCATTCGGCGAGGCTGGGCGATTTGCGGGTGGGAGAAACCAGTTCCTGGGCGAGGCGGCGTGCTTCGAGGCTGTTGGGGGTGAGGATGTCGGTGTGCGGCAGCAGCAACTCGATCATGGCGGTGACGATGTCTTCGTCGGCAAAGGCGTCGCCACGTCCCGAGGCGAGCACCGGGTCGAATACCACCGGGGTGTCGGGATAGTCGGAAAGCACTTCGGCGACAGCGGCGACGGCTTCGACGCTGCCAAGCATGCCCAGTTTGAAGGCAGCCACCGGCATGTCCTCCAGCAAGGCCCGCGCCTGGTCGGCAACCCAGCCGCCGGATATCGGCAGTACGTCTTCGACCCCCGCGGTGTCCTGAACCGTCAAGGCGGTCACCACGGTCAGGGGATGGCAGCCGTGGGCGGCCAGCGTCAGCAAGTCCGCCTGCAAGCCGGCGCCGCAGGTCGGATCGGCGGCCGCGAAGCTCAGCACGATGGGCACAGTTGGGTGTGGCAACGATCCTGGAACAGTAGTTGGCATCGGCAGGCGCGGGGCTCAATGTGAAAGCTAAATAATAGGTGAATTTTAGCTTATGCCGCCCGCAGGACCTTAACTCGGCCGGGTGGTTCATATAAAGCTCGCCAGGCAACAGGAAATGCTACCCCTGAGAGTTCCATCGAAACGTGATCTTCGGGAATCGCGTTGAGTATCCATTCGGGTTATTGATCTATTCCCAAAGGTATGTAATCTGCAAAGCCAGGCCCGTGCCAGTGGTTTTTATGATACAGGCAAGAAGCTTTATGCATTAAATCCATAGGATACGGAGAACAATTAAAGTATATTCATCCCGGCTCCGTTAGTTGGTGGAGTTGGGAAGTCGGAAAGCGCAAAGGGGGCAAGGTCGTTGACTGTTTCGGGTGAGCTTAAAGGCGTCAAGGTAATGGTGATCGACGATTCGAACACCATTCGGAAAAGTGCCGAAATTTTTCTGGTGCAGGCCGGCTGTCAGGTCATTGTCGCCGAGGATGGCTTTGATGCCCTGGCCAAGATCGCCGACCACCATCCCGCCGTGATTTTCTGTGACATCCTGATGCCGCGCCTCGATGGCTATCAAACCTGCGCCCTGATCAAGAAGAATCCCCGTTTTTCCAGCACCCCGGTGATCATGTTGTCCTCCAAGGATGGCTTGTTCGACCGCGCCCGCGGCCGTATGGTGGGTTCCGATGAGTACCTGACCAAGCCCTTTACAAAAGAAAGCCTTATCAAGACCGTAGCCGCCCATGCCCTGGGCGCCGCTGTGTAATATATGGCTCCCATACCCACCTCATTCGCAACCCCCATCGGGTGCGCTGCTTCCACCGGGAAGGCACGGCGGGAAGAGTAAACATTCAAGGAGAGCACATGCCCATCAAGAAAATCCTCGTCGTCGACGACTCGCCAACCGAACGCCATGTTCTGACCGAACTACTGACCAAGAACGGTTTTCACATCATTACCGCCGAAAACGGCGAGCAAGCCGTTGCCGTAGCCAAGGAACAGTTGCCCGACCTCATCCTCATGGACATCGTCATGCCCGGCATGAATGGCTTTCAGGCCACGCGTTCCATATCGCGCGATCCCGCAACGAAGCACATCCCGGTCATTGTGTGTACTACGAAAGACCAGGAAACCGACAAGATCTGGGGGCTGCGCCAGGGCGCGCATGACTACATGGTCAAGCCGATTGACCAGGCGGCGCTGCTGGCCAAGATTGCGGCGTTTGGTTAACCAGTAGAGCCGATCCAGCCAAATCATGGCGAAACGTGTCAGCCTCAGGGAATTCCAGGCCGGTCTGTCAGAGCGCCTCAGCCGTGCCCGCAGTGGCCAGGCGGTACAGGCATTGCTCGGCATGGTTGCCGGCAAGGATCACTATCTGCTTGAATTGTCGGACTCCGGAGAGGTCGTGCCCCTGCCGTCACTGACTACCGTGCCACTGACCAGGCCCTGGTTTGCCGGCGTCGCCAACGTGCGGGGCGAACTGTACAGCGTGGTAGATTTCTCGGCCTTTCGGGGCGGTGAAGCGACGCCGCGCAACAGCGCCGCACGCCTGCTGCTGGTGGGTGCCCGTTACGGCATCAACAGCGCATTGCTGGTGAATCGAACGCTGGGCCTGAAAAGCCTGGCCGGGCTGCAGGAGCAAGCCGCAGGAGACGAGGATGCGCCGGCCTGGGTCGGCACCCGCTATATCGATGGCGGCGGCCAATCCTGGATTCGGTTGCGGCTCGGGCTGCTGCTCGAAGATCAGGAGTTTTTGAATATTTCCAGTTCGTAGCCAACCCAATCGCTGCTCGAAGTCACCTATACCAACCATGAACCAGGAAAACTATCATGCCCTTTAAGTTGCCAACATTTGGTCGCGGTAAAGCGATGTCGGATGGCCCGGCCACAACGCCAGATGGGGACGCGACAATGAAAGGGTCGCGAAAGAAAACCGGGTTGCCGCTGATCGGCAACAAGCCGGTCAACGTGCAACTGCAGATTCTTGGCGCGACTTCCTCCTTTTTCCTGATTCTGCTGGTGTTCGTCCTGTGGCAGCAGAACCGCACCACCGAAATCCGCGACACCCACCGCGCCATCGTGGCGGAAATGCGCGTGTTCTCCCACGTGATCGGCAAAGGCGCGGTGCGCGTGTCGACCCAGGCTTCGGCCAACGATTTCATCGAGATTCGGCTCGGCAGCGAGCGCTTCGACAGATTGCTCGACCTGCTGGTCGCCGGGGGCAGCGATGCTGGCGCCTACATCAAGTCGATCGATGCGGAACTGCGTCCAGCGGTCGATGGGGTCGCCGAAATCTGGCAGGTCCTGGACGAAGCCCTGACCACGGTGCTCGCCAAGGAAAAATCCCTCCGTGCGCTCGATGCCAGCAGTAAAAAAGCCGCCGCCGCCGCCGCGGTGATCGTCAAGCTTTCCCAGGACAACCCGGCCTTGCAGGAAATCGCCAAGAATGCCGGCGGCGCCTCGCGCCGCACCCGAGCGGTCATGTTTTTGCCGCCGCCGCAGCACCTGGAGTCCTTCGATGTGCTGAGGAGCAACCTGCGCTTCCTTGCCGAACGCGCGGATAGCGCAATTCAGGCTGTCGACGAGAAAAATCGTTCAGCGCTGGCGAAGGCGTTTGCCGACCTGGCCTCGGTCGGCGAAGACTTTGAACTCGACATTCTGGCCATTGACGAGGCCAAGGGCGGCGCCACGAAGTTGCAGCCGCTGGCCGAGCAGCTAGCCGACGAAACCGAGGAATTATTCAAGGCACTGGGGGCGCGCGCCGCAGAGGGTGCCACCGCCACCATCGTGATCGTGGCGTCCGGCACCCTGGTGCTGCTGTTGTCATTCCTGATGCTGCGGGTTTTCAACGACGACATTCAATCCCGCCGACTCGAAGCCGAGCGGCAGCGGCGCGAGGCTGAAGCGGTCAAGGACGCGAACCAGCAGGCCATTCTGCGACTGATGAACGAGATGGGCGACCTCGCCGACGGCGACCTGACGGTGCGTACCACGGTGACCGAAGACATCACCGGCGCCATCGCCGACTCGGTAAACTACGCTATTGAAGAAATGGCGGTGCTGGTGAAGCAGATTAATGAATCCGCCGACCAGGTGGCCGCAGCGTCTGATTCCACACAGGAAACCTCGAAACAGTTGCTTGAGGCGACCGAGCGTCAGTCACGCGAAATCCAGCAAACCAGTACGCGAGTGCTGGAAATGGCCGATTCGATGACGGCTGTTTCGGGCAACGCGCTCGAGTCGGCAAAGGTCGCCGGTCAATCACTCGAGGCCGCCCGGAAGGGTGCCAGCGCGGTGGAAAACTCGATCAAGGGCATGAACGAAATTCGCGGCCAGATCCAGGAGACTTCGAAGCGGATCAAGCGCCTCGGCGAATCGTCGCAGGAGATCGGCGAGATCGTGGAGCTGATTTCGGACATTACCGAACAAACCAACGTGCTGGCCTTGAACGCCGCCATTCAGGCCGCCTCGGCCGGCGAGGCGGGCCGCGGCTTCACGGTGGTGGCGGAAGAAGTGCAGCGACTGGCCGAACGCTCCGGCGAGGCGACCAAGCAGATCGCGGCCATCGTCAAGACCATTCAGGCGGACACCCACGACGCCGTCTCGGCCATGGAATATTCGACGCAGGGCGTGGTCGAAGGGGCCAAGCTGTCCGACGCCGCCGGCCAGGCACTGGGAGAAATCTCCAACGTGTCGCAGACACTGGCCGAACTGATCGGCAATATCTCGACGGACACGCAGCATCAGGCCAGCGTGGCTACCGGTGTGGCCTCGGCCATGGAGGACATCCGCCAGATTACCGACCAGACCACGGAAGGTACCAAGCGCACTGCCGTGTCGATTGGCGAGCTGGCCAACCTCTCGGCTGAATTCAAGCGTTCGGTGGCGGGCTTCAAGGTCTGATCCCGCGGCGATTCAATGGTCATTAATCCATGAACATGGCGACAGAACTGGATATCGGCCCACTCACCTGGGTGAAGGGCGAGATTGACCTCGCGTGCGAGCGCGCCAGCGATGCGCTTGGCCAGTTCGCCGGCAGCCAGGAGGCCAAGCAGATCGCTGTGGCCCGTAACCAGATGCGCCAGGCGCGCGGTGCCCTGACCATCGTTGGCCTGGCAGGCGTCACCCAATTCGCCGAAGCCATTGAAGCCTTGCTCGCCGGTTTGGAAGACGGTTCGATCGAGACGTCGCCGCAGGCCATTGAAGCCGGGCGCAAGTCTTTCAATGCCATTCGCCATTACCTCGACGATCTGGTTGATGGCTGGCCGGACCAACCCCTGCGCCTGTTGCCGGCTTACCGCGCGCTTGCCCTGGCGCGCGGGTTGTCGGACCCGCTGCCCACCGAGCTGTTCTTCCCGGACCTGACGCTGCGCCCGCCGCGGCGAGTTCATGAGCCCGCCCCGCTGGGCGCCGAAACGCTGAAGGCCCGCATCAAGACGGCATGCGCCGAATTCCAGCGCGGCCTGCTCAAGTGGCTCAAGCATGATCCGCGCGGCACGGCCAGGATGCGTGACGCCGTGGCAATTGTCGAAATGACCCAGCGCCAGGCGGCTTCACGTGCTTTCTGGTGGGCAAGCATGGGGCTTTTCGATGCGCTCGCTGCTGGCGGCATTGCCGCCGACATCAGCGTCAATAAGCTGTGCTGTCGGATCGAGGGCCAGTTGCGCAAGACGCTTGGCGGGGCAAGCAAGGTGCCCGACCGCCTGATGCGCGATGTGCTGTATTACGTGGCGCGCGCCCCGCAAGGCAGCGACCATCTCGAAGCAGTGCGCGCCGCATATCAACTGGGCGGCCTTATTCCCGGAGTGGGCGAGACGCATGACATCACGCCGCTCAAACCCCTGCTGCGCACCAGCCGCGACCTGCTGGCAACCACCAAGGATCACTGGAACCGCTATTGTGCTGGCACGACGGTGGCGCTCGCGCAGTTTCACGACGGTGCGACACAGATTTCTGCCCGTGTCGCCGAACTCGGCCAGTCCGACATAGTTCGACTGGCTGCAGCGCTGCTGGAAACTGCCGAAGCCATCCATGCCGCTCCCGAGCGCAATAACGATACCTACGCGATCGAGGTGGCCACTGCCCTGTTGTTGCTCGAAGGTGCGCTCGAAAATTTCTCGGAAATCGGCGACGAATTTGCCCGCCAGGTCGATGCCGTGGCCGGACGGCTTACGGCGTTGCTGCGGGGCGCGGAACTGTCGGCGCTGGAACTGCCGCAACTCGACGAGATGTCACGCAAGGCGCAGGAGCGCTTGCTCATGCACCAGGTGGCGAAGGAAATCCTCGTCAGCCTTGCTGTCATCGAACAGACGCTCGATACCTTCTTCCGCAACCCGGTCCAGCGTGAAGAACTGGCCCAGTTGACCAAGCCCCTGAATCAGATCACCGGTGCGCTCACGGTGCTGGG
Source organism: uncultured Methyloversatilis sp. (assembly GCA_964580925.1). Lineage (GTDB taxonomy): Bacteria > Pseudomonadota > Gammaproteobacteria > Burkholderiales > Rhodocyclaceae > Sulfuricystis. The sequence goes on from CAZOMI010000083.1 coordinate 7,440, forward strand.
GCAGGATCGCGCCGTTGAAGTGCTGCGTGAGTGCGGGACGCGGATTGCCTCTTTCCGCGACGAGATGTACCTGCCGGAGCAGACCGACTTCGAGGAAGTCGCCGCGATGCTTTCCGGTCTCGGTTTCTTTGTTGAAAAGCTGAAGTTCGGTTCGGCCGATATCGATGCCATCCTCAACCCCGCTCCGGCTTCGCTGCCCGCAGATGATGCGGCCGGATCGAGCGTCGAACAGGAAATCTACAAGGCACTGACCCAGACCCAGATCCTCGCGACCCAGTTGAAGTCCACGCCGTATGCTGAACAAGGTGGGTTGCGCGAAGAGCTGAAGCAGAATCTGGAGACCTTGCGCGAGGATGCCCAGCTGATTGCGGACCATGACCTTGCCGACCAGGCGAGTTTCGCGATCTCCGCAATCGATAATGACCAGACGGCGGTAGCCATCGAGGCTGCCCTCGAGATCAAGGGCGAGAAAGTTCCAGCCGCACCCGTGGCGCCTTCTGCCGAAACCGTGCGCCTGGCCGCGTCGAGCAACGCCGAGATCGATGCCGAAATACTTTCGATTTTCCTCGAGGAAGGTCATGAAGTCCTGGCGACCATCGCCGCTGCATTGCCCCCACTGGCCAAACAGCCGCATGACCGTGAGACCCTGACAACGGTGCGGCGCAGCTTCCATACCCTCAAAGGCAGCGGTCGCATGGTTGGCCTGACCGAACTTGGCGAGACTGCCTGGGCAGTGGAACAGACGCTCAACAAATGGTTGCAAGAGGAGCAATCGGCCACGCCGCCGTTGCTGGCCATGCTGAAGGATGCCCACGTCCTGTTCCAAGATTGGGTTGCGCAGCTTGAAGCCGATGGCACGACCGGGCATGACGCGACAGCTTTGGTCGCGGAATGCGAGCGCTTGCGCAGCTTGCTGGAAGTATTGCCTGAGGCAGCAGATGAGGCGCCTGCACAAATACTGGCTGAACCCATTGAAGCGGCAGCCGAAATACCCGCAGAAGACCTCACGACGGTAGCTGTTGCAGATGACGCGACAGAGCCGGTGGGCATGCCTGATGAAAGTCCGGCGCCGGAGCTTGCTGATGAGGCTTCACCGGAACTGCTCCCCGAGTCACCTGTCGAGCCCTTATCCGAGACCGTCCTGGTCGGCGATCTGGAAATCTCGCGGACCCTGCACGAACTTTACCTGGCCGAGGCACGGGGCCATCTCGCCGGCTTGCAGGCCGGACTCGAGTGCGGCGGAGAGATTGAACGCGAACTGCTGCGCCTTGCCCATACCCTCGCCGGAATTTCCGCCACCACCGGCTTGCAGGCCGTGCAAGGCGTTGCCCATGCCCTGGAACTTGCTTTTGGCCGGCTGATATCAGCCGAAGTGGCGCCCGACGAAGCCCAGCGCATGCTGATGGCGCGCGCGGTCGGTGCGCTGGACGGCATGATCGGTGCGATCGCCGAATTGCGCCTGCCAGCCCCGGAAGCCGGGCTGGCTGCGGAGCTTGACAGCCTGATGCCTCCCGTAGCGGTGCCGCCCGAAACAGCGGAAGCTGAAGAAGCAGAGTCCGCGGAAATGCCCGCCGCCGCGCCCGCTCCCGAGGCTGCAAACGCGCCTGCGTTCGATGCAGAGTTGAGCGACGCAGAGATTGATGCCGATCCCATGTCGCTCGACATGACCCACTTGCCTGCCGCTGCGCCTGCAGTCCCGCCACCGGCTGAAGTGACCGTTGCCGCGGAGGAAGAGGGCCACGAATTACCTGTTGACGAAGATGAACGCCGTCAGTCGCGCTTGCGCGACGAGCTTGACGCGCAATTGTTACCGTTCTTCCTCGACGAGTCGCATGACCTGATGCGCGAAATTGGTGACGAACTGCGCAACTGGCGCGCGCAGCCTGCCGATACCGGCATCGCCAACCAGCTGCGGCGCCTGCTGCATACACTGAAAGGCAGTGCGCGCATGGCCGGTGCCATGAGCATCGGCGAAATCGTGCACGGTCTTGAAACCCGCATCGAGGTATCGTCCGACATCACCCCGGCCTTGCTCGATGAGGTTGAGCACACTTACGACCGCACTGCGATGCTGATCGACAAGCTGCGCCGCTTCGGTGATGTCGATGCAGACGATCCGGCAGCCGCAAGCGAGACTACTGCCGATACTGACGCCGTCGCGCCAGCGCCGACTTCCGCAGTCCTGCACCAGACAGTCGCAACGCCAGCCGAGGAAGTTCTGGCCCGCCCCAGCTTGCGCGTGCGCGCCGATCTCGTCGACAAGCTGGTCAACGGGGCGGGCGAGATGGCCATTGCCCGCGCGCGCATCGAAGACGAAATGCGCACCGTCAAGGCGGCGCTGCTGGAACTCACCGAAAACGTCATCCGCCTGCGCAGTCAGTTGCGCGAGATCGAAATCCAGGCCGAATCGCAAATGCAGTCCCAGCTGGCCGAAGCCCAGGTGCACGACGCCAACTTTGATCCTCTTGAATTCGACCGCTTCACCCGCTTCCAGGAATTGACGCGGATGATGGCCGAGAGCGTGAATGACGTGTCGACCGTGCAGCACAACCTGCTGCGCAACCTCGATCACGCCGACGCCGCGCTGGTTGCCCAGTCGCGCCTTAACCGCGAATTGTCGCAGGCGCTGATGAGCGTGCGCATGGTGCCGTTTACCTCGGTCGCCGACCGTCTCTACCGCGTTGTGCGGCAGACCGCCAAGGAACTCGACAAGCGCGTCAACCTCGACATTCGCGGCGGCCAGACCGAACTGGACCGCTCGGTCCTGGAAGCGATGACCGGGCCGATCGAGCACCTGCTGCGCAACGCCGTGGCCCACGGTCTCGAAGATCGGGCCGGACGCGCGGCCACGGCAAAGCCGGAGATTGGCGAGATTCAGTTGACCCTGGCGCAGGCCGGCAACGAAGTGCTGATCGAGATGAGCGACGATGGCGCCGGCCTCGACCTGGAGCGGATTCGCGCCCGTGCCATCGAACACGGCTTGCTGGGGGCCGAAGAAGAAACTGACGACGCCCGCGTGATGGGCATGATCTTCCAGCCCGGCTTCTCGACCGCCACCACAGTAACCGAAGTCGCCGGTCGCGGTGTCGGCATGGACGTCGTCAAGAACGAGACGGCCAACCTGGGTGGCCGCATCGAGGTCGAATCCGAACCGGGCCAGGGCGCGCGTTTCCGCATCTACCTGCCATTGACGCTGGCGGTAGCCCAGGCTGTGCTGATCCGTTCCGGCAATCACGTCTATGCCATTCCCTCGGCGATGGTCGAGCAGGTCAGCGAGTTGAAATCCGGGGTGATTGCAAGCATCCGCGAGGCCAAGGGCACCGACTGGATGGGCAACCACTACACCTGGCATTACATCGGCCGCCTGCTCGGCGACCCACATGCCCGGCCGCCACCGGCGCGGCGCCACTGGCTGATGCTGATCAAGGGCCTGGGCGCGCATAGTCAGCGCATCGCCCTCGAGGTCGACGCCCTGCGCGGCAACCGAGAAGTCGTGGTCAAGAACATTGGTCCGCAGTTGGCACGCGTGATTGGCATCGCCGGCGCCACCGTGCTGGGTGAGGGCTCGGTGGCGCTGATCATCAACCCGATTGCCCTGGCCAGCCGCGAGGCTGCTCCGTCCGCCCTTTCCCAGACCATGATCCGGCGGATCGGTGATGAGGAGGTGGCGGCCCCCACGACGCCAACGGTGATGGTGGTCGACGATTCGCTCACCGTGCGCAAGATCACCGGCCGCCTGCTGGCGCGCGAGGGTTATCAGGTCATCACCGCCAAGGATGGCGTGGATGCCCTCGAACAGCTCACCGATGTCGTTCCCGACGTCATGCTGGTCGACATCGAAATGCCGCGCATGGACGGTTTCGACCTGACGCGCAACGTCCGCAATGACAAGCGGACGCGCGACGTGCCGATCATCATGATCACCTCGCGCATCGCCGACAAGCACCGCAATTACGCCATGGAGATTGGCGTCAATCACTATCTGGGCAAGCCTTACGACGAAGGCGAACTGCTGGCGCTGATTGCCGGGGAGATAAACGCCCGCCCCTCCCGGCCTCCCCTCGCGGGGAGGTGACTGTTGACTCGCTGCGCTCGTTTGTTACGGGGTGCCCCCGTTCAGGTTTTGGAGCGGATTGCGGCTGGCGCCGCGTGCCGTCTCGCCTTGGGGCGGCCCGGCGGC
>CAZOMI010000084.1:0-11504 GCA_964580925.1 uncultured Methyloversatilis sp.
TTTCAGTGAGAAATGGCACTCTCAATAAAATCAATGAGTTGCACTTTGTCAGCCGGGGAAAAACCGCGAATTATGACGTTTGTTTACAAACTTGGGTTATGATGTTGTCGTCGAAAACGCATCATGCCAGAAATGGCCGCCCGCACCCTCCGATTTCGCCTCGTGCCGCGAAAAAAAACAGCGTGCAGTCGATGTTTTGCAAGAGGCTCAACTGCTTGACGCACACAACTTCCCGACACAAGCTGGCCTGCCTGAATGGGCGAGCGTACTACTTGAGCAGGCGCCGCCGTGCCAGTGTCAGTGCCACCCAGAAAGCGGCGGCCGTGGTGGCCAGCAGGACAACGATGTGCAGGAAGGGGCTGGCCGGCAGTTCGCCGAAGACCAGCGGGCGCACCAGTTGCACCGCATGCGACAGCGGCAGCCAGTTCGCGATGGCCTGCACCAGTGGCGGCAGTTGTTCGATGGGAAAAAACACGCCGCACAACAACACCATCGGCGTGATGAAGAGCGTGAAGTAGTACATGAAGAAGTCGTAGGACGGCGCCAGCGCGGTCATGATCAGGCCGAGGGCGGCGAAGCACAGGCCGGTGAGAAAGATCACCGGCAGCGTCAGGAGCGCCAGCGGCCCGTTGGCCAGTCCGAGCAGAATGACCACCAGCAGGATGGCCGCGCCGGCGAGGCTGGCCTTGGTCGCCGCCCACAGGCATTCGCCCGCCACCACGTCGTCGAGGGATACCGGCGCATTCATGATCGCCTCCCAGCTGCGCTGCACATGCATGCGCGAGAAGCCGGAATAGAGCGCCTCGAAGGAGGCCGCGTTCATGGTCGAGGCGCAGATCGTGCCGGTGGCGAGAAAGGCGATGTACGACACGCCGTCGACCTGCGGCAGCAGGCTGCCCAGCCCGTAGCCGAGGCCGAACAGATAGATCATCGGGTCGGCCAGATTGCCCAGCATCGAGGGCATGGCGAGCTTGCGCCAGACGAGGAAATTGCGTCGCCACACCGCGAAGGCGCGGCGGGAGAGTTGCAGCGTCACCCGTCCGCGTTGATGCGGGCAATCAGCTTCTGCAGCACGATGATCGCCTGATCGTTGGCCACCTGGCAGGTGCCGGCATTTTCATGCCCGCCGCCACCATATTGGAGCATCAATTCACCCACCCGGGTTTTCGAGCTGCGCTTGAGGATCGACTTGCCGGTGGCGAACACGGTGTTCTGCTTTTGCACGCCCCACATGGCGTGGATGGAGATGTTGGCCTCGGGAAACAGTGCGTAGATCACGAAGCGGTTGGTTGCCCAGATGGTTTCTTCCTTGCGCAGGTCAAGTACCACCAGATTCTTGTAGACCGTGCTGCAGCGCTGGATCTGTTCCCTGGCACGGACGGCGTGATCGAAGTAGAGATCGACGCGTTCCTTGACGTCCGGCAGATTGAGAATGTCGTCGATGCCATGGTCGCGGCAGTACTTGATGAGGTCCATCATCAACTGGTAGTTGCTGACGCGGAATTCGCGAAAACGGCCGAGGCCGGTGCGCGAATCCATCAGGTAGTTGAGCAGCACCCAGCCTTGCGGGTCGAGAATTTCGTCGCGCGTGAATTGCGCCGAATCGGCCTTGTCGACCGCCGCCATCATGTCGTTGAATACGCTGGAAAAGCGGACACTGCCGCCGTAATGCTCGAACACCACGCGCGCTGCCGAAGGGGCGTCGGGAATGATGATGTGCTCGGGACGTTCGCCGGGATTGCGGAAAGTCTCGGAAACGTGATGGTCGAAGGCGAGATGCACGCCCGGCACATAGGGCAGGTTGGTGGTGATGTCGCGGCCGGTGATCTCGATCTTGCCGTCCTGCATGTCCTTGGGGTGAACGAACTTGATGTCGTCGATCATGTCGAGTTCGTTGAGCAGCACGGCACAAACCAGGCCGTCGAAGTCGCTGCGGGTCACCAGGCGGTATTTGGGTACGGACATGCGGCATCTCCTGCTTGTGAAAACAAAGTTTGATCCGAATTGTAACCACTCAGTCGCGTAGTTCGCGCCCGGTCAGCTTGAGAAACACGTCCTCCAGATTCGCCGGACGGTGCAGGGTCTTGAGTTGCGGGCGGTCCGCCAGGTGCGCCAAAAGCGGGGCGGCATCCTCGACGTAACAGAAGGCAGTTTCCCCGCTGACCTCGCAACGCCGGGTGAATTGGCTCGCCTGTTCCTTTGCCCAGAGTTCGGCGCCTTCGCCATAGACCTCCACCACCTGCGGTTCGATGCGTTCGGCAATCAGCGTGCGGGGCGCGCCCAGCGCGATCAGGCGGCCGTCATCGACGATGGCCAGCCGGTTGCACAGGCGCTCGGCCTCGTCCATGAAGTGAGTGGTCAGCAGAATGGTCTTGCCGGCAGCGAGTAACTGCTTGAGCCGATTCCAGATCATGTGGCGCGCCTGCGGATCGAGCCCGGTGGTGGGCTCGTCAAGCACCAGCAGTTCCGGGTCGTTCACCAGCGCGCGGGCCAGCGTGAGGCGGCGTTTCATGCCGCCCGAGAGCGTGCGCAGGCTGATGTCGGCCTTGCTGGCCAGGCCGGCGAATTCGAGCAGTCCGGGAATGCGACTCCACAGCGTGGCGTCGGACAGGCCGAAATAGCGGCCGTAGACCAGCAGATTTTCGGCTGCCGTGAAGTCGGGGTCGAGATTGTCGAACTGCGGCACCACGCCGGTCCGTGCCCGTGCTTCACGGGCGCGCGCCGGCACCGGCTCACCCAGCAGGGTGATGGTGCCGCTGTCGGGGGCGGTCAGGCCGAGGCAACAGCGCAGCGTGGTGGTCTTGCCGGCGCCATTCGGGCCCAGCAGCCCGAAGCACTCGCCGCGTTCCAGCGCAAACGACAGTCCGGCCACCGCCGGCTTGCCGTCATAAGCCTTGCAGAGCTGGTCGACGACCAACGGCGGAGCGTCGGGATTGGTATTCATCCCCTACCCGGCAGTCTCGCCGCCGGGCCAATCCCTCTCTCCCGACCTCTCTCCCAGAGGGAGAGAGGAGGCAGACAGCTTCCCTCTCCCGCTTGCGGGAGAGGGATTGAGGGAGAGGGCTGCCAAGGCGAGACGGCACGCGGCGCCAGCCGCAATCCGCTCCCAAGCTGAATGGGTGCTCCCCGTAACAAATGAGCGCAGCGAACAACAGTCACCTCCCCCGCGAGGGGGGAGGTCGGGAGGGGGCGGGCGTCTACACAAGCCGGAATTCTCCGACACTGCCCGAGAGTTCCGCCGCCATGCTGGCCAGGTTTTCGGCCCGGCCCGTACCCTCGCCGACGGCGTCACGGATGCCGCCGATCAGGTCGGCGATGCGCGTGATGTTCTGTTCCACCTGATGCACGCTCGCCTGCTGGCGGTCGGTGGCCTGCGCGATTTCGTCGATCAGGCGCGTGACCTCGTCCGAACCGGAGACGATTTCATTGAGGGCCATGCCCGCTTCGCGCGCCATGCCGACGCCGGCGCTGGCGGTCTGCGCGCCCTGGCCGATCATGTTGACGGTCTGGTTGATGTTGACGTGGATGGCGGCAATCATTGTGCTGATTTCGCCAGTGGCGGCCGAGGTGCGCTCGGCCAGCTTGCGCACTTCGTCGGCGACTACCGCAAAGCCGCGCCCCTGTTCGCCGGCACGCGCCGCCTCGATGGCGGCATTCAACGCCAGCAGATTGGTCTGGTCGGCGATGTCATGAATGGTGCGCACGATGGTGTCGATCTGCTGGCTTTGGGCGCGCAGCCCCTCGACGGCTTGCGCGGCCTCGCCGACGCGCTGGCTGATCTGCTCCATGCCGGCGATAGTGTCCTGCACAATGCGCCCGCCTGCCGCCGCCCGCTCGGCCGCGGTGCGGCCCTGGCTGGCGGTGGTGTTGGCACGTCCGGCAATGTCGTCCACCGTGGCAGCCATTGCGCTGACCGCGCCGCGAATGCCATCGGCCTGCTGCGACTGTTCGCGCAACTGGTCGGCGACGCCGTTGAGAAAGGCATGGATGTCTCGCGAGTCGTGGCTGACCCCATCCGACAGGCGCCGGGTTTCGCCGATCAGCCCGCGCAGGTTGACGGTCATGGCATTGAAGCTGTCGATGATTTCGCCGATGGTGTCGGCGCTTTGCATCGCGCAACTGTGCGTCAGGTCCTTGTTCGAAATCTGGTTGGTCACCTCGGCGATGCGGCGCAGGCGCGTGAGCAGGATGATGTTGAGCAGCCAGTAATTGACAACACCAATCGACAGGCCGGCGACCAGGCAGCCGGCGACAAACCAGGGCAGCATGCCGGGTTTCCACTCGACGAAGATGTTTGCATAGAAGGGGAAGATCAGCGCGACGGCAAGGCCGAAGCCGAGATACGAGAGCAGCAGATTGCGCAGGATCGAGGGACCGCCGCGCTGGTTTGTTTTCATGGTTTCCGCTCTGCTTTAGTAAAACAAGCAAGCAAGATACGCATCCCACCCCCCCTTCGTCAATCGCATTTGCCAGAGTAATATTGCGCTTTTGATCCCCCGGGGTTGCAACCCATGAGCACTCAGTCCCACAGCGCGTCCCACACTTGGCGCTTCTTTCGTGCCGGCGGATTTGACCAGCCGCGCATCGACACCCCTGCCGACCTGCTCGCCATCGGTGCGCTGGATCAGAAGCTCTGGGTGGCGCTCTCCTGTCCGGTGGCCGGCAGCGAATTCGACCGCCGCACCCTGGCGCTGCTCGACAGCGACAACGACGGCCACATCCGCGCGCCCGAATTGATTGCCGCCGTGACTTGGGCGGGCGAACGCCTGAGCGACCCTGCCCCGCTGCTGGGCAAGAGCGCTGGCGTGCCAGGCGTACCATTGACGGCCATCAAGGCCGACGATGCCGAAGGCGCTCTGATCGCCGCTGCCGCGCGGGAAGTGCTGGCCGAAAGCGGCGGCGCGGCCGTCACGGCCGAAGCGGCCAGCGCCGCGCAGGCCCGCTTTGCCGAAAAGGCCGTCGCCGCCTGGGAGGCTGCGGGGGTGGCTGCCCAGCCGCTGGGCGCGGCCACCGGCGACGCTTATACGGCGCTGACCGCAGTCGCCGCCAAGGTGGATGACTATTTCACCCGCTGCCAGTTGGCTGCCTTCGATGGCCGCGCCACCGACCTGCTGAATGCCTCCGAGGACGCGCTCAAGGCGCTGGCCGGAACCACCCTGTCCCCGCAAAGCGAGCTGATCGCCGCGCTGCCGCTCGCAAAAGTCGGCGCTGGCGGGACGGCGGAAGGCCGGAACGCCGCTAACACGGGGGCGGCATTGCCGCTCTCCGCAGGGGCAAACCCGGCCTGGGCGGACGCCATCGCCGCGCTGCGCGACCAGGTCGTCACACCACTCATCGGCGCACGCGACGTGCTCATGGCCGACGAGTGGCAAACACTGAAAGACAAGTTCGCGCCCTACGCCGCCTGGCTCGCCGCCAAGCCTGACGCAGCCGCGATGGGCGATGGCGTGCTGGCGCTCGAACGGCTGGCGCATTATTGCCGCGACCTGATGTCATTGGCCAATAATTTTGTCGCCTTCAAGGATTTCTACACCCACCAGGGGCCGGCGTTGTTCCAGATCGGCACGCTCTATCTGGACGGCCGCGCCTGCGAACTGACGGTCGCCGTCAATGATCCCGGCAAACATGCCGCACTCGCCTCGTTGTCGCGTCTTTGTCTGGTCTACTGCGATTGCGCGCGCGGCGCCGAAAAACTGAGCATCGCCGCCGCCTTCACGGCGGGCGACAGCGACCAGTTGATGGTCGGCAGAAACGGCGTGTTCTACGACCGGCAGGGCAATGACTGGGACGCGACGATCACCAGGATCGTCGATCACCCGATCAGCCTGCGGCAGGCCTTCTGGTCGCCCTACAAAAAACTGGCGCGGCTGATCTCCGAGCAATTGCAAAAATTCGCCGCCGGCAAGGCCGGCGCCGTCGACGGCAAGCTGCTGGCGGTCGCCGGCAAGGCGGCCGAAACGCCCGCCAAGATCCCGCCGCCACCCTTCGATGTCGGCAAGTTCGCCGGTATTTTCGCCGCCATCGGTCTGGCGGTCGGCGCCATCGGCACGGCGCTCGCGGCCACGCTCACCGGCTTGCTCGGCCTCAAGGCCTGGCAGTTTCCGCTGGTACTGGCAGGGTTGCTGCTCATGATCTCCGGCCCGGCCGTGGCGATGGCCTGGTTCAAGCTGCGTTCCCGCAACCTCGGGCCGCTGCTCGACGCCAATGGCTGGGCGGTGAATGCGCGGGCGCGCATCAACATCCCCTTTGGCACCTCGCTCACCCAGCTCGCCGCGCTGCCGAAGGGCGCGGAACGCTCGCTGGCCGACCCCTACGCCGAAAAACAGGTGCCGTGGAAGGCAATCATCATCGGCTTGTTCGTCCTCGCCGGCATTTTGCTGGCGGGAATTTCTTTCATGGCTCACTGATAAACCAATGGACTACCTTACTCTCCCCGTTACCCCCCTGGTTCAAAACTGCACGATTCTCTGGGACCCGGCCACCCGTCAGGCGGCGGTGGTCGATCCCGGCGGCGATGTCGAGGCCATTCTCGACGTCATCAAGGAAAACCACCTCAAGGTCGAAAAGCTGCTGCTCACCCATGGCCATATCGATCACGTGGGCGGCGCGACGGCGCTCGCCAAGCGCCTCAAGGTGCCGGTGGAAGGTCCGCAGCGCGCCGACGCCTTCTGGTTGGAGCAACTGACCGAACAGTGCAGCATGTTCGGTTTTCCTCCGACGCCGGCATTCACCCCCGACCGCTGGCTGGAAGATGGCGACACGGTGACGGTGGGCGGCCTCACGCTCGATGTGCTGCACACCCCCGGTCACACGCCGGGGCATGTGACGTTCATCCATAAGCCCTCGAAGCTCGCCATCGTCGGCGATGTGTTGTTCGCCGGGTCGATCGGCCGCACGGATTTTCCGCTCGGCAACCCGACTGAATTGATCCACTCCATCCGCGAAAAGCTCTTTCCGCTGGGTGACGATTTTGCCTTCATTCCCGGCCATGGGCCCAACTCCACCTTCGGCGAGGAGCGCGCCAGCAATCCCTACGCCGGCGATCAAACCAGGTAACGGTCATGGAGCTTGGCGCCGCCGCAAGTAATGAAAGTTGCGTGCCATGACCGCTCCATGTCTTTCACGTTAACTTTCATGGTCACCAAGCCCACCCCCGTGCCATGAAATTCGTTAAAAGCAATAAAACGCCCCCCACCCCCAGCCCCCGCCCCGAGGCGGGGGTCAAAGTTTGTTCGCTGCGCTCATGGTGGGATTACTCGTCGTCAAATTGTGTCTTTCGCGTTAAACAATACGCCACGGTATGGGCGTAGAATCGCGGCCGCTTTTATTTGCACCCATTCAAGGTCGGCGCGCGGGTAGCGGAAAGCCTGCCTGCCGCCGATTTTTCATTGTTCGATTGCGGCACGGCGTTACATCACAGGAGGAATCATGCGATTCATCACCAAACTCATCGGGGCCGTTTCTGTCGCCACGCTACTGCTCGCCGGTTCGGTGCAGGCACGCGACTGGAACGTCATCAAGAATTCGGGCACCATCATCGCCGCCACCGAAGGCGCGTTCTTTCCGTTCAACTATTACGAGGGAGCAAAACTGACCGGTTTTGAGGTCGAACTGGCCGAGGCGCTGGTCAAGAAACTGGGCCTGAAGATGGAGTGGCGCGTGGTGCCCTTCGATGCCCAGCTGGCGTCGATCCTGCAGGACCGCTTCGATTTTGCGATTGCCTCGCACGGTTACACCGAAGAGCGTGCCAAGTCGGTCGACTTTGCCAACCCGCACTATTGCACCGGCGGTCAGATCGCCGCGGCCAAGGGTGGCCCGCTGACGATGGACGCCCTCAAGGGCAAGACCGTCGGCGTGCAACTGGCGACCAGCTATTACGACAACGCCAAGAAGATTCCCGGCGTCAAGGAAATCAAGACCTACAAGGCCGATCCGGAAGCCTTTTCCGCGCTCCGCGCGAAGAAGGTGGATGCCTGGATTTCCGACAAGTGGCTGATCAAGTTCACCCTCGAGAAGAACCCCAAGGCCGGCATCGTGGCCGGCGAGCAGGTGTTCGTCGAGCGCGTTTCGATGATCCTGCGCAAAGACAACAAGGAACTGAAAGAGCAGCTCAATCGCGGTCTGGCCGAAATCGTCAAGGATGGCACTTACGCCGCCCTGTCGCAGAAATACTTCAAGACCGACGCCAGCTGTCGCTGATTAGCGTGGAAAACGCAATTCAGCGTTGAGTCAAACTTCGCGCGCAGCGCGCAAATCAGTCGCCTCCCCGTGAGGGGAGGGCTGGGAGGGGCGGGCGTTTATTGCCTTTAACGTGTTTCATCATCAGGGTGCGAGCTTTGCGGCCATGAAAGTTAGTTCGGAGCAATCAACATGAACTGGTCCAGACAGCATCCCGGCTGGGTGATGTTTGGCTCGATGGTCGGGCTCCTGCTGTTTTTGTGGGGCATGGCCATTCCGCTGTCGCTCGCGCCGGCCCCGATCGGGCCCGCCGCGCACCTGTTCGCCGATGGCGCGCGGGCGACGGTCATGCTGACGCTGATTGCCGGATCGATCGGCGTGGTGCTGGGGGTGCTGGCCGGCCTCGGCAAGCTTTCGTCGTTCCTGCCGCTGCGCTGGCTGTGCGACTTCTATGTCTGGCTGATGCGCGGCACGCCGTTGCTGCTGCAAATCCTGTTTGTCTGGCTGACCCTGCCACAGATCCTGCCGGATTCGATCCAGGTCTCCGACTTTGCCTGCGCGGCGATTGCCCTGGCGCTGAACGTCGGCGCCTACAACACCGAATGCGTGCGCGCCGGCATTCTCGCCGTTCCCCAAGGGCAGGTAGAGGCGGCGCGGGCGCTCGGCCTGTCGCCGTTCCAGACCTTCATGGATGTCGTGTTGCCGCAAAGCATGCGCGTCGCCCTGCCGGCGCTGGCCAATAACATGGCCTCGCTGGTCAAGGACTCCTCGCTGGCTTATGCCATCAGCGTGGTCGAACTGACGATGATCGGTTACCGCGTGCAGGCCGCGAGCTACCAGCCGATCCCGGTCTTTCTGACGATTGCCGCGATCTACCTGATTCTCACCACGGCTTTCACGACCCTGACGGCGGCACTCGAAAACCAGCTGGATGTTGGTCGCAAACGCCAAGAATAGTCCGCCATGAACACCCAGGCAAGCCATCGGCCGATCATCGAAGTGCGTGACGTCGGCAAGCGTTTCGGCAAATTCCAGGCGCTCAATGACGTGACCGCAACCTTTTACGAAGGCCAGGTCACGGCCATCATCGGTCCTTCCGGCTCCGGCAAGTCAACGTTCCTGCGCACGCTCAACCGGCTGGAAAAACATGACAGCGGATCGATCGTCGTCGATGGCATCACGCTCGACGACGATCTGCGCCACCTCGACGCCATCCGGCGCGAGGTGGGCATGGTGTTTCAGAGCTTCAACCTGTTTTCGCACCTGTCGATCCTGAGAAATGTCAGCCTGGCGCCGATGCGGGTGCGCAAGATGTCGCGCGCCGCTGCCGAAGCGCGGGCGCTGACCCTGCTGGAGCGGGTCGGCCTGCGGGATCAGGCGCACAAGTATCCGGTGCAGCTTTCCGGCGGACAGCAGCAGCGCGTGGCGATCGCCCGCGCGCTGGCGATGGACCCCAAGGTGCTGCTGTTCGACGAGCCAACCTCGGCACTCGACCCGGAAATGGTGAACGAGGTGCTGGCGGTGATGCGCGAGCTTGCCCACACCGGCATCACCATGCTGGTCGTCACCCACGAAATGGGCTTCGCCCGCGAAGTTGCCGACCGGCTGATTTTCTTCGATCTTGGCGTGATCCTCGAAGACACCACCCCGGAGAGCTTTTTTCTCAACCCGAACCACGACCGTGCCAAGGCCTTTCTGTCGCAGGTGAAGCACGGTTATTGAGAAGCCAGCGCCGGTTCTGAATTTTTCCCACAATGACCCCTGACTTCCTTGCCACGGTGGTGTTGCTGCTGATCCTGCTGGATCCGCTCGGCAACATTCCCTTGCTGATCTCGCTGTTGCGCCCGCTGGCACCCGCGCGGCGGCAGTATGTCGTGCTGCGCGAAAATGCGATCGCCGCGGCGCTTTTGATTGTCTTCGTCTTCATCGGCGACTGGCTGCTCGCCGCCTTGCGCCTCTCGCCACCGGCGTTGGAGATTTCGGGCGGTCTGATCCTGTTCCTGATCGCGATGGGCATGGTTTTTCCGCGCCGCGGACATGATGAAACGGATCTGGAACGCGACGGCGAGCCGCTGATCGTGCCGATCGCCGTGCCGATGATCGCCGGCCCGGCCGCGCTGGCCATGGTGTTGCTGACCTCGCACCAGGGCACTCATGCGGTTTCCCTGGTTAGCGCCATTCTTGTTGCCATTGCCTTGAATACCATCATTCTGCTGGCCGGCGAACGGCTCGCCCGCCTGTTCGGCAAACCCGGCCTGGCGGCAATGGAACGCCTGATGGGCCTGATCCTGACGACGATGGCCGTGCAGATGCTCATCTCCGGAATCAAAAGCGCCTTCCTGCTGCCCGCTGTATGAGCCGCACCGCCGCCAACGCCCTGCTGCTGCTGGCGGCCCTGATCTGGGGCACCACCTTCGTCGCCCAGCAGATCGGCATGCAGGACGTCGGCCCGCTGGCGTTTACCGGCATCCGCTTTCTGCTCGGTGCGCTGGTCATCCTGCCGCTGGCCTGGCGGGAATATGCGCGACTGGCGGCGCGCGGGGTGGTCATCGACCGGCACGATGTCCTGTCCTGGATCGGTTTGGGCGTGCTGCTGTTCTGCGGCGCCACCTTCCAGCAGATCGGCCTGCTCGACACGACCGTATCGAATGCCGGTTTCCTCACCGCGCTCTACGTGCCGATGGTGCCGCTGCTGGCCTGGATCATCGACCGACAGCGCCCCCATGCCGCGGTCTGGCCGGCGGCGCTCGGCAGCGTCATCGGCACCTTCCTGCTCAGTGGCGGCGAGCTTGCCGCACTGACGGTCGGCGATTACTGGGTACTCTCCAGCACGATCTTCTGGGCGGCGCACATTCTCTGGGTGGGGCGCCTGGCCATGAAAAAAGGCACGCCGATCCTGGTGGCCTTCAGCCAGTTCGTGACCTGCGGCGTGCTGGCCAGTAGCGGTGCTGTCGCGACCGAAACAACCCAAGTGGCGGGCGTGGTCGCCGCGCTGCCGACGATCCTTTACAGCGGTCTACTCTCGGTCGGGGTGGCCTTCACCCTGCAGGTGGTGGCGCAGCGCCACACGCGGGCGCCCGATGCCGCCATCCTGCTGAGCGCGGAAACCCTGTTTGCCGCCGCCGCCGGCGCGATGATTCTTGGCGAGCGGCTGAGTGTCGTCCAACTGAGCGGCGGCGCGCTGATTTTCGCCTGCATCCTGTTTGTGCAATTGGCTCCGCTGATTATGGCCCGCCAAATTATTGCCCGCCCTCCCCCGGCCCCTCCCTCGCGGGAGGGGTGACTGTTGACTCGCTGCGCTCGTTTGCCACGGGGCGCTCCCGTTC
>CAZOMI010000085.1:0-11246 GCA_964580925.1 uncultured Methyloversatilis sp.
CGTCGCCATGTCGGCGAGGCGGAAGCTGACGGCCTGATGGCCGATGATCGGCTTGCCGAAGGCTTCGCGCTCCTGCGCATATTTGAGCGCCGCTTCAAACGCCGCGCGCGCCATGCCCACCGCCTGCGCGGCGATGCCGATGCGGCCGGCTTCAAGATTGGACAAGGCAATCCGGTAGCCGTCGCCCTCTGTGCCAAGCAGGCAGTCGGCGGGAATGCGGCAGTTTTCGAAAATGATCTGCGCGGTGTCGGAAGCATGCTGGCCGAGCTTTTCCTCGATGCGCGCAACCACATAGCCGGGATTGTCGGTGGGCACACAGAAGCAGGAAATGCCCTTGCGGCCGGCGGCCGGGTCGGTCACGGCGAAGACGATGGCGATCTGCGCATGCTTGCCGGAGGTGATGAACTGCTTCACCCCGTTCAATATCCAGTGATCGCCCTCTTGTACCGCGCTGGTCTTGATCGCGGCGGCATCGGAGCCGACATGCGGTTCGGTGAGACAGAAACAGCCAAGCAGCTCGCCGCTCGCCGCGCCCTTCAGCCAGCGCTCTTTTTGCGCCGCGTTGCCATAGCGGTTGAGGATGCCGCAGACCAGCGAATTCTGTACCGACAGGATGGTCGAGGTGGAGCCGTCGCCGGCGGCGATTTCCTCGATCGCCAGCGCCAGCGAAAAATAATCCATCCCGGCGCCGCCCCACTCCTCCGCCACCACCATGCCCCAGACCCCGAGGCCGGCCAGTTCCTGCAAGGCATCGCGCGGGAAGGTGTGCTCGCGGTCCCATTGCGCCGCATTGGGGGCCAGCCGTTCGCGCGCAAAGTCGCGCAGAGTGTCGCGGATCATCCGCTGGTCATCGTTGAGAATCATGCGCCAGCCTCCTTCAGTTGAGTCATTGTTGAACGCTGCGTCAGGATCACCCCGACAATCACCAGCCCGCCGCCGGCCAGCACCGAGGCATCGAGCCGCTCGCCGAGCAGCAGGGCACCTTGCAGCACCGCCGCGACCGGCACCAGGTTGATGAAGATCGACGCCCGCGAGGCGCCGATCCGTTGCACCGCCGCCGAGAACCAGGTGAAACTGACCGTGGTGCCAAGCAGGCCGAGGAACAGCATCGCCCCCCACGCGGCACCGGAATAGTGCGGCGCGAGTTGCGCCGGATTGTCCAGCAGGGCGGTAGCGAGCAGCATGATGAAGCCGGCGGAACTCGCATAGGCGGTCATCACCAGCGGCCGCAGCGTGCGCGTCGCCTGCCGGCCGATCAGCGTATACGCCGACCACATCACCGCGCAACCGAGAATCAGCGTCTCGCCAGCGCCGACTTTTCCGGCGAGGAAGGCCAGCGGATCGCCCTTGCCGATCACGGTGAGGCAGCCGGCGAAAGCCAGCGCGCTGCCCAGCGCCTTCTGTGCGGTCATGCCTTCCTTGAGCAGCCAGGCCGCCGCCAGCAGCGTGATCACCGGGTTGAGGGCGACGACCAGCGCGCCGCGCCCGGCGCTGATGTGCTGCATGCCGAACATGAAGAACAGGTTGTAAAGGTAGATGCCGGTGCCACCCAGCGCCAGCACCAGCAGGAGTTCGTGGCGCGTCAGGGACGGCAGGCGGCCGTAGCGCCAGCGCACCAGCAGGAGCAGGCTGGTCGCGGCAAACAGGAAACGCCAGACCGCCACGCCGAGCGGCGCCACCTCCTGCACGGCAAAGCGCGCCGCCACCCAGGTGCCGCCCCAGAACAGCATGGTGGCGACAAGTTGCAGATAGGTGCGGCCGTGGCCGGAAGCCACTGTCACAGCAGTTCGATGCCCACCGCGGTGGCTTCGCCGCCGCCGATGCACAGGCTGGCGACGCCGCGCTTTTTGCCATGCTTTTTCAGGGCACCCATCAGCGTGACCATGATGCGCGCACCCGAAGCGCCAATCGGATGCCCGAGGGCACAGGCGCCGCCATGGACATTGACGCGCTCGTGCGGCAACTGGAGGTCATGCATCGCCGCCATGGTGACGACCGCGAAGGCTTCGTTGATCTCCCACAGGTCGACGCTCTCCGCGGTCCAGCCATTCTTCGCCAGCAGCTTGTTGATCGCGCCGACCGGCGCGGTGGTGAACAGGCGCGGCTCCTGCGCAAACGTGCTGTGGCCGACCATCTGCGCCAGCGGCGTCACGCCGAGCCTGTCGGCCGTCGAGCGCCGCATCAGCACCAGTGCCGCCGCGCCATCGGAAATCGACGACGAGTTGGCCGGCGTCACCGTGCCGTCCTTGCGGAAGGCCGGCTTGAGGGTCGGAATCTTTTCCAGGTTGGCCTTGAACGGCTGCTCGTCCCGGCTCACCACCGTGTCGCCCTTCTTGCCGCTGACGGTGACCGGCGCGATTTCCCAGGCGAAACTGCCGTCGCTGTTGGCCTGCTGCGCGCGCGTGGTCGAGGCGATGGCGAAGGCATCCTGCGCCGCCCGCGTGAATTGGTAGCTGTCGGCGCACTCCTCGGCGAAGGCGCCCATCAGGCGGCCTTTGTCGTACGCATCTTCGAGGCCGTCGAGGAACATGTGGTCCTTGACTTCGCCGTGGCCGAGCCGGAAACCGCCACGCGCCTTCGGCAGCAGATAGGGTGCATTGCTCATCGATTCGAGACCGCCGGCCACCATGACATCGACGCTGCCGGCCACCAGCATGTCGTGCGCATACATGGCGGCGCGCATGCCGGAACCGCACATCTTGTTCACCGTGGTGCAGCCGGCTGCCAGCGGCAGGCCGGCACCCAGTGAAGCTTGGCGCGCCGGGGCCTGGCCCAGGCCGGCCGGCAGCACACAGCCCATGATGACCTCGTCGATTTGCTCGGGCTTCAGCCCGCTGCGTGCGACGGCCGCCTGGATGGCGACAGCGCCCAGTTGCGGTGCGGTCAAGTTGGCGAAGTCGCCTTGAAAGCCGCCCATCGGCGTGCGGGCTGCCGCGACGATTACGATTGGATCAGTCATTATTTGGTCTCCGCAAAAAGTTCGCGCCCGATCAACATGCGACGGATTTCCGAGGTGCCGGCGCCAATCTCATAGAGTTTGGCATCGCGCCACAGCCGCCCGGCCGGGTATTCGTTGATGTAACCATTGCCGCCCAGGGTCTGGATCGCCTCGCCGGCCATCCAGGTGGCCTTTTCGGCTGAATATAGAATCGCGCCTGCGGCATCCTTGCGCAGCGATCGGTCATGATCGCTCGTGTCGCAGGCGCGGCCGACGGCATAGACATAAGCGCGCGTCGCCTGCCAGGTGGAATACATGTCGGCCACCTTGCCCTGCATCAGCTGGAATTCGCCGATCGGTGTGTCGAACTGGGTACGCTCGTGCAAATAGGGCAGCACCACGTCCATGCAGGCGGCCATGATGCCCAGCGGCCCGCCGGAGAGCACCGCGCGCTCGTAGTCGAGGCCGGACATCAGCACCTTGACCCCTTGCCCGATTCCACCAAGGACGTTTTCCTCGGGAATCTCGCAGTCGTCGAAGAACAGCGGATAGGTGTTCGAGCCGCGCATGCCCAGCTTGTCGAGATGGCTGCCATAACTGAAACCCTTGTAATTCTTTTCGACGATGAACGCCGTGATGCCCTTGGCCCCGGCCGCCGCATCGGTCTTGGCATAGACCACCAGCGTATCGGCATCGCCGCCGTTGGTAATCCACATTTTGCTGCCGTTCAGCACATAGCGATCACCTTTCTTGTCGGCGCGCAGTTTCATCGACACCACGTCCGAACCGGAATTGGGTTCGGACATCGCCAGCGCACCGACCTGTTCGCCGGAAATCAGTCCGGGCAGATATTTTTGCTTATGCGCGGCGCTGCCGTTGCGGCGGATCTGGTTGACGCAGAGATTGGAATGCGCACCGTAGGACAGGCCAACCGATGCCGAGGCGCGCGAGATTTCCTCCATCGCCACGATATGCGCCAGATAGCCGAGTCCCGTGCCACCATCCGCCTCGGGTACGGTCATGCCCAGCAGACCCAGGTCGCCGAACTTCTTCCACAGGTCGGCGGGGAATTCATTGTCGCGGTCGATTTGCGCGGCGCGCGGCGCGATCTCGTTGTCGGCGAAAGACTTCACCGCATCGCGCAGCATGTCGATATCTTCGCCTAGTTGAAAGTTCAGTCCGATCATTTGCTTTTCTCCATGTCAGGTTTACCGTGCATGGTCATCAAGGTCTGCTGCATCATCGCGCAGTGGGTGATTTTGCCTTGCTTCACCACCCAGGCATCGCCCTTGGTAATGACGAGGTTCTTGCCCGACTTGATCACCTCGCCGGTGGCGATCATCAGTTCGCCGTCGGCCGGGGCCAGCAGGTTGATCTTGAATTCCACCGACAGCACGGAGCTGTTTGCCGCCATCAGCGAAAAACCGGCGAAGCCCGCGGCGCTATCGACCACCGTCGAGGTGATGCCGGCGTGGAAGAAACCGTGCTGCTGTGACAGGTCGGCGCGATAGGGCAGGTGTATTTCGCAACCGCCCGGCCAGACATCGACCAGGCTTGCGCCAATGAGGTTCATGGCGCCCTGCCGCGCAAAGCTTTCCCGCACCTTTTCGTTCCACTGCGGGTCGCGTGGCGGGAAGCGGGCTTCCCCGCGCGGTATGCCGTAACTCATGTCACCTCCAAGCGTGATATGGGCTCTTATTTTATGTTGACGTTTACGTCAACGTCAACCAAACTTGACTCAAGCTTTGCGGCGGTGCGCCGACTTGTCCGCGGTCTCAAGCAGGCCGCGGCATTGCTGCTCGAAGGCGTCGATCTCCTCCAGCACCGCGGCGATGTCTTCGCGCTGCTGCTCAAGCTTGGCGCGGCGGCGCGCCAGCACTTCGAGCAGCTTGACGAGCTGGGAGGACTGGTCGGGCGCGGTGTCGTACATGTCGATCAGTTCGCGGATCGCCGCGAGCGACAGGCCAAGACGCTTGCCGCGCAGCGTCAGCCGCAGGCGGGTGCGATCACGCTTGGTATAGACGCGCTGGACGCCGGCGCGCTGCGGGGTGATCAGCCCCTGGTCTTCGTAATAGCGGATGGCGCGCGGCGTGAGTTCGAACTCGCGGGCCAGTTCGGTGATGGTGTAGGTGGGCTCGATCATGGGCCGTGGATATACTTCGAAAGATGAATTGCTGCACCGCAGCATAATTGCCGGTTATCAGCTAAAATGTAATGCTTGCGCAAACCAACATGACGAAGTTAAACAGATTTCCCCTGGCCGGGCAATGTGCGCCCGGCGTGCCCATGCAGATCAGCTATCCCCTCGAAAACCTGCCCGCCCCCGGCGCCACCCTGCCGGTAGTTGATGGCGTGCATTGGTTGCGCATGCCGCTGCCCTTCGCCCTCGACCACATCAACCTGTGGCTGCTCGATGACGGTGAAGACTGCACCGCCGTCGATACCGGCATCGCCATGGATACCGTGAAAGAGCACTGGAAGTCGGCGCTGGCCGCATTGCCAAATGAGCGGCGACTGGTGCGCCAGATCGTCACCCATTTCCACCCCGACCACCTCGGCCTCGCTGCCTGGCTGGAGAGCGAGACGGGGGCCAGCCTGTGGATGACGCAGGGCGAGTATCAGACAGCCCATCTGGTTGCAGCGGGCATCGCCCCCTTCGACATGACGACCATGCTGGAATTTTTCCGGCAGCACGGCCTCGACGCGACGCGCCATGCCGGCATCGAAAAGCGCGGCAACGCCTACCGGCGCGGCGTGCCTGCCATACCGGCCAGCTTTCGCCGCATGATCGACGGCGACATCATCACCGTGGGCGCGCACGACTGGCGCGTCATCGTCGGTTACGGCCATGCGCCCGAACATGCCAGCCTGTACTGCGCTGCGCTCGGTGTGCTGATTGCGGGCGACATGCTGCTGCCGCGCATCTCGACCAATGTCAGCGCCTATGCGGCCGACCCCTCTTTCGATTCGCTCGGCCTGTTTCTCGCCTCGCTCGAACGCTTCACCGCACTGCCGGCCGATACGCTGGTACTGCCCTCGCATGGCCGCCCCTTCCGCGGGCTGCACGCCCGCGTGGCGGAGTTGCAGGCGCACCATGCCGCCCGCTGTGCCGACCTGCTCGCCGCCTGCAATTCTGGCCCGCGCAGCGCCTGCGAACTGCTGACTGTGCTGTTCGGTCGGCCCATCGACGACCCGCACCAGACCATGTTTGCCATGGGCGAGGCGATCGCCCACCTGAATCATCTGCAACAAGAGCGCCGCCTGGCGCGCACGATAGAGGGCGGTATCATCCGCTACGCCTCAGTGAACCGACCCAGAATGGAGTGAGAGATCATGCCGCAAACCACCCCCAGCGCCGACCCCGCCAAACCTGCCCTGCCAGATCCGCAGGAAGTTGCCAAGACCTATGCCGAGGTGGCGCAGCGTGCCTCGAAGCTGATCAATGAACACATGCAGCGCCAGATGAAGAAGGGCGTCGCCCAGCCGCAGGACGAACTGGGCATCGCACAAGCCTTCATGGACATGATGGCCAAGATGCTCGCCAACCCCTACCAGTTGGCACAGACGCAAATGAATCTGGTGTGGGACTATTTCTCGCTCTGGCAGCATTCGATGCTGCGTTTCATGGGCACGACGACCCCGCCGATCGCCACACCGCATCAGGGCGACAAGCGCTTCAAGGACGAACAGTGGGAAGAGCATTTCCTGTTCGACTTCATCAAGCAGTCCTACCTGATCAGCGCGCGCCACATCCATGATTCCGTGAGCAGCGTCAAGGGTCTAGACGGCCACACGCAGGACAAGGTTAACTTCTTCACGCGCCAGTTCATCGACGCCCTGTCGCCCTCCAACTTCGCCATGACCAACCCGGAAGTCTTCCGCGAAACGGTCAATACGCACGGCAATAACCTGCTGAACGGTTTCAACAACCTGCTGCGCGATATCGAGGACGGCGATGGCCAGTTGCGCGTCAAGATGACCGACACCGCGGCTTTCGAGCTCGGCAAGAACGTCGCCACCACGCCGGGCAAGGTGGTTTTCCAGAACGAGCTGTTCCAGTTGCTGCAATTCAACCCGACCACCAAAACCCAGTTCAAGCGACCGCTCCTGATCGTGCCGCCCTGGATCAACAAGTACTACATTCTCGACCTGCGCGAGAAGAACTCCTGGATCAAGTGGGCGACCGACCAGGGGCACAGCGTGTTCTGCATTTCCTGGGTCAATCCGGACAAGAAACTGGCGCAAAAAACCTTCGAGGATTATCTGACCGAAGCCTGCCTGGTTGCCGTCGACAAGGTCTGCGAACAGACCGGTGAAAAGGAAATCAATGCCGCCGGCTACTGCCTGGGCGGCACCCTGCTGGGCGCCACGGCGGCCTACCTGGCCGCAAAGAAGGACAAGCGCATCGCCTCGGTGACTTTCCTCACCTCCATGCTCGACTTCTCGATTCCCGGCGAACTGTCCATCTTCATCGACGAGCAGCAGGTCAGCAACCTCGAAAAGAAAATGAACGAGCGCGGCTTCCTCGAAGGCACCGAGATGGCCGGCACCTTCAACATGCTGCGCGCCAACGACCTGATCTGGTCCTTCGTCGTCAATAACTACCTGATGGGCAAGGCCCCCTTCCCCTTCGACCTGCTCTACTGGAACTCCGATTCCACGCGCATGCCGGCGGCGATGCACAGCTTCTACCTGCGCAACATGTACATGAAGAACCTGCTCAAGGAGCCGGGCGGCATCACGCTCGATGGTGTCGCCATCGACCTCTCCAAAGTCAAGATTCCCGCCTACTTCATCTCGACCATCGAAGACCACATCGCTCCCTGGCAGAGTACCTACCTCGGTGCTCAACTGTTCTCGGGGGCGACCCGCTTCGTGCTCGGCGGCTCCGGCCACATCGCCGGCGTCGTCAACCCGCCGGCCGCCAATAAATATGGCCACTGGATCAACACCGGCAAGACCCTGCCGGAAACGGCCGAGCAGTGGTTCGACGGCGCACAGCAGCAACCCGGTTCATGGTGGACCGACTGGCAGGCCTGGCTGATGGCGCAAAGCGACGCCACCGTGCCGCCGCGCGACCCCGCCAAGGGCAAGCTGAAGGTGCTGGAAGATGCGCCGGGCAGCTTCGCCAAGCTCCGCCTCGACCTGCAGAAGAAAGCCGAGTGAGCGAAGCGGGTCTGCCCCGCGAACAACCGCCGCCCCCTTCCCTGGAAGCAGGGCGGGGGGAAGCTGCGCTGCGCGTCACCTTCGATACCAACGTGCTGCTTTCCCTGTTCGTCTTCGCCGACAGCCGCTTTGCACCCTTGCGCAGAGAAGTCGAGGCCGGCCGCTGGCAGGCGCTTACCAGCCCCCCTTGCCTGGCCGAATTCAAACGCGTCCTTGCTTACCCGCTCTTCGCCCTGTCTGATGAGCGGCAGGCTACTGCCTATGCCGCCTATCTCGAACTGGTCAAGCTGGTCGATGCCGCCCCCGAGTCAACTGTCACCCTGCCCAAATGCCGCGACAGGGATGACCAGAAATTCCTCGAACTCGCCCGCGACGGCCTGGCCCACTGCCTGGTCACAGCCGACAAAGCCCTGCTGCGGCTGCGCCGCGGCCAGCGCCTCGCGCAGCTTTTCCAAATCCTGACACCGGACGAAGCCCTGGCTCGGGTCACCCCTTAAATGCACAACGACAAACTTGAAATTCTGCACTGCGCCCCGGAAAGCCCGCGCCCAGGCATGCCGCCACTGCTGTTCCTGCATGGCGCCTACACCGCCGCCTGGTGCTGGCAGGAGCACTTCCTGCCTTTCTTCGCCGCCGCTGGCTTCGACTGCCATGCGCTGAGCCTGTCCGGTCATGGCGGCAGCCGGCGGCGCGACCATCTGGATAGTTATTCGATCGACGACTACGTCAATGACGTCGTCGCAGCAGTCGCCGACCTCGCCGAACCGCCCATATTGATCGGTCATTCGATGGGCGGCTTCGTGGTGCAAAAATACCTCGAAAATCATGCGGCGCCCGCCGCCGTGCTGATGTGCTCGGTACCGCCGCAGGGACTGGCCGCCTCGGCCTTCGGCATGCTGTTCAACCGGCCCGGCATGCTCGCCGACCTCAATCGCATGATGAGCGGCCAGCATGTCGCTCTCGACAGCCTGCGCGACGCCCTGTTCGCCCAGCCAGTGTCCGTGGCTGACCTCACGCGCTACTACCGCCTGGCCCAGCCGGAGTCACACCGCGCCATCTGGGACATGACATTGTTCAACCTTCCGCACACTAAGCGTGTACTCGCCAACCTGTCAGGCGGACACGACAATTTGCTGATTCTGGGTGCGGAGCACGATCTGATCATCGCCTCCTCGCTGGTGGAGATGACTGCCCGCAGTTACAACACCGCAGCGACGATCTATCCCGGCATGGGCCACGCCCTGATGCTCGAAGCGGGGTGGAAAAAGCCAGCGCAGGACATCATCGCTTGGTTGAACTTGTCTCACCCCTTGATTTGATTTGACTTTCCACCCCTATCTGTGAGACAGTCGCGCCCCGCTTCGGTTGCCGGCGGTTGTTGCGCCGGCTGTCATCGATTTCTGGCCCCCCGCTTTTCAGGACTTTCCTGTTCGGCACATTCAGGTTGGCGTCGATGTTGATAGACCCAACTTGCTTGCCAAGGCCTCATGTGTTCATGCGCCCATTGGTTGGTTTTTGTATTTGGCCGCGGCATTGTTCATTTGCTCACAGGAAAATCCATGACACGCTTTACCGAACTCGGCCTTGACCCGGCCTTCGACACCACCCTTGCCGCCCTCGGCATCACCGAACCCACCCCCGTGCAGACGCAGGCCATCCCGATTCTGCTCGGCCGCCGCGACCTGATTGCCACGGCCCCCACCGGCACCGGCAAGACCGCCGCCTTTCTGTTGCCCGCGATGCAGCGCATGATCGGCGTCAGCCCGCTGCGCCTCGTCGGTCCGCGCGTTCTCGTGCTGACCCCGACGCGCGAACTCGCCCAGCAGGTGGCCAAGGCCGCCGTCGATTTCGGCCGCGCGCTGCCGCGTTGCCGCACCGTCTGCATCACCGGCGGCGAATCGTACATCCCGCAGAACAAGGCGCTCGCCGGTTCCTACGACATTCTCGTCGCCACGCCCGGCCGCCTGATGGACCAGATGAAGACCGGCCGCGTGGTGCTTTCAAACCTGGAGGTGCTGGTGCTCGACGAAGCCGATCGCATGCTCGACATGGGCTTTGCCGACGACGTGCTGGCCATCGCCAGGAAGTTGCCGAAGGAACGCCAGACCGTGTGCTTCACCGCCACGCTGTCGGACGACGTGCAGCGCATGTCGCGCCAGTTGCAGAACGACCCGCGGACCATCGCCGTGGCCAAGCTCGCGGCTGATCGCCTGCAGATCGACCAGCATGTATTTTATGTGGATGACATTGGCCACAAGCGCCGCCTGCTCGATCATTGGCTGGCCGACGTCGGCATCAACCAGGCGCTGGTATTCACCTCCACCAAAGTTGCCGCCGAAGAGCTCGCCGCCTCGCTCGAAGCCGACGGCCATGCGACCGTCGCGCTGCACGGCGACCTGCCGCAAAAGCATCGCACGCGCATGATGAACGTGATGCGCCGCGGTCAGGCGCGCATCCTCGTCGCCACCGATGTCGCCGCGCGCGGCCTCGACGTGCCGGCGATCACCCACGTCTTCAACTTCGACCTGCCCAAGTTCGCCGAGGATTATGTGCACCGCATTGGCCGCACCGGCCGCGCCGGTGCCAGCGGCACCGCGATCTCCTTCGTCAACCGCAACGACGTGCAGGCCCTGCAGAAGATCGAGCGCTTCATCGGGCACAAGGTAACGGTTTCCGCCGTAACCGGCATGGAAGCGCGCTTCAAGCCGGGCCTGGGCGGTTCGCGCCCCGCCGGCAAGCCGGGTGGTAAGCCGAGTGGCAAATTCGCCGGAAAACCCGGCAGCAAGCCCGCCTTCGGCAAATCAGCCGGCGCGGGCCGGGCGGGCGCCAGCCAGAAACAGCCGTGGCAAGACCGCAAACCGGCGCACGCCACGCCGCGCCATGCCGACCGCGGCAGCAGCCGGGGCGGCCGGAGCGGCTACGCCGACTAAGGCCGGCTCGAAAGTACCGCTGCCAGCCTGCTGTCAGCGCAAAGGGGCCACATCGGAAGATGTGGCCCCTTGTCATATAGGGCTACCCGTCACCAAATGCCTGCTTGGCTCCGGGCCAAGTCCGCAAAGTCGGCGCTGGTGGGACGGCGGTTTTGGTTAACCCATGTTTGTCGACCACCTCAAAAACACCCGCCACATCAATCAGATGCGGC
>CAZOMI010000086.1:0-11160 GCA_964580925.1 uncultured Methyloversatilis sp.
CGCATCTGATTGATGTGGCGGGTGTTTTTGAGGTGGTCGACAAACATGGGCTAAATATGCACTGCGTGGCCGAGCGCGCGCAGCGCGGCTTCCTGCACCGCTTCGCCAAGCGTTGGATGTGCATGGATGGTGCCGGCGACATCTTCGAGGCAGGCGCCCATTTCGATGGAGTGGGAGAAGGCCGTGCAGAGTTCGGAAACGCCGCGGCCGACGGCTTGCCAGCCGACGATCAGGTGGCTGTCGCGCCGCGCAACAACGCGCACGAAGCCGCTGGTTGATTCGAGCGTCAACGAACGGCCGTTGGCGGCGAAGGGGAATTGCGCATGGATGCAAGCGCCCCCGGCTTCCTGCGGCGACTGGCCGACGACGACGATCTCGGGATCGGTGAAGCAGACGGCGGGGATCGCGGCCGGCGTGAAATGGCGGCGCTTGCCGGCGATGATTTCCGCAACCATTTCGCCCTGCGCCATGGCGCGGTGCGCCAGCATCGGTTCTCCCGTCAAATCGCCGATGGCCCAGACATTGCGCATCGAAGTGCGACACTGGTCGTCGATCTTGACGAAGCGTCCGGCCATGTCGAGCAGCAGTTTTTCCAGTCCCCAGCCCGTGGTGCGCGGCTGCCGGCCGATCGCCACCAGCACGCGGTCGGCCGCCAGTTCGGTTTCTTCGCCTGAGGCGTTGCGGATGCGCACGCTCTTGCCGGATGCGTTGAGGCCCAGCACCGCGCAGCCAAGATGCACGTCGATACCCAGCTGTTTCAATGCGGCGGCAACCGGCCTGGTGAGTTCTTCATCGTAGGCGGGCAGGATGCGCGGCTGTGCTTCGACGACGCTGACCGCCACGCCGAGCTTGCGATAGACGAAACCCAGTTCCAGACCGATGTAGCCGGCGCCGACGACGAGCAGTTTCTGCGGCAGGGTCGCCGGCGACAGCGCCTCGGTCGAGGAGATGACCGGTCCATCGAACGGTAAGTTCGGCAGTTGCGTGCTCACCGATCCGGTGGCCAGCAAAAGGTGTTCGCAGTTGATGCGCAACGGCTCGTCTGCGCCGGCCGGGCTGACTTCGACGGTCTTGCCGTCGATGATGCGCGCCCAGCCCTTGACGACCTGCACGCCGTTTTTCTTCAGCAGGGCGGCCACGCCGCCGGTGAGTTTGGCGACGACGCCGCCTTTCCAGTGCACCGCCTTGGCGATGTCGAGCGTGGGCGATTCAACCCGGATGCCCAGCGGCGAATCGCCGGCGAAATGGCGCGTCTTCTCGAACTCGTCGGCGACGTGGATCAGCGCCTTCGAGGGAATGCAGCCGACATTGAGACAGGTGCCGCCGAGCTGTTCGCCTTCGACCAGCAGGGTGGCAATGCCGAGTTGCGCGGCGCGGATCGCGGCGACATAGCCGCCGGGGCCGCCGCCGACGATCAGTAGTGTGGTGGTTTCGGTCAGCATGGTTCCTCCGCAGGGCCGTCCCAAGGAGGAACAGCCAAAACATGGAGCGGGCACCGCCCGCGAACAATGGTCACCCCCTTCTTCGAGAAGGGGGATGGGGGAAAGAGGGCCACCCGTTACTCCACAAACAAGGTCGCGGGGAATTCGAGATAGCCGCGCACGCACTGGATGAATTTCGCCGCGTCCATGCCATCGACGACGCGATGGTCGAAGGACGAGGACAGGTTCATCAGCTGGCGCGCCACCACCAGGCCGTCACGCAGCATCGGCCGCTCGACCATGCGGTTGATGCCGACGATGGCGACTTCGGGATGGTTGATGATCGGCGTGGAAACGATGCCACCCAGCGGGCCCAGACTGGTGATGGTGATGGTCGAGCCGGAGAGTTCGTCGCGCCGGGCCTTGCCGCTGCGCGTCGCTTCGGCCAGCCGCGTTACTTCCGCCGCGCTGGCCCACGGGTCGAGCGCTTCGGCATGGCGCAGCACCGGCACCATCAGGCCGCCGTCGGTCTGCGTGGCGATGCCGAGATGGACCGCGCCGTAGCGCGTGACCACATCGGCTTCGTCGTCGTAGCGGGCATTGATCTGCGGAAATTCGCGCAGCGCCAGCACCATGGCGCGCATCAGGAAGGGCAGCAGGGTCAGCTTGCCGCGCGTCGCGGAATACTTTTCGTTCAGGCGCAGCCGCAGCGCCTCGACCTCGGTCATGTCGACTTCCTCGACATAGGCGAAGTGCGGGATGCGCCGCTTGGCTTCCTGCATCTTCCGCGCGATCTTGCGGCGCAGGCCGATGACGGGCACGGCTTCTTCCCAGTCCTGTGTGGCATGGCGCGCGGACCGGGCGGGGGCCGCGGCTTTGCCGGCGGCATGGGCGTCGACGTCCTCGCGCAGGATGCGTCCGGCCGGGCCGCTGCCCGCCACCAGTTGCAGTTCGATGCCGATATCCCAGGCATGCTGTCGCACCGCGGGCGAGGCCAAAGGTTTTTCGCCGGGTTGCCGCGCCTGCCGTCCCGCCAGCGCCGACTTTTGCGCGGGAACAGCCTGGCGCGCCGCCGGTGCAGTTGCGGCGGCCGGCTGCGCTGCCGGTGCGGCTTCGCGCGGTGCGGCGGCAGGCTTGGGCGGCGTGGGTGGCGACGCCGCCTTGGCCGATGCAGTCGCCGCGCGTTCATTGCCGGCGCCTTCGACCTCGATGCGGATCAGTTCGGCGCCGACCGGCAACACATCGCCGGCCTTGCCGCCGAGCGCGAGCACCTTGCCCGCCACCGGCGAAGGAATCTCGACGGTGGCCTTGTCGGTCATGACATCGGCCAGCGACTGGTCTTCGACCACCCTATCGCCGGGTTGCACGTTCCAGGCAGCGAGTTCGACCTCGGCAATGCCCTCGCCGATGTCCGGCATCTTGATGATGTGAATTCCCATTTTAGTTTTTCTCCATGGCCTTCCTGAATCCTGCCGCGACGCGCGCAGGGCCGGGGAAGTAGGCCCATTCCTGGGCGTGCGGGTAGGGGGTGTCCCAGCCGGCGATGCGCTCGATGGGGGCTTCGAGGTGATAGAAGCAATGCTCCTGCACCAGTGCCGTCAGCTCGGCGCCGAATCCGCTGGAGCGCGTGGCCTCATGCACCACCGCGCAGCGGCCGGTCTTTTTCACCGAGCCCACGATGGTGGCGAGGTCGAGCGGCCAGAGGCTGCGCAGGTCGATGATTTCGGCGTCGATGCCGCTTTCCCGCGCTGCCGCCTCGGCGACGAACACCATCGTGCCGTAGGTGAGCACCGTCAGCTCGCTGCCGGGCCGATATATCGAGGCGGATTCGAGCGGCACCGTGTAGTAGCCCTCCGGCACTTCGCCGAGCGGATGCTGCGACCACGGCACCACCGGCTTGTCGTGGTGGCCATCGAAGGGGCCGTTGTAGATGCGCTTGGGTTCGAGAAAGATCACCGGGTCGTCATTCTCGATCGACGCGATCAGCAGGCCCTTGGCATCGTAGGGGTTGGAGGGCATCACCGTGCGCAACCCGCAGACATGCGTGAAGAAGGCCTCCGGGCTTTGGCTGTGCGTCTGGCCGCCGTAGATGCCGCCGCCGCAGGGCATGCGCAGGGTGATTGGTGCGATGAATTCGCCCGCCGAGCGGTAGCGCAGCCGCGCCGCCTCGGAAACGATCTGGTCGGTGGCGGGATAAACGTAGTCGGCGAACTGGATTTCCGCGACCGGCCGCAGGCCGTAGGCGCCCATGCCGACGGCGACGCCGACGATGCCGCTCTCCGAAATTGGCGTGTCGAAGACGCGCGAGCTGCCATATTTCTTTTGCAGCCCCTCGGTGCAGCGGAACACGCCGCCGAAGTAGCCGACGTCCTCGCCGAAGACCACGACGTTGGCGTCGCGTTCGAGCATCACATCCATCGCCGAGCGCAGGGCCTGGATCATGGTCATTGAAGTTGTTTTCACGATCAGACTCCAAGTTCCTGGCGCTGGCGACGCAGGTGTTCCGGCATGTCCTCATAGACATCCTCGAACATTTCCGCCGCGCTATGCACGTGGCCGTCGGCCAGCGAGCCGTAGCTTTCCGCCTCCTTCAGCGCCGCCGCCACCTCGGTTTCGAGTTCCATCTGCACGCTCTGATGCTCTTCCGCGGACCATGCGCCGAGACCGATCAGGTGCTGCTTGAGCCGTTCCACCGGATCGCCGAGCGGGAAGTTTTTCCAGTCGTCGGCGGGCCGGTATTTGCTGGGATCGTCCGAGGTCGAATGTCCGCCGGCGCGGTAGGTCACCCACTCGATCAGCGTCGGGCCGAGGTTGCCGCGCGCCCGTTCGGCCGGCGAGCGGGAGGGAGCATGGACGGCGAGGAAGTCGTTGCCGTCGACGCGCAGCGAGGCGATACCGGAGCCGATGCCGCGCGCCGCGAAGGTCGTCCCCTCGCCGCCGGCAATCGCCTGGAAGGTCGAGATCGCCCACTGGTTGTTGACCACGTTGATGATGACCGGCGCGCGATAGACATGGGCAAACACCAGCGCGGTATGGAAGTCGGCCTCGGCGGTCGAGCCGTCGCCGATCCAGGCCGAGGCGATTTTCGTGTCGCCCTTGATCGCCGCGGCCATGCCCCAGCCGACCGCCTGCACCACCTGCGTGGCCAGATTGCCCGAGATGGTGAAGAAGCCCGCCTTGCGCACCGAATACAGCACCGGCAACTGACGCCCCTTGAGCGGGTCGCGCTGGTTTGACAGCAACTGGCAGATCAGGTCGACCAGCGGCACCTCGCGCGCCATCAACAGACCCTGCTGGCGATAGGTCGGAAAGCACATGTCGCCTGTCTCCAGCGCCAGCGCGTGCGCGACGCTGATCGCCTCTTCGCCGAGGCACTGCATGTAGAAGGAGATCTTCTTCTGTCGCTGTGCAATCAGCATGCGGGCGTCGAAGATGCGGGTTTTCAGCATCGCGCGCAGGCCGAAGCGCAGGCGCTCGGGCGTGATCCGTGGCGCCCAGGGCCCGACCGCGTTGCCGTCGGCATCCAGCACGCGCACCAGGGCAAAGGCCAGGTCGCCGATTTCGGCGGGTTGCGCGTCCACCCGCGGTCGCCGCACGTCGCCGGCGGGTGACAGGTGCAGATAGGAGAAATCGGTGGGGATTCCCGGCCGCCCGGTGGGCTCCGGCACATGCAGCCGCAGTGGACTGCACGCTGGCGCATTTTCGCTCATTGGCAAAGCTCCTCGCTTGATCGTGTCTTGCGTTTTTTCTTTCTGGCCGGCCCGACACGCAGCGGGTAGCCGGTGCAGACCTGGAGTCGTGAGCGGCATGGGTTGTCATGTCGCACACAGGCTGCAAGTATCGCCCGGCGACGGGGTTGCCGTCAAACCGTATGCAGAGGCACAAAAAAAGCCCGCGGAGCGCGGGCAGAGAGGTGCGGAAGGGGCGGACAGGTTTTCCGCCGTGAATTTAGCCTAGGCAGGGGCGAGCCTGCCGCGCCGACGCAATGCCACCAAACCGGCGAGCCCCACTCCCAGCAGCGCCAGCGACATGGGTTCGGGAACCTCGGCGAACCTCGCGTCTACCTGTACTGCCGCACCATGGTTGTAACCCCATACCGGGTAGTTGTCAGTTGCGGTAAAAGCGACGAGGTTGTCGCCAAGCACCAGGTATGAAGTGATGTCGGCAGTCGAATTGCTGGCGAATCCGTTGTGATCGCTGACTACCAGAAAACCGTTGATGTAAATGTCGCCGTCATCGTCAAAGCCGTTGTTCAGAATGGCCGACAGGGGCAGCGTGAGCAGATTGAAGGTGCTGCGGGCCCAGATCCGGGTCTCGGTCGTGGAGAATTGCCCGCCCGAACTCCAGATGACTTTTGCCGGGGAAAAAGTCCAGTTGGCAAGTTCAGTGGCGGATTGCCAGCCAGAATCGTCAAACGCCAGATTGCTGTTCCAGTTACCGGCCCCCGGGGTACTGGCCGTCACCTTCCAGGAAGAGTCCGTGGCCGTCAGAACTGCAGCCGAACTCGACGCGGCCATTCCCAGCAAGCCGATCAACAGGAACGCCCCGGACCGCAACAGCCTGCCGCATGGGCGAGCGGCGAAAGCGGCAATCACATTGTCAATCATGGTGTGTCTCCTCATGTTGGATGTCCTGCAAGGCATCCCCTGTTCAACGACCTGTCCGGATGGATGGTGGTTGCGGCCGGATAGAGTGCTCAAAGCATGAATTGCGCCACACATCGTAACAAGCTGAAATTATGTGTACATAGAATAATTCGATTCTTCAAGTGTAAGCTTTTCCGACGCATTTCGAATCGATTACGATGGGAAGGGGGCTTTCACGATGCCGTTGCGCCATGACCCGGCCTCACAAGGTGTTCCTTCCATTACGCCGGCTTTCGCTATGTGTGGAACTGTGGTGCCTATTTGAGCCGCCGCCGCCGCGCCAGGGTCAGCGCCAGCCAGAAGGCAGCGGCCGTCGTGGCCAGCAGGACAGCGATGTGCAGCAGCGGGCTACCGGGCATCTGGTCTATCACTGTCCCAAGCCGCGGCCCGACGGGCCCGGCGATTTGGTGCCGACGCCGCTGGAACTGATCAATGGGATCGCCGCCTTGGAGCCGCCACCACGGACGCATCGCCATCGCCACTGCGGCGTGCTGGCACCCACCAAAAGTAGGCGCCTCCAGGCGATGCGCCGCTGCGCGGGGCCGTGACGGCGCAGGTGCCTGCCGCCGTCACGCCAGCGCCGACTTCTTCGACCAGCGAACGGCTTTCCCTACTTGAACAGGAAGAGCAGCTTCTCGTCGCCCACTTCGATCGTGTCGTTGGGCGACAGGGGGCGGGGCTCATGGCCGA
This sequence comes from uncultured Methyloversatilis sp., assembly GCA_964580925.1. Lineage (GTDB taxonomy): Bacteria > Pseudomonadota > Gammaproteobacteria > Burkholderiales > Rhodocyclaceae > Sulfuricystis. Next base: position 6,758 of record CAZOMI010000086.1, read on the forward strand.
TGGATTTCCCGTTCAGGCGCGCCGGGGTTTTCCCCTCGACATGGGTGATGAAATAGCCGTGCGGGCGGGCGTTGATCACCGCAAGCTGCTTGCCGGGTATGCCAAAGACTTGCAGCACCCTGGACAATTCTATTTCCCGGCTTGACCGGGTACCATCGACCGCGCGGATCAGTCCCAGCCGTCTCTCTTTCTTGAGACGGAACTCCTTCTTTGCCGTCGCCAGCGAATAGGCGCCAACCGGCTGGGCGGGCGCGTTGGGTGCCAGGTCCGAAGCCTGAATGATCATCGTCCTGTCGAAGCTGGGGCCATCGATCGCCTTTTGGTTCCGGTAGCGAATCTGCACGCCGGCAATCTCGATGACGTCGTCGTTCTGGAGGATGTGCCGGGTGACCGGCTGGCCATTCACCACGGTGCCATTGGTGCTGCCCAGGTCTTCGAGGATGTCATCGTTGCCGATCGAGGTGATGCGGGCATGTGCGCGACTGACGCCATCGATGGTCAGGCACAGGTCGCTGTCGGGCAGGCTGCCGATCGTGAAGCTGGCGTCGGTGAGGAAGCGGTTTTCGGTGACCGTGCCGTTTTGACTGACGATGAGTTTTGCCATGGGCTTTAGCGTCCAAAGAGCCAGCCGAAAAAGCCGTGCTTTTTCGCGGCAGGGAAGGGTTGCGTTCCGACCTTCGCCAGAATGACGGAGATGTTGTCTTCGCCGCCGTTGTCGTTGGCGATCATGACCAGCTGGCTGGCGGCAAGCGGCAGGTTGGCCTGGAGCGAATTGAGCACCAGCTCGATGTCCGCATTGTCTACCATGTCGTTCAGGCCATCCGAGCAGAGCAGGTAGAGGTCGCCCGGCAAGGCTTCGCATGCGTCCAGCGCAACGTCCACCTCGGCCCGCAGGCCGAGTCCGCGCGTCACCAGATGGCGGTTGTGGGAGATGGCCGCGGCTTCCGCGCTGAGGATTCCCTGGTCGATCTGCTCCTGCAGCAAGGAGTGGTCGTGCGTCAGCAATTCAAGCCGGTTGGCGCGCAGCCGATAGATGCGGGAATCGCCGATGTGCGCCAGGGTGACGCGGTTGTTTTTTAGCAGCAGCAGCGCCAGGGTTGAGCCCATGGCCTGTTCCCGGCCGGTGTGCTCGCGCTGCACGCGGCTTTCGCCTTCCATGAAGATCGCGCGGTTGGCGCGTTTGACGACCGCTTCCACGACGGCGGCCACCCCGCCGTCCTGGTGCGTTTTGCCCTTCAGGGCCTGCGTCAGTCCCTCGACGATGACCTGGGTGGTGATGCGGCTGGCCACGTCGCCCGACTGGTAGCCGCCCATGCCATCCGACAGCACCAGCAGGCCCAGTTCGCCGACGGTGGCGATGCTGTCCTCGTTCAGGCTGCGCAGCGTGCCCGGATCAGTCCTGGCGGCGATCTCGAGCGAAAGCGGGGTATTGGGTGCGGTGGCTGACAAAGCGAGGGTCCCCTTTTGTGTTTGTTATACTTTCTTCATTAGGATTCTCTCACCCTGAACCGCACAGAAGCAAGCGCCCACCACGCCTTCCGCATGACAAGTCAAAGAATAATCGGTCGTTACGAAGTGGTCGCCACCCTGGGGCAGGGCGCGATGGGGACGGTCTACAAGGCGGTGGACCCGTTGATCGAGCGCACTGTCGCCATCAAGACGATCAACCTCAATCTCTCGAAAGAGGAACTTGCCGGGTTCGAGGATCGCTTCTACCGCGAAGCCAAATCGGCGGGTCGCCTGAATCATGCCAACATCGTCACCATTTATGACGTGGGCGAGACCGATGATGTCGCCTATATCGCGATGGAATACCTGAACGGCGAATCGCTGCGCGAGATGCTCGACTCCGGCGTGGTGCTGCCGGTGGACATGATCGGGGACATCGCGGCGCGCATCGCCGCTGCGCTGGACTACGCGCACGAAAACCATGTGGTGCACCGCGATATCAAGCCGGCGAACATCATGATCACGCCCGGCCGCGACGTCAAAATCATGGATTTCGGCATTGCCCAGATTCCCGCGGGCTCGCGCACGCAGACGGGCACCGTGCTGGGTTCGCCCAAATACATGGCGCCGGAGCAGGTGGCAGGCCAGGCCACGGATGGCAGGACCGATATTTTTGCGCTGGGCGTCGTGCTGTACGAAATGCTGACCGGGACGACGCCGTTCAATGGCGACAACCTCAGCGCCATCATGTACAAGGTCCTGAACGAGGAGCCCGCGCCGCCCAGCACGGTCAACCCCCGCGTGCCACCGTTTTTCGACCGGATCGTCAGTCGTGCGCTGGCCAAGCGACCGCGGGATCGCTATCAGACCGCCGGCGAATTCGCCCGCGATTTGAGAGCCCGGGATGGCGCCCCGCCCGAAGCCGAACGCCTGCCCGCCGTCGGCGGCACGCCGGCCAATCCGGGGCAGGCAGGCAGGACGCAGGCGGGGCCGCACGACGCAACGGTTTTCCTGCCGCCCGACAAGGCCCGGGGCGTGATTGCAACCGCGTCGGCGGCAAGCGGGCCGGAAACCACGGAACAGACTGCGCCGCGGGATGGGCTGCCGCGCCGCAAGCTGGTGCTGCTGGCGTTTTCGCTACTGGCCGTGGCCGCGTTTGGGGTGTATGTGCTGGGCCCCGATCCCGCGCCCGACAGGATGCCCGTCCCGGCCGCTCCGGTGATTGAGGACGTCGGTCCACCACAGGCGGCGGTCGCGCCGGCCCTGTCGGCAGCCCCCGCTGCGACACCGCCAAAGCCTGCAACAGCCCCCGCTGCGACACCGTCAAAACCTGCAACATCCCCGGCTGCCGTCGCACAGGCGAAAGCCACCGTGTCGTTTGCGATTTCGCCATGGGGCGAGATCTTCGTCGATGGCAAGAGCGTCGGCGTGTCTCCGCCGCTCACCTCGCTGCAACTGGAGGCCGGGGAGCACCAGGTGGAAGTACGCAATCAGGCGTTTGCGCCCTATCGTGATACCGTGAGCCTGGAACCGGGACAGTCGCTCAAGATCAGGCACAAATTCAAGTAAGCAAGGACATGACCATGAAGCAGATAATCGCGCTGCTCTGCGCTGCGCTACTCGTGACAGGCTGCGCTTCGCCCATTGTGCGGGACGCGGGCCTGGACCGGCTCGCGCTGCGCAAGGCCGAAAAAGACTTGTCGCTGGGGATTCGCGCATACGAAGATGGCGACTACACGAACTCGACGCGGCTGCTGCAGAGCGCGCTCGCCGCGGATCTGTTCCTGGATTCCGACAAGGTGGCGGCGCACAAATACCTTGCTTTCATGCAATGTTCCCAGTCCCGGGAAAAAGCCTGCCGCGATTCGTTTCGCAAGGCACTGGCGCTTGATCCGAAATTCGAATTGACCCCTGCGGAATCGGGCCACCCTGCGTGGGGGCCTGTCTTCAGATCGCTCAAGTAAAGAGCGAAAGCCCGGCCGGGGAAGGTCCAATTCGGTCGCGGGTCTGCCGACGCCGAGCACACCGCGCCCCGCAGGAAGCCGGGGCGTCCTGCGGGGCGCTCCTTTTCTTGCAGCAGACGTAATCCTGAGTAAGCCGATGGTGGGCTAAAGAGAGAGTGAGCATTGGGAATGCTCATCTCACTCGACTTGCTTGGACTGGCTGGTCAGACACAAACATGAATCTTGCCAAAATTTGCCAAACCAACTAATCTTGAACTATGAGCACAATGAACATATCCCTACCCGACACGCTCAAGTCCTTCGTGGATGAGCAGGTCAATCAAGGCAGCTACGGCACGAGTAGCGAATACGTGCGTGAGCTGATTCGCAAGGATCAGGATCGCCTGTACCTGCGCGGCCTCCTGCTCGCGGGCGCGGCGTCTGCACCTGCTGCCCCGGCCGATCCGGCCTACTTTGAGGGGCTGCGTGACCGGGTGCGCAAGGCGGCCAAGGACGGCGCTCGCGGGTGACGGCCAAGCCCGTCGTTCCGCGTGAGCTGGCCAACCGGGACATTGACGACGCGATTGCCTACTACCTCAGCGAAGGTGCTGAACAAGCGGTGCTCGGCTTCATTGACGCCTTGGAGCGGGCGTATGCGCACATCGCTCGCCACCCGGCTACTGGATCGCCACGCTACGCCCACGAATTGAACTTGCCCGGTCTGCGCTTCTGGCCGCTGGCGCACTATCCCCACTTGGTGTTTTACGTCGAGCGTCCAGAGCACATTGATGTCTGGCGCGTGCTGCACGGCCAGCGCGACATCCCGGCATGGATGCAGGAGCCCGAGGCCATCTGAGTCTTGCTCAGGCGAAAGGGGTCCTTCCTGACGAGATTCCAATACGGGAGGCGACAGCGCGGCGCTTCGATAGCGTCAGGGTGAAAACCGAGGTTTGCAGGTGTACCGGCTCCGATTGTCTGGACACGCTTTTGCAACTCAGGCCGCCTTTCGCA
>CAZOMI010000087.1:0-11090 GCA_964580925.1 uncultured Methyloversatilis sp.
CCGCCAACCGCATCCAGTGGATCGCCGGCATCATCAACGGCACCACCAACTTCATCCTCTCCGAGATGCGCGACAAGGGCCTGACCTTCGACGTCGTGCTCAAGGAAGCGCAACGCCTGGGCTATGCCGAGGCTGATCCGACCTTTGACGTCGAAGGCATCGATGCCGCGCACAAGCTGACCATCATGTCGGCCATCGCCTTCGGCATCCCGATGCAGTTCGACAAGGCGCACATCGAGGGCATCAGCAAGCTCGAAGCCGCCGACATCAAGTACGCCGAGCAATTGGGCTACCGGATCAAGCTGCTCGGCATCACCAAGCGCACCCCTGACGGCGTGGAATTGCGCGTCCATCCGACCCTGATTCCCGCCAGGCGCCTGATTGCCAACGTCGAGGGTGCGATGAACGCAGTGCTGGTGCAGGGCGATGCCGTCGGCGCCACGCTTTATTACGGCAAGGGCGCCGGTGCCGAGCCGACCGCCAGCGCGGTGATCGCCGACCTCGTCGATGTCACCCGCATGCATACCGCCGATCCGGAACACCGCGTGCCGCACCTGGCCTTCCAGCCCGACCAACTGGTCGACCTCAAGGTATTGCCGATCGGCGAAGTGCGGACCGGTTACTACCTGCGCATGCGGGTCGAGGACAAGCCGGGCGTGCTGGCCGACATCACGCGCATCCTCGCCGATCAGCAGATTTCCATCGACGCCATGATCCAGCGTGAGCCGGCCGAGGGCGAGCAGCAGACCGAAATCATCATGCTGACCCACGTTGTGCGCGAAAAGCAGGTCGATGCGGCGATCCGCCTGATCGAAGCCCTGCCGGTCGTCAGCGGGAACATTGTCCGGTTGCGCCTCGAAGAGTTGAACTGACAGCTCTAGCAGATGCTGGTCTATCTCGGCATCTGCGCCGTGCTGGCCTTTCTGGCGGCGCTTGCCGCGGCATTCTTCGCCGTCCCCGTGTTGGCGCAGTCCGGCTTCGCCGTCCTGCCAGCGCCGACTATTCATATCGTCTTCGCTGCCGGCGCAATGCCGCTGATATTCGGTGCCATCATCCACTTCGTGCCGGTGCTGACACGGACCGCCAAGCCTGGTTTGGCGCTGCGGTTTCTGCCGCTGACCATGCAACTGGCGGGCGTGGCGACCCCGCTGGGCCTGGCCGGGATTTTGCCTGGCTGGAGCCTGCATGCTTCAGCTAGCGTGATCTCAATGGCGGCCCTGGTTCTGCTGGTCTGGATCACGCGTCGTTTGCGCGTCACACTCGGTTCGCCGCATCCGGGTGCGCGCTGGTATGGGTTAGCGCTGCTCTGCCTGTTTTTCGCCGTCAGCCTGGTGCCGGTCTGGCTGGCACGGCCCGAACTGGGCGCTGCCTTGCGCCTGTTTCACCTGCATCTCAATACCCTGGGATTCATCGGCCTGGCAGCCCTGGGCACCTTGCCAGTGCTGATGCCGACGGTGCTGGGGCGCCCCGATCCGGATGCCGCTGCCCGGTTGCGCCGTGATCTGCCAATCGCTGCGGGCGGCGTGGTGCTGGTCGCGGCAGGGGCGGCAGGTGGTCATCTTGCGGGTGCTTGGCTGTCCCTCGGCGGTGCCGCGCTGCTGCTCTGGGTGGTCGGCAACAACCTGCTGGCCTGGTGGCGCACTTTTGGCTTCGCCTCGATCATCGGCGCTGGTGCGGCGGCGTCATTGCTGGCGGCAACCATCGGCCTGGCGTTGCTGTTGCTGCTGGGCATGGCGCATGGCCTGGGGTTGATCTCGGCGCGTCCGGCGATTGCCAGTTTCGTGGCGGCATTCCTGTTGCCACTGGTCACTGGCGCACTGAGCCATTTGTTGCCGGTCTGGCGCCATCCGGGTGGAAGCTTGCCGCAACGTCGCATCCTGCAGGAACGGCTGGCCTGGGGTGGTCGCTGGCGCGCCGCGCTGTTCCTGGCGGGTGGTGTCTGGCTCGCGTTCGACGACCTCCGTGGCTGGCTGCCCGTGGCGATCGGCATTCTGCTGTTCGCCGTGCAACTGCTGCGCGGATGGGTGGACAGGCCTGAGGCCAGCGACGATAATTCCCGGCTGCCCTAGCCACTCGATAGCCAATACATTCCATGAAATACATTTCCACGCGCGGCGCAACCGTAAACCAGATACCGCAGAACTTCAGCGACATTCTGCTCGGTGGCCTGGCTGCCGACGGCGGACTTTATCTGCCGGAAAGCTATCCGCAGGTCAGCGCCGCCGAACTTGTCGAATGGCGCGAGCTGCCCTATGCCGGGCTGGCACTACGCATCCTGGAAAAATTCATCGACGACATTCCCGCTGCCAAGCTAAAGGAACTGGTCGAGCGTTCCTACACCGCCGAGGCCTTCCGTCATGCGCGCCCCGGCTGCAATGCAAATGACATCACGCCGCTGACCACGCTCGAGCCGGGCTTGCATCTGCTCGAACTGTCGAACGGGCCGACGCTGGCCTTCAAGGACATGGCCATGCAGTTGCTCGGCAACCTGTTCGAGCATGTGCTGGCGGCGCGCGGCGCCAGCATCAACATTCTTGGCGCGACCTCGGGCGATACCGGCTCGGCGGCAGAGTATGCGATGCGCGGCAAGCGCGGCGTGCGGGTCTTCATGTTGTCGCCGCATGGCCTGATGTCGGCTTTCCAGCGCGCCCAGATGTATTCGCTGCAGGAACCGAATATCTTCAATATCGCCATCGAAGGCATGTTCGACGACTGCCAGGACATCGTCAAGGCGGTTTCCAACGACGCCGCCTTCAAGGCGCAATACAAGATCGGTGCGGTCAACTCGATCAACTGGGCGCGCGTGCTGGCCCAGATCGTTTATTACTTCAAGGGCTATTTTGCGGCGACGCGCAGCAACGCTGAACGGGTGTCATTTGCCGTGCCGTCGGGGAACTTCGGCAACATCTGCGCCGGCCACATCGCGCGCATGATGGGCTTGCCGATCCACCGGCTGGTGCTCGCCACCAACGAGAACGACGTGCTCGACGAGTTCTTTCGCACCGGCGTCTACCGGCCGCGCGGCGCCGCAGACACCTGGGTGACCTCAAGTCCGTCGATGGACATCTCCAAGGCATCGAACTTCGAGCGTTTCGTCTTCGACCTGGTCGGCCGCAATCCGGCCGTGGTGCGCGAATTGTGGGCCAGGGTGGACATGGGTGGCAGCTTCGATCTCAATGGCACGCCTTATATCTCTCGTCTTGCCGACTTCCGTTTTGTTTCCGGCAAGAGCACCCACGCGGATCGTCTCGCCACGATCCGCGCGGTCTGGCAGCAGCATCAGCTGATGATCGATACACATACTGCCGATGCGCTCAAGGTGGCGCGCGAGTACCGCGAGGCTGGTTTCCCGATGATCGTGCTGGAAACGGCGCAGCCGGTGAAGTTCGCCGAGACCATCCAGGAGGCGCTGGGTTGCGATCCGCTGCGGCCCGCGGATTTTGATGGCATCGAGAAGCTGCCGCAGCAGGTCGCGGTAATGAAGGCGGATGTCAAGGTGGTCAAGGACTTCATCGTCAGCCATTGCCAATGAAACTCGATCAGGCCGCGCTCTGGTCCGAACGTTATGCCGAGGCCGGCGATGAATATTATTTCGGCACGGCACCCAACAAGTTTCTCGTTGCCCAGGCGCCACGCCTGCTACCTGGCCGGACGGCGCTTGCGATAGCCGATGGGGAAGGGCGCAACAGCGTCTTCCTCGCCGAGTCAGGCTTGCAGGTGACTGCCGTTGAAATCTCGCCGGTGGGCTTGCACAAGGCGCAGCGACTGGCGGCAAATCGTCATGTGACGGTGTATTTCGTGCTGGCTGACGTGCTGCAGTGGCAAGCGCCAAAACCATTCGATGTGGTGGTAGCCATCTTTGTGCAGTTCGTCGGACCGGCTGAGCGCGCCGTGCTGTTCGAGCGGATTCGCTCTGCCGTGAAACCGGGTGGCCTGCTGCTGCTGCAGGGCTATACCCCGCAACAGCTTGAATACGGCACTGGCGGACCATCTGCCATGGAAAACCTCTATACCGCTGAACTGCTGGAGAGGGAGTTTTCCGGTTGGGAGATACTGGAACTACGCGAGCACGAGGATGAACTCGCTGAAGGCACCGGCCACAAGGGCCGTTCAGCCCTGATTGATCTGGTGGCGCGAAAACCGGACTAGAGGTAGATGACTGCCGGGAAGACCGTAACCGCCAGGACCAGCACCAGCCATTCCAGATTGTGGCGGGCCAGTACGCCCGTGAAGTGCAGAACCAGAACCGTAATGGCGACGATGTAATACAGAATGAACAGCATGAAGGCGATCTCCCGAGTCCGCGATGGTGCATTGTCTGTGCGTGGCGATTATAGGCACAAAGTAGTGCAGAATCCCTTGCCATGCGGCTTCCATCGAAAAAAATTGAAGCAAACCCTTGACGTCGGGGCCGGATGTCCAGTTAAAATGAATTCTGGCTATGTGGCCTTTCATCTGAGGAGCAGACCAATATGAACAAAGGGGATCTCATCGAAATCGCAGCCAAGGAAGCCGATATCAGCAAGGCTGCCGCCGGCAAGGCGCTGGGCGCAATTATCGATGCCGTTGTCAAGTCAGTCGCCAAGGGCAATCCAGTTACTCTGGTAGGTTTCGGCACCTTCAAAGCCGCCAAGCGCGCCGCACGTACCGGCGTGAATCCCAAGACCGGCGAGAAATTGAAAATTGCGGCCACCACCGTGCCGCGTTTCACTGCTGGCACCGGTTTCAAGACTGCCGTCGCAGGCAAGAAAAAGGCCGCCAAGAAGTAAGCAGGCAGCCCAGGTGGCATTCAGGGGGGCGCGGCGTCAAGCCGCGCCCCTTGTTTTTTTCAGATATCAGCTGACGGGTTTCAAGCGCTGCAGGTAGGCAATCCCCAGGCCGAGGGCCAGCAGTCCGCACAGCAGCAAGGTCGGGCGCACGCCCAGCAATTCACCGATCGCGCCGATCGCCAGGCTGCCCAGCGGTGCAATGCCGAGAAACGCTGTCGAAAAGATTGCCATCACCCGGCCGCGATAATCTTCTTCGACTACTGTCTGGATCAAGGTGTTGCTGCCGGCTACAGTGATGACGACGCAAAACCCCAATGCCGTCAGCAGCGGGTAGGCCACAATGACGGTGGGTGCCAGCGCGAAGGCGGCCAGTGCAATGCCGGCCGTCAGCGTGGCGAATGCCGACAGCCGGTCCAGCCCGGTGGCGATCCCGCCAATACCCCGCAGCGCGAGAAACAGTGCAGCGGAAAGTGAACCGATCCCGGCACTGCCGACGAGAAAGCCGTAGGTTTGTGCATCGCCGTGAAAAATGTCGCGGGCGAAGGCTGGCATCAGCACGGCATACGGCGTGACGAAAAAACTGAATCCCGCCACCATGAAGAGCGGCAGACGAATCTGCGGATGTGTAAAGGCGTACGCCAGTCCGGCGCGCAAGGCGGTCAATGCCGGTTGCACATGCACCGGGCGCGGGGCGACACGGATTGCCGCCAATGCCGCCAGCACCGCCAGATAGGAAAGCGCATTGACGAGGAAACACGCCGCTTCGCCGGCCGCTGCAACCAGCAGTCCCGCGAGCGTCGGCCCGACAAAGCGCGAGCCGTTCATCAACAGGGAGTTAAGACCAATGGCATTGGGAAGGTCGGAGCGCTCAGTGACCAGTTGTGCCACGAACGCCTGCCGCGCCGGCAGGTCGAGGGCATTGATGCAGCCCAGCAGGAAGGCGATCATCAGCAATGCCACCGGCGTGATGGTGCCGCTCACGGTCAAACCGAACAGTGCCAGGGCCTGCAGCAGGGAAAGAAACTGCGTCAGCAGCAGCAGCCGGCGCCGGTCGAGGCGGTCGCTCCATACCCCCGCCAGGGTGCTGAACAGCAGGATCGGGATCTGACTGGCAAAGCCGACCAGGCCCAGCATGGCGACCGAATCGGTCAGCCGGTAAGCCAGCCAGATCATGGCGATCTGCTGCATCCAGGTGCCGATCAGCGAAATCAGTTGTCCGGCAAAAAACAGTCGAAAGTTGCGTGAGCGAAATGCGGGCATTGCCTTCATGCCGCAATGCTACGTGATAAGCGGCAAGGCTGGTCGGCATAAGTCGGCGCTGATGCTACGGCGCAAGCTGGCCCTGCAGCTTGCCTGGGCTCGCTCAGTTGCGTGGCGATGACATGCGCCGGATTGACGAATGCTGTGCCGGGAAGGGCTTGACTTAGAATACGCACTTTCCCATTCGCCGCATCGTCATGACCACCCGTACTTCCGCAGTCCGCACCCGTTTTGCCCCCAGCCCGACCGGCTATCTCCACATCGGCGGGGCGCGTACCGCCCTGTTCGCCTGGGCCTATGCGCGGCATCATGCCGGCCAGTTCATCCTGCGCATCGAAGACACCGACGTGGCGCGCTCGACGCCCGAGGCGGTGCAGGCCATCCTCGACGGCATGCAATGGCTCGGACTGGCGTACGACGAGGGACCGTTCTACCAGATGGAACGGATGGATCGCTACAAGGAAGTGATCGGTCAGATGCTCGCCGCCGGCACCGCCTACCATTGCTATACCTCGATCGAGGAACTCGACGCGCTGCGTGCCGCACAGGAAGCCAACAAGGAAAAACCGCGTTACGATGGTCGCTGGCGGCCCGCATCCGGCAGGACGCTGCCAACGATACCCGCGGGCCTCAGCCCCGTGGTGCGCTTCAAAAATCCTGCCGACGGCGTGGTGGCCTGGGATGACCTGGTGAAGGGGCGCATCGAGATCGCCAACGCCGAACTCGACGATTTCATCATCGCCCGCGCCGACGGCACGCCCACCTACAACTTCTGCGTCGTTGTCGATGACTCCGACATGCAGATCAGCCACGTCATCCGTGGTGACGACCATGTCAACAACACGCCGCGCCAGATCAACCTGTTGCAGGCCCTCGGTGCATCGGTGCCGCGTTACGGCCATGTCTCGATGATTCTCGGCGACGACGGCACCAAGCTGTCGAAGCGCCATGGTGCGGTCAGCGTGATGCAATATGAAGAGAACGGCTACCTGCCGGAGGCGGTTCTCAACTACTTGGCACGCCTCGGCTGGTCGCATGGCGATGAAGAAGTCTTTTCGCTGGAACAGTTCGTCGCCTGGTTCGACCTCGACCACATCACCGCATCCGCCGCGCAGTTCAATACCGAAAAGCTGAACTGGCTGAATGCCCATTACATCAAGCTGGCCGACGATGCACGTCTGGGCGGGGAAATCGTGCGTCGACTGGTCGAGGAGGGCGTGCCGGCCGGCAATGTTCCCGATCCGGCGTTGATCGCCGCGCTCTACAAGGATCGCGTCGTCAACCTCAACGAACTGGCCGACTGCGCGCATCCGTTCTATGCATCAGTGCAAGCCTCCGAAGAGCTGACGGCGCATCATTTGACTCCGCCGGCAACAGCCGCACTGGCTGACTTGCGCAATCGTCTGGCAAAAGTGGAATGGGTGCCCGCTGAACTGGCGAAAGCGCTGAAGGAAACCCTGGCCGCCACCGGCCTCAAAATGCCGCAAGTGGCGATCCCGCTGCGCGTGGCCCTGCTGGGGCAACCGCAAAGCCCGGCCATCGACCGCGTGCTGGCGGTGCTGGGCCGGGAAGAAACCTTGCGGCGGCTGGAAAAAATTTAAGGCCCGCCCACCCCCAGCCCCTCCCGCGCGGGAGGGGTGACTGTTGCTCGCTGCGCTCGTTTGTTACGGGGTGCCCCCTTCACACATGGGAGCAGATTGCGCCTGGCGGCGCGTGCCGCCTTGCCTTGGGGCGGCCCGGCGGCAAGGCTACCGAGGCAGGGGGATAGTTGTCGGCAGCTGGGGCGGGTCAATTCCCCCGCAACAGCACACCGTTTTCGACGCGTACGGGTTCGCCGATGCGCCAGCCGGGTACGCTGTCCTGCGTCAGGGTGCGCAGCGAACCATCATTCATGCGCACGGTGATTTCATAACGCGTGGTTTTCTTCTGGCTCTTTTCGATCTGGTGACCGGCATATGCACCACCGGCGACGCCTGCGACGGTGGCGATTTTCTTGCCGGTGCCGCCGCCGACCTGATTGCCGAGGATGCCGCCGATGACACCACCGGCCACGGCGCCCAGGCCGCTGCCTTCGCCAGCCTGGGTGACTTCACGCACATTGTCGATGACGCCGCAGCTCGGGCAGGGTGCAGGGGCGGCGACCTGCGGAGGTGGCACGGGCATGGCAGGTGCCTGGGCGATTTCCCGGACCGGCGCGGGTGCTGTGCCGGGCGCGGCAGGCTGAGCGACCTTGGTCGCCGGTTTGGGCGCCGGCTTGGCCGCAGCTTTCTCGACCTTCTTCTCGGTTGCTACCACTTCATTGGCTGGCTGGGCCAAAGTCGGCGCTGGTTGGATGAAATGCCCCGCAGCGGGTGCGGCGCCAGCCGCAACGGATTCATTAGTCGCAGCCTTGCCGGTGGGCAGATAGCCCGTCATGGCGGCAATCCCGGTCAACGACAGCAAAGTCACGGCGACGGCCGCGACGGCGACGAGGGGGTGCAGGCGGGAAGTGGGGGTGGTGGTGGGGGCGTTCATGGTGTCCTCTCGGGTGTTGTGGGCTACTTGGATCATTAACGCCCTCACCATCGCTGCGGTGCACCCATGAAGCAGACCGTTACAAAGTCCCCTTCCAGGTGAAGCGGGCCGGATCGACGGCGGCGGCAAGCTCGGCTTCGATGGGCAGCGGTTCGCCGCAGATCTGGCTGGCCAGCAGTTCCGCCATCAGGGGCGCCCAGACAAAGCCGCGCGCGCCATAGCCGCTGGCCACAAACAAGCCCGGCCAGCGCGGCCATTCGACATGGGCGGCCGGGCGCGGCTCGCAACTCGCCAGGGGTAGGGCACCGACCATGGGGAGCTTGTCCGGTGACACGGGCCGCAGGCCGACGCGCCCCGTGAGCTGCGTGGCATCGTAGCGGTCGGCCAGTTCCGGCAGCATGGCCGACAGGCGGGCAAGGTTGGCTTGGTGGTCTTCGGCGTGCGGTTCCATGGCGTGGCTGCGCTGGAAAGTGGCGCCGAGTCCGGCATAACCTTCATGTGGCGGCGCGATGTAGCCTTCGCGGCAAACGACGCAACGTGGCAGATCGGCGGATTCTGGCAGATGGCTGACCTGGCCGCGAAAGCAGCGCAACGGCAGGTGGGTGGATTGCTCGAGCGTGCGCAAGCCATGCGCATGGGCGAGGATGACCGTCGGGCCGTCCCAGAGCACCTGGCCGTCGCTGCCCAGCAGTTGCCAGCCCTGTGCCGAGGGTGCGAGCGCAGTTATTTCGGTAGCGGAACGAAAACTGAGGTTTGCGCCGGCTGCCGCCAGTAATGCCTGACATAGCGACAGCGGCGCGAGCCAGCCGGCCTGCGGAAACCACCAGCCGCCGTCGCTCACCGTCGTGCCGGCAAGCCGGCTGGCCGCGTCGGCATCAAGGTATTGGACGAACTCTTCCGGCAGTTGCTGGTTGGCGACGATGGCCTGCTGCTTCCTGGCGTGGTCGGCATGGCGGGCGATCTGGAATACGCCGCAGTTGTCCCAGGTCACCGGGTGGCCCGCTTCGGCCAGTGCCGCGAGTTGCCGCAACACATACAGGTAGGCGACGCGGTTGAGACGCGCCAGCCGGGTTTCATCGACGGACAGCACCGGCAGCATCACGGCCTGGCGGTTGCCCGAGGTTTCCGCGGCGGGCGCCTCCCGGCGGTCGAACAGCGTGACTTCCCAGCCGCGCTGCGCCAGGCGCTCGGCGCAACAGACACCGGCGATGCCGGCACCGATGACGGCAGCGCGGCGCTTTCCGGGCGGCACAAGCTGGCTTGCCCGCAGGTCGGCGGCCAGCCAGAGGAGGTCATCGCGCAGCGTAGTGGAGCTTAGCTCCGCCGGCGACAGGTCGTCGAGGATGAAGGCATCGAAGTGGCCTTCGATGCGCGGCACCACCGTGCGGATGTCGCCAATGACAAGCGTCAATGACACCCGGCCGTCGTCAAAGTGCCGGCGGTGAAATCCGCTGACGATGCTGGGCCAGGCGTCATACAGTTGCGCGGACAACGCGGTGGGCGGCTGGAGGCGGCGCGCGAGTTCGTCGCGGCAGGGCGGTGCCGGATCGATGCAAAAGAAGTGCAGCCGCTGCGGGCGCTGCGGATCGTCGCGCCAGGCCTGCCAGGTCGCCAGAAAGTTGGCGCCGGCACCGCCGCCGGTTTCCAGGATGGCGAATGAATCGCATCCCGCCCAGCGTTCCGGCAGGCCATGCCTGCCGGGAAGGTCGAGCGGGGGGTGGTTCACTCCTGACTGATTTGCGGCCGCATTTGCGGGAACAGGATGACGTCCCGGATGGACGGAGAATTGGTCAGCAGCATCACCAGCCGGTCGATGCCGATGCCACAGCCGCCGGTGGGCGGCAGGCCGTATTCGAGGGCGCGCACGTAGTCGGCATCGTAGAACATCGCCTCTTCGTCGCCGGCATCCTTGGCCTTGGCCTGTTCGAGGAAGCGAGCGGCCTGGTCTTCGGGATCGTTGAGCTCGGAAAAACCGTTGGCGATCTCGCGGCCGACGATATACAGCTCGAAACGCTCGGTGACGTCCGGGTTCGTGTCCGAGCGACGCGCCAGCGGCGAGACTTCGGTGGGATAGTCGATGATGTAGGTCGGCTCCCACAATTCGGCTTCGGTGGTTTCCTCGAACAACTGCATCTGCAAGGTGCCGAGACCCGCCAGCGGTTTCACCGCCACCTTGAGGTCGGCGAGTTTCTGCCTGAGCCAGCCGGCATCATTGAGCATTGTCACGCTGTAGCCCGGATGGTGGTAGTGGATTGCGTCGACCGTGGTCATGCGGCGGAAGGGTTTCGACAGGTCGAGGGTGCGGCCCTGGTAATCGAAGGCTTCGGTGCCGAGCGCTTCACGGGCAGAGTGGCGGATCAGGCCTTCTGTGAAATTCATCAGGCTTTGGTAATTCGCATAAGCCTCGTAAAACTCCATCATGGTGAATTCGGGATTGTGGCGCGGGCTCAGGCCTTCGTTGCGGAAATTGCGGTTGATCTCGAAGACCCGCTCGAAGCCGCCGACCAGCAGCCGCTTCAGATACAGCTCGGGCGCGATGCGCAGGAA
>CAZOMI010000088.1:0-10796 GCA_964580925.1 uncultured Methyloversatilis sp.
CGTGCGAGACCGTCTTGGCGACGAACTCGATCATCTGCATGGCGAAGTTGATCGGATAGAGCAGGAAGTGGTTGCCGAAGGGCGCGGTGAACAGTTCATGCATCCAACCACCAAGACCCTTGATCTTGACGTTGTAGTAAAGACACATCACCAGCACGGCGAGCGACATGCCGAGCGCGGCATTCAGGTCGGCCGTCGGCACGACGCGCATGTACTCGATGCCGACCAGCGCGCCGAGCATCGGCAGCATGTCGACCGGCAGGAGGTCCATGGCGTTCATCAGGAAGATCCAGATGAACACGGTCAGCGCCACCGGCGCGACGAATTTGCGCGACTCGGGGGAATGCACGATGCCCTTGGCCTGGTCGGCGACCATTTCAATCAGGATTTCAACGGCGGCCTGGAAGCGGCCGGGGACACCGGAGGTGGCCCTTTTCGCCGCGCGGGCCATGACGAACACCGCCAGAAGGCCAAGCGCGATCGAGTAAAACATGGTGTCGAGGTGGATAACCGACCAGTCGACCAGCGAGGTCTGCTTGACGTTGGTCAGGTGACCGAGGTGGTGGCTGACGTATTCTGAAGCGTTCGGTGCGTGCGCGGTGGCCATGTTTTTCAAGTCTTAAGCAAGAGTGCAAAAAGATTAACAAACAGCACAGCAAACAACCCGGCGATCAGCGCCGGCCAATTCACATCAATCAGGCGTGGCAGGAACAACAGCAACGCAATTACAGCAGACAACTTGACGGCTTCGCCGATCAGAAATCCCGCCGCTCCCGCTTGCCGCGTGGCAGTTGCCAAACGCAGCCTGAGCACGAACAACAGATTAGGCAAGAAGTAAGCTGCGCCGCCGGCCAAAGCTGAAACTGCTGCCGACCTTGCACCCCCCGAACCCGCCAGCAGACCCGCTATCGCAGCCACTGCCAGGATCACCGCCGCCTGGAGCAAGAGTATCTTGAACATGCCCCCCGCAAGCCTTTCCTCTGAACCTTTTTCTTATCGTCTCGCCAACCGCTTCAACCGGCTTGCGATGCGCGCTACCGCACAGGTGGCGAACGTTAAAGTGATTGGGTTGATAAGTCAATTGTCTGTTCATGGAGGCTTTTTATGGCGTTCTTCATAATTCTGTTCTATCCCATTTCAGCATTGTGGGAACGCTAGCCACGCAGGCGCCTTAATATGCCATCCAATTGATCGAGGCTGGCGAAGCGTATGTGCAACGTGCCCGCCCCCTTCCGGTTAGCGCTTACTTTCACCGTGGCGCCTATCGCGTCGGACAAATCTTCCTCAAGTCGCGCCAGGTCTCGACCCTTTTCGGGCGCCGTCGTTTTGTGCACCGGCGGGTTCAGTTCGCGTGCCACGCGACGTTCGGTTTCGCGTACCGAATAACCCTTGTCGGCGATCTCGGCAGCCAGGCGTCCCTGCTCGGATTTCGTCATGGCGAGCAGCGCACGGGCGTGGCCCATCTCGATATCGCCCGCCATCAGCAGGTCCTGGGCCGGCTTGGCGAGCTGCAGCAGCCGCAGCAAATTACTCGCTGCCGAGCGCGAACGTCCGACCGCATCGGCCGCTTCCTGGTGCGTCATGCTGAATTCGTCGATCAGCCGTTGCAGGCCGGCGGCCTCTTCGAGCGGATTCAGATCCTCGCGCTGGATGTTCTCGATCAGCGACATCGCCAGCGCGGCATCGTCAGGAATGTCGCGAATCAGCACCGCCACTTCGACGAGACCGGCGATCTGCGAGGCGCGCCATCGCCGCTCGCCGGCGATGATTTCGTAACGGCCGCTGCTGACCGGGCGCACCGAAATCGGCTGGATCAGCCCCTGCGCCCTGATCGAGGCGGCGAGGTCCTCCAGCGAGCCGGGGTCCATGCGCGTGCGTGGCTGATACTTGCCCGGCTGCAGGTCGCCGATCGGCAGGGTCGCCTGGCGCTGCGCTTCGACTTCACCATCGTTGCCGGACAGCAGCGCCTCCAGCCCCCGACCCAGTCCCTTTTTCCGTTGCATCATGATGCGCCGCTCCCCCCTTTTGTTGTTGTTTCCGCGTTTTCCCAGCTCTTGGCGCGTTCGATCATTTCCTGCGCGAAGGCTAGATAGGCCTGCGCCCCTTTCGCCGCCTTGTCGAACAACACCCCAGGTATGCCATAGCTCGGCGCCTCGGCCAGCCGCACATTGCGCGGCACCAGCGTCTTGAACACCTTGTCACCGAAATGCTGTTCGAGTTGCGCCGAGACCTGGTTCGACAGCGTCGAGCGCGGGTCGAACATCACCCGCAGCAGGCCGATGATCTTCAGGTCGCGATTGAGGTTGGCATGCACCTTCTTGATGGTATTCACGAGGTCGGAGAGCCCCTCCAGCGCGTAGTACTCGCACTGCATCGGGATGATGACCCCGTGCGCGGCACACAGCCCGTTCAGGGTCAGCATCGACAGCGACGGCGGACAGTCGATCAGCACGAAGTCGTATTCGTCGTGGTGCTCGCGCAGGGCCGCCTTGAGGCGCATCTCGCGCAGGTCCAGATCGACCAGTTCGACTTCGGCCCCGGCCAGGTCACGATTGGCGGGCAGCACGTCGAAGCCGGCCGTCGGCGAATTCAGGCGCACTTCGGCCAGCGGCTGCAGGCCGACCAGCAACTGATAGACCGAGCGCGTCAGGGCGCGCTTGTCGATGCCGCTGCCCATGGTGGCATTGCCCTGCGGATCGAGGTCGACCAGCAGGGTGCGCTGGCCGGCCTGCGCCAGCGCGGCGGCCAGATTGACCGCGGTGGTGGTTTTGCCGACGCCGCCCTTCTGGTTGGCAATTGCAAATATATGCATTTCAGGTTTTCTCCAGTAGCAGCAAATGGCGTTCGGCGTTCAGGCCGGGCACCGTCAACGCGTGATTCGCGGCCACGCGCCAACCCGCCGGCAAGGCCGCGACCTCATCGGCAGGATACCCGCCCTTCATCGCCCAAAGGCAGGGCGACAGGTGCCCGGCCAGCCGGACAAAATCCGCCAGACTGGCAAAAGCGCGCGAGATCACCGCAGCGAATGTCTCCTTCACATCTTCGACACGGCCGCAGTGAATGCTCACATTAGACAAGCCCAGTTCGATTTTCACCTGACGCTGGAAAGCTGCTTTTTTGTCGACAGTTTCGATGGAAGTGATCGACCAGTCGGGCCGGGCCAGCGCCAGAACCAGCCCCGGCAGCCCGGCGCCACTGCCGACATCGGCCAAAGTAAACGCTTCGTTATCCTGACGCCGTACCCCATGCGGGGCATTGCATCCCGCCAATCCCTCTCTCCCGACCTCTCTCCCGCAAGGGGAGAGAGGAGGCAGACAGCTTCCCTCTCCCCTCCCGGGAGAGGGATTGAGGGTGAGGGTGGCCGACTTTTGCATTACCGGCATAACCGCCAGCGAATCCAGCAGATGGTGCGTCACCATTTCCGCCGGATCGCGAATGGCCGTCAGGTTATAAACCTTGTTCCATTTGACCAGCAGCGCCAGATAGGCGGCGAGCTTTTCCTCGGCGCCTGCTGGCAGGTCGAGTTCCAGCGCATTGATGCCATCCGCCAGATTCACACCCGCCCCCGCAGTTTCTTCAGATTCACCAGCAAAATGGAAATTGCCGCCGGCGTCACGCCCTGCATGCGGCTGGCCTGCCCGACCGTCTGCGGGCGCTGCTGCGCCAGCTTCTGGCGCACCTCGTGCGACAAACCCGCCACTGCGGCATAGTCGAAATCAGCGGGGATCGGCGCATCTTCCTGCGCCGCCATCCTGGCGACATCTTCCTTCTGGCGCTCGATATAGCCTTGATATTTCGCCTGAATTTCCACCTGCTCGATGACATCGGCGGCACCGATTGCTGCGCCCGCGCCGGGCAGGGTCATCAACTCGGCGTAGCTCACCGCGGGGCGGCGCAGCAGGTCGAACAAGGCATATTGCCGGCGGCCGCCGCGCTTTTCCGCGGGCGCAACGCCGCTTTCATCCGCAGCCGGCTTGCCCAGCACGCGTTCGACCTCGCGTACCGGCAGCACGTCCAGGTTGACCGCCGTGCGCTTCAGCCGCTCGGCCTCGGCGGCAATCGCGTCGCGCTTGCGGTTGAAGGCATCCCAGCGCGCATCATCGACCAGGCCGAGACGGCGGCCGCTCTCCGTCAGGCGCAAGTCGGCATTGTCCTCACGCAGGCTGAGGCGGTATTCGGCACGGCTGGTGAACATGCGGTAGGGTTCGGTCACGCCGCGCGTCACCAGGTCATCGACCAGCACACCCAGATAGGCCTCGTCGCGGCGCGGCCACCAAGCCTCCTCGCCATCGGCCTGCAGCGCGGCATTGATGCCGGCCAGCAGCCCCTGCGCCGCCGCCTCTTCATAACCCGTGGTGCCATTGATCTGGCCGGCGAAGAACAGGCCGCGAATCGCCTGGGTTTCCAGCGACGCCTTGAGCCCGCGCGGATCGAAATAGTCGTATTCGATGGCATAGCCGGGACGCGTGATGTGGGCGTTTTCCAGCCCGCGAATCGAGCGCACCAGCTCAAGCTGGACATCGAAGGGC
The DNA here is from genome assembly GCA_964580925.1 of uncultured Methyloversatilis sp. Classification (GTDB taxonomy): domain Bacteria; phylum Pseudomonadota; class Gammaproteobacteria; order Burkholderiales; family Rhodocyclaceae; genus Sulfuricystis. Next base: position 4,530 of record CAZOMI010000088.1, read on the forward strand.
AGGCTGGTCGAAATCCCCTGCGGGTAGATTTCGTGGGTGTCGAGGCCTTCGGGTTCAAGGAAAATCTGGTGGCTGTCCTTGCCGGCAAAGCGATGGATCTTGTCCTCGATGGACGGGCAGTAGCGCGGCCCGACCCCCTCGATGACGCCGGTGAACATCGGCGAGCGATCCAGTCCGCCGCGAATGATGTCGTGGCTGCGCAGATTGGTATGGGTGATCCAGCACGGCACCTGGCGCGGGTGCTGCGCCGCCGTGCCGAGGAACGAAAACACCGGCACCGGCGTATCGCCCGGCTGTTCCTGCATCACCGCAAAGTCGATGGTCTTGCCATCGAGGCGCGGCGGCGTGCCGGTCTTGAGCCGCCCAACCGGTAGCTGCAACTCGCGCAGGCGCGCCGCCAGCGAGAGCGAAGGCGGGTCGCCGAAGCGTCCGGCCCGGTAACTTGCCAGGCCGACATGCACCAACCCATTCAGAAATGTTCCCGCCGTCAGCACTACCGTTGCCGTCTCGAAGCGCACGCCGAGCTGTGTTACCACCCCGGTCACCCGGTCGCCCACCATCGTGATGTCGTCGGCCGCCTGCTGGAACAGCGTCAGGTTCGGCTGGTTTTCCAGCAGGGTGCGGATGGCCTGCCGGTATAAAGAGCGATCCGCTTGGGCGCGGGTGGCGCGCACCGCCGGACCCTTCGAGGCGTTCAGGATGCGAAACTGGATGCCGGCCACATCTGTGGCCTGCGCCATGGCGCCGCCCAACGCATCGACCTCCTTGACCAGATGGCCCTTGCCGATGCCGCCGATCGACGGGTTGCACGACATCGCCCCCAGCGTTTCGATGTTGTGCGTCAGCAGCAGCGTGCGCGCGCCACTGCGCGCGGCAGCCAGCGCCGCCTCGGTGCCGGCATGGCCGCCACCAACAACAATCACATCAAATCTGGCCGGATAAAGCATCTGTGTCGGAATGAGAGGGCAGGGCGGGCTAGTCAAGCAAAAGAGGCGCAATGATACGCCGCGCCCGGCGCATCACCAACTCCGCTAGTGTTTCACGTGGAACATGATCAAGCAACTGCGCCCGCACCGGCACCATGTTTCACGTGAAACAAGGATGACCAGCGCACCCGCCGGCTAGCGCATGAAGGTATCCCAGCCGATCTTGGCGATCAGCAGAGAGGTCATGACGAGGAACACCACGCGCACAAAGCCGCTGCCATGGCGGATCGCCATGCGCACGCCGAGCTGCGCACCGGCGATGTTACATACCGCCATGCCCAGGCCGAGCACCCACAACACATGGCCAGTCGGCGCAAACAGCAACAGCGCACCGGCATTGGTGGCGACATTGACAATCTTGGCGGAGGCCGAAGCCCGCAGGAAGTCCATGCCGAACAAGCGCACAAAGGCAAAGATCATGAAGCTGCCCGCGCCGGGGCCGAAAAAACCATCATAAAACCCCAGCACCGCACCCACAGCAATGGCAACCCAGCGCATGCGATGCGCCGGCACATGCGACAGCTTTTCATGCTTGCCGAAATCCGGTTGCAGCAGGGTATAGGCGGCAACCCCGATCAACAGCACCAGCACCAGCGGCCGCAGCACCTCCTTGGGCATCAGCGTCACCGCCGCCGCGCCGAGGAAGGAAAAGGCAAATGCCGTCAGCGCCGCCGGCAAAATGATTGCCCAGTGAATCTTCACCTCGCGCAGGTAACGCCGGGCGGCATTCAGGGTGCCGAAGATCGAGGCAATCTTGTTGGTGCCGAACAGCGTCGCCGGCGCCTCGCGCGGAAAACCGGCCAGCAGCGCCGGCACCTGGATCAGACCACCCCCGCCGGCGACGGCATCCACAAAGCCGGCAAACGCCGCCGCCAGCAGCAGAGCCATCCAGATACTGTCAAACATCATGATGGCCGCCGCCCCTTTGTCGCTGGCGAGAAAAATACGCCGTATCGCCAGCGCCGACTTTTACTTCCAGGCGCGCAAACATACATGCCGGGCCAAGTCTTCATAGCCTGTCGAGCGGGCTGATCACCCCGCGCCCGCCCTTGTTCAACACATGCGTATAGATCATGGTGGTCGAAACATCCGCGTGCCCCAGCAGCTCCTGCACCGTGCGGATGTCCTGGCCGCTTTCCAGCAGATGGGTGGCGAATGAATGCCGCAAGGTGTGCGGCGTCGCCGGCTTGGCGATGTGCGCCGCCGTCACGGCCTTCTTCATCGCCCGCTGCAACAGTTTTTCATCGACATGGTGACGGCGCACCTGCCCGCCGCGCGGGTCGGTCGAATGGCTGCCCGAACAGAACACGTATTGCCAGCCCCACTCGGTCGCCGCGTTGGGATACTTGCGCGCCAGCGCATCGGGCAGCCACACCGCGGCAAACCCGGCAGCCACGTCATCATCGTAAATCAGCCGGCGGCGCTGCAAATGCTCAACCAGCGGCTGCGCCAGCGCCGCGGGCAACATGGTCACCCGGTCCTTGCCGCCCTTGCCCTCGCGAATCAATATTTCATTGCGGCCGAAATCGACATCCTTCACTCGCAGCCGCACGCACTCCATCAGGCGCATGCCCGTGCCGTAGAGCAAGCGCCCCATCAGACCATATACGCCGTCCATGCGCTGCAGCACCGCGCGCACCTCGGCCTGGGTCAGCACCACCGGCAAGCGCCGCGACGGCTTGGCACGCGTGACATCGTTCAACCAGGGCAGCTCGATGCCCAGCACCTCGCGATAAAGAAATAACAAGGCGGCCAGCGCCTGGTTCTGCGTCGACGCCGACACCTTGCCAACCACCGCCAGATCGGTCAGAAAAGCCTCGACCTCCGGTGCCCCCAAGTCGCGCGGGTGCCGCTTGTCATGAAAATATATATATCGCTTAACCCATTGAACATATTGCGTTTCGGTGCGAATGCTGTAATGCTTCGTCCTGATGCGTGCGCGCACCTGATCGAGGAGTTTCGGCGCTGCAGGTGCCTTTTCAGGACTTACGGGTTCCATATGCAGGAGTACAATATAAGAGTCTTTGTTAATTCAATAGGATGACGATACATGCCCGAGAATATACACCTGACTGATCCAGCATATACACCTTTTTGTGTGTCTACTTAACGTTGGGCCTCTCAATATGACGCTTGATCCTCAGCTCACCGGAAATGCCGGCCTCTACTATTGCTGCTATCAGCTTTCTCTCCGTGGCTGGAACGTCATGCCCACGGCACGAAACGCTCGTGGTGTTGACATCATCGCCTACAGCCAAGACGCCACCCGGAAGGTTGCAATTCAAGTCAAAGCACTGAGCAAACGCCATCCGGTTCCTCTTGGCGGCTCGCTTGAAAAAGTCATGGGGGACTTCTGGGTCATCGTGAACAAAGTGGTTTCGTCGTCGCCATCTGCATTTGTTCTGCTGCCGTCGGAAGTCAAAGAGCTTGCGCATCGTGGCGAGAAAGAAGGTCGCGTCTCTTTCTGGCTTCAACCTACCAGCTATGACCAACCACAGTTCCAAGAGCAGTGGGAGCGTATCGGTCATGGTTAGCGCCGTCCCGCCAGCGCCGACTTTTGGTCGCACCTGTCTCTCTTCCGAGCCGCGGCCCAACCCGGCAGTCGAGCGGACCTGCGCAAAAAGCCGCGCAGGCCGCTCACTTCTACGTTAGGCAGAGTACCGAATGTCACTGGAAACCATTATCGGAATTGTCGTCGCAGGCGTTATCGCCTTGTCCTTGATCGGCAAGCTCTTGCCCAAGCGCCAGCCCAAGGAGACGCATTTCAAGTGCTCCCGTTGCGGCGCCAATTCGAGGCATACCGAACGCACCATCGAGGCATGGCGCAACAACAAAACCAAGTTCTTCTGCCAGTCCTGCCATGCCAAGTGGCTTCAGTCCAAGCCGCTACAAGAGCGCGAGCGTTTTTCCTCCGCAGGCAATTCTCGGACAGGGTGCCTTGGCATTATTGTGCTTTTTGCTCTGGTGCCATTTGCTGGCTACCTGCTGGTGCAGGCATATGCGTCGGTTTAACGAAGCCAACTCGGACGTTCAGAAAGTCGGCGCTGGCGAGACGGCGATCTTCTTGAAACATTGCCTAACACTGCGCCCCAAGGGACGCTGGGCGTCTAAATCCACTTTGCAAGAGAAAGCGTCATGCCCTATGCACGCGTAGTGATTTTGACTGTATTGGCGCTCACTGCATTTGCGGGAAATTCGCTTCTATGTCGTGTCGCGCTCTCGCATACAAACATTGATGCAGCTAGCTTCACAACGGTTCGGCTTTTGTCTGGCGCAGTGATTCTTTGGGTCTTGGTTCTACTCCGTGGTGGTCTGCGCTCCGGCAGCGGCAATTGGCTATCGGCGTTGGCTCTATTTGCGTATGCGGCTGGCTTCTCCTTCTCTTACGTGCATCTAACTGCTGCAGCGGGTGCACTCATCCTTTTTGGGGCCGTGCAGACCACAATGATTGGTTATGGCCTGTGGCGCGGTGAGCGCATGGGTGTGCTGCAGGTTGTCGGCCTGATCCTCGCTTGCGGTGGACTTGTCGGTCTGTTGTTGCCTGGTTTATCTGCGCCGCCCCTGGTGGGCTCGTTACTCATGCTAGGCGCAGGTATTGCTTGGGGCATCTATTCCTTGCGTGGAAAAAGTGCGGGAGACCCGCTCAAAGTCACTGCAGGTAATTTCATGCGGGCTACGCCCATGGCGACAGTTCTGAGTGTCTTGTTATTGGGTAATGCTTCCTTAGACCCCGTTGGTGTGGGGTATGCATTTCTGTCTGGCGCATTGGCATCTGGCGTTGGCTATGCCATTTGGTACACGGTATTGCCCTTTTTGAAATCGACAACCGCCGCCTCAGTACAACTGAGTGTTCCCATCATTGCTGCGCTGGGTGGAGTTTTCTTTTTGGGTGAGCCGTTAACGCTACGTTTGTTTGTTGCGTCGTTGGCTATTATCGGCGGCATTGCGTTGGTGGTTTTGGCGGGTAAACGGAGAGAGATGCCCAACCATTCGTTGAAGGCCGACCACCCTGACGGGCATCGGCCTTAACTCAAACGTTCGACCCCATCAGAATCGCTCCCGCACAGAACGCCTCGAACCGATCCTGCATGCACAGCACGATGTAATCGCCGCCTTCGCCAAGATCGAAGCACGCCCACGGTGCGCCGCGCTTTATCCACGCCTCGAACTGTTCGCGCATCGCGTCTTCGCCAATCCTGTGCGCGTCGCTTCCATCAAAAAAGCCGTCAACTATTCCCATTTCGTTCTCCGTTGGTATCCGGGGTCGAACCCGTCGCTCAAGCGGGACCGTCCGCAAGCGGCCGGCCCCTTAGCTCTACGTTAGGGGTCACAATGCACCACGTGCTTCTTATTTCTGGCTCTGCACTACTGATCTTCTCGTTCATATGGGGTTACTTATGGCTTGAGGTCTTGAGTGATCCGAAAAACGAACTCCAAAGTTTTTATGTGCAAAGCCCCTCGGTTCACAAGGCTATAACCGCTCTGAACAAATTTTGGCTCCCCGCTCTGCTCCTTGGGGCCAGTCTTATCGCAGCCTCCTTGTTCATCCCTGAAAGTAACCCTGTATGACATATAGCCTATCCCCCCTAACGACTAAGGTTAGATCGTGCTTGCCACGATCTGAACCGATTGTTGGACGAGCCCGGCCGGCGAGCGCCGGGATTGGCGTCCTGTAGCAAATATCTTTTTGGAATTCCCCCGGCGGCAAACCGGATCGTCGCCGTCGGGTGCCGAATCCGCCGTATCGAGCCTGCCGTTACGGCAAGGCCCGGCCGAAAGTGGGCGAAAGAGCGGGATTATCAGACGCTGACCACTGATTCCTGGCGAGTGCGACCCTCGGCTCGTGGGCGCCGATGCCCCGCTGCTCGCCGATGCGTGGTTCGCTTACACGATCAGAAGGCCCCCCGCACGACAGGCGGCATCGCCGGCCCTCCCGCCAGCATCGGCGGAATCCGCGTGCGCACGATCGTCATCACCGCCCCGCAGCAAGGGCACGGGATTGGCGCACGTTCCTTGACCAACGCCGATGCCAGGACTGGAACGAACTTCAGCAGCAGATGCAGCAACGCGATCAAGCGCTTGCAATTCGGATGCAGGAAGCCGAAATTGCGCGCCCGGCGGAACCCCTTGGGCAGCACATGCTGCAACACCAGCCAGAGGAAGTCCGCGCCGGACACCGTCCGCTGCTCCATCCGTCCCGTCTTGGCGTGGCGATAGCGGAATGTCACCTGGCCGTCGCGGCAGGCGACGATATCCTGCTCGCGGATGACGCCACGGTACA
>CAZOMI010000089.1:0-10738 GCA_964580925.1 uncultured Methyloversatilis sp.
TGCCGGCGTAGTTGAGCAGGGCCTGGCGCAGCCGGGTGGGGTCGCCGGAAAGCCAGGGGGGAACGTCGTCGCTATCCACCTCGATGGTCAGTCCCTTGGCCTGCGCCGCGTCAAGGATCATCGAGCGCACATGGTCGAGCATGGCGGAGAGGGCGAAGTCGCTTTGTTCGAGTTGCAGTTTGCCGGCTTCGATCTTGGAAATGTCGAGGATGTCGTTGATGATGGCGAGCAGATGCCGGCCGGCGCTGTCGATCTTGCTCAGACGGTCATCCTGTTCGGGCGTGGCTCTGGCGCGGCGCAGCAGGTGGGTGAGGCCGAGGATGGCGTTCATCGGCGTGCGGATCTCGTGGCTCATGTTGGCGAGGAACGCGCTCTTGGCCCGGTTGGCGGCTTCGGCCTGGACCTTGGCGATGCTCAGTTCGGTGGTGCGCTGCAGGACGAGTTCTTCGAGGTGGTGACGGTGCAAGTCGAGTTCGGCAACCTGTCGCCGCAGGGCCTCATGAAGCTGGCGGATTTGATTCTCTGCCTGTTGCCGCTCGGTGAGATCATATAAAATGGCCAGACTGGAAGAACCCATTGGCGCGAGGCTGAAGCGGATGTGGCGCACACTGCCATCCTTGCAGGTGACCCGATATTCCTGGGGTTCGAATTCCTCCCCTGCCTGCATGGCTTTAGCCATCGCCGCCAGCCAGCTGTGCACAACATGCTCCCGGTAGTCGGGGTCGGGGTAGGCCCGTGGCCACCACTCTGCCAGCGTGGGAATATCGGTTTGTGTGTAACCGAACGTCTCTACGAACTTCCGGTTCAGGAACGTGACGACCTGGTGTTCATCGCTCACCGCCATGGCCACCGGAGACGCTTCGATAATCGCGCGGAATCTGGCCTCGCTTTCCTTGAGCGCCGTCAGGGCCGTTTCGGCACGATTGCGGGCGGCGACGGCATCCTCCATCAGGTTCAATGCCGCCAGCCGCGCCTGTCGCTGATCCTCGAGCGCGGCGGCCTGTTCGCTGGCACGTCTGGCCTCGCTCTCCTGCAGTGCCAGCTGGGCCTGGCGGCGCGCACTCACATCATGGACAATGGAATAGAGGTATTGTTTGCCGGCAAACTCGATCGGTCCGCTGAAAGCCTCGATATCGCGGAGCGTGCCGTCCGCCATACGATGCTTGAACTCGAAGTAGCTTTGTTGTCGGGAGCACGCGCGCCGAATGGCTACCTGGTGTTCTTCTGCTGAAACGGTATTGATCCGCGTCATGGGCATGCCCTGCAATTCCGCGCGGGTCCAGCCATAGAATTTGGCAGCTGCCGGGTTGGCGGTGACGATGGTGCCGTTATCCGGGTCTACGACCAGCATCACAGTATGTTCGTTGTCGAACAGGCTGTGGTAGCGCGCCTCGCTGTCCTGCAACGCGCGATCCGCGTTGTGCCGCGCCAGCCGGGTAGACAGCAGCAAGCCCAGCACGACCGTCAACAATGGGTGGAGGATCATGACCGCCAGGCCGACGCGCTGGAAAACCTCCAGCGAAAGGCTCAGCATCCACCCCATCATGACCAGATGCACCAGCAGGCCGAACAGATAAAGTTCGCGCCAGCCCATGGCGGCGAGCACCGGCCGACGCCAGTGCCGCCAAGCCAGACCGATCAGTCCGGAGCTGAGAATGACCGCCACACCCGTCCAGGCGCCCGCGCCGCCGAGACTCAGCCGATAGGCCGCAGTCATCGCCATGGCGATGGCCGCGGGAATGGCGCCGAAGAACAGACCGGTAATGGCCAGCAGCACCGAACGCACATCGAAGATGACGCCAGGCATCAAGGTCAGGGGTGCCAGCATGACGCCGATGCCAATTCCGCCGAGCACGACACCGACCAGCCAAGGGCTGCGCCGCAGACTTTCCCGCTTGCCACCCGGCGCCGCCAGGTCAAGCAGCTGGGCAACCGCCAGCAGCAGGGCGGCGTTGAAGATCAGCGCGGTGAAGATGATTTCGGTCATGCTCGCTGCCCCTTCTCGCGCACCACTCGCGCCGGTGGCGCCTGAGCGGCCACGGTCTGCAACCTGTCGCTCACTCCGCTCCGGAATGCTTCGCACCGTCCGGCCGGACCACGGGTCAGCACGGCGACAATCAGGCGAGCAGTTTGCGTATCCGCGGTCATGCGGGATTTCCGGTCTGGGTGCGGCCGGAAAAGTCTACTCCCGTATGAAACGGAATGCCACGCCGAGTTCTCGTGGCCACGGGAAAAAGTCGGCGCTGGCGGGACGCCGCTTGTTGCGGGGAATGGCTTTTGCACTGAGGTTGCGTATTAGTATTAGCTAATTGTCTAATTGAATTACCACATTAATGTTGTTGATATGGATCAAGGTTTCTGTGACAATTCCAGTGAATCATGTCGTCAAACGAAGTATTAAATTAAAAATAAAAGAGCAAGAGGAGGATTTCGGGTGGCGCATGCCATTTCGAAATGAGGTTGTTGTTGCGCCCGACTGATCTTCCATCCTGCTTTGATTCGTAGCCTGGCTCTTGCTTTCGCACCGCTTGAGCGTGCGCCCAACCGATAATTGATAAGGAACCATGAACGATGGCCGATGCGCAAAAAGACAGCAAGTCACCCGCTCCCGAACAACCCGACGCTGACAAGGCCAAGCAGGCGGCTCCGCTGTGCCGGTTTCCGGTGACGCGCGTCGTCCTCGTCGGCATCGTCGGCGGCATCATCATCTGGGGCGGCCTGAATACCGGCATGGCCTGGACCAATCGCACCGAGTTCTGCATCTCGTGCCACGAGATGACCATTCCCTACGAGGAACTCAAGCAAACCGCGCACTACAAGAACCGTAGCGGCACGACCGTGCATTGCGCCGATTGCCACGTCGCCAGCAGCAAGAGCCCCAATGACTACGCGCGCCAATCCACCGCCAAACTGATGGCGGCGCGCGACATCGTCGGCCACATCCTCGGCACCGTCGATACGCCGGAAAAATACGAAGCGCATCGCCTCACCATGAAAAAGCGCGTCTGGGAAAAGATGAAGGCATCGGACTCGAAGGAATGCCGTAACTGCCACGACTTCGCGACGATGGATACCGACAAGCAGAAAGATCGTTCCGTGGTCAAGCACGAAAGCGCCATCGAGGACGGCCAGACCTGCATCGACTGCCACAAGGGCATCTCGCACAAGCCCCTGCATCATCTGCTTGAGCAGGAAGAAGCAGCCGCGCAGAAGGCGGGCTGAACGATTTTTTTACCGAACAAGAGGAGAAAACCAGCATGAAAATAACAACCCGGGTTCTCGCGAGCGTAGGCATTGCCGCCAGCGTTTTTGTCGCGGGCGCCGTTATGGCCGCCGCACCCGACTGGAGCAAGGTGACCGAGCGCAAGATCAAGCTGTTCTACCCCGGCCAGGCCAGTCTGGAATGGGTGATGAACAAGCCGGATCACTCGGCCGTGCCGGACATCGTCAACAAGAAGCGCACCTGCGCCAAGTGCCACGAGGGCGATGCCAACGAGATCGGCGACAAGATCGTCGCCGGCAAGCCGGTCGGCCAATCCAAGGTGGTGCTCGAACCCAAGCCGCCCGCCGGCAAAGTGGGCTGGATTCCGGTGACCTTCAAGGCCGCGCATGACGGCGAGAAAATTTATTTCCGCTTCGAGTGGGTGCCGCCGAAGACGGGCACGGTCAAGATGGACGCCAAAAACGAGGTCAAGCTGACCATGCTGTTCGACGGCGGCGGCACGGTCGAGGGCGCCGAACTCAACGGCTGCTGGGCGACCTGTCACAACGACTTGCGCTCGATGAAGGACGGCAAGGACGACAAGAAGACCAAGTACGTCAAGGGCGCCGACCTGGCCAGCGGCAAGTTCTACGACCTCCTGCAATACAAGAGCGGCAAGGGCGAAAAACCGGTCGATGGCCATGTGGCCGAACAGCGCGTCATGGAAGGCGGCAAAGGTCTGGTCAAGGCGACGGGCGTCAAGGCAGGCAACAAATGGGTGGTCACCTTCGAACGTACGCTGGCCGGCGGCGGCAAGGGCGACCACGCCATCACGCCCGACAAGATTTACAACTTCGGCTTTGCGATTCACGAGGACTACACCGAAGCACGTTACCACTATGTCTCGCTGGGCTATCAGTTCGGCCTCGACAAGAACGTGGAAGGCGTGAAGTCCCACTACAACGTCACCAAGCGCTAAACATTTCACCCACAGGAGGAGATAACAATGAAGAGAAAATGGAGCAGATGGAGCTTGGCGGCAGGCGCGCTGGCACTCTCGGCAACGGCTTTCGCCCAAACCCCGGCCCAGACACCGCCGACCCCCGAGATGCTTTCTTTCGCCTGCGCCGGCTGTCATGGCACCAACGGCGGTAGCGCCGGCCTGCTGATGCCCAGCCTGGCCAGTCAGTCCAAGGAAGCGATCGTCGATGCGATGAAGAAATTCCAGAGCGGCGAGCGCACCTCAACAATCATGGGCCGTCTGGCGAAAGGCTATGCCGAAGCCGATTTCGAGGGGATGGGCGAATTTTTCTCGAAGCAGAAATTACACGTCACCAACCAGAAGCTCGACAAGGCCAAGGTCAAAAAAGGCGCCGCGCTGCAGGAAGCAAACTGCTCACGTTGCCACCTCGACGATGGCAAGGACGGCAAGGACGACACACCGGTGATGGCCAGCCAGTGGCTGCCGTATCTGCAGGTGCAGATGGACATGTACCTCACCGGCGCCCGCAAGATGCCCGAACAGATGGCCGAGAAGGTCAAGCCGCTGTCCAGGGAAGAACTGGACGCCCTGCTGCACTTCTACGCCAGCGTGAAATAGGCCCACCCCGAAAACGCCGCTTCGCGTCGTTCTCCCCTCAAGGGGCCAAGAAACACTTGAGACGGCTCGGCGTATTTCTTGAACAAGGAAAACACACAATGACATTAGATCGTAGAAATTTCATCAAGCTGCTGGGTGGCGCCTCCGGGTTGGCCTTGGCCGGTCATGCCGCCGCACAGGGCAAAGCTCCGGCGGTATCCGCCGGTTCCGCCGCCGAGATCATGCCCAAGGGCAGCGCGCGGCGCGTCGTCGTCATCGGCGGCGGCTATGGCGGCACGATTGCCGCAAAATATTTGCGCATGCTCGACAAATCCATCGAGGTGGTTCTGATCGAGCGCAACAAGGAGTTCGTTTCCTGTCCGTTTTCCAACTTCTACATCGCCGGCCTGATGCCGGACATGAAGGCGCTGACCATCAAGTACGACAAGCTGGCCGCCAATCACGGCATCAAGATGCTGCATGCCGATGCCACGGCCATCGACGCCGCCGCAAAGATGGTGGTGACCAGCCAGGGACGGCTCGCCTATGACCGCCTGATCGTCTCGCCCGGCATCGACTTCATGACCGATGAAATCGAAGGTTATGACGCCAGGACACCGGAGATTTTCCCGCACGCCTGGAAGGCCGGCCCGCAATCGGCCCTGCTGCGCAAGCAGCTGCAGTCGATGAAGGATGGCGGCACGGTGGTGATCGGCGTGCCGCTGATGCCCTTCCGCTGCCCGCCCGGCCCATACGAGCGCGCCTGCCTGATTTCGGGCTATCTCAAGAAGCACAAGCCGAAGTCCAAGCTGATCATGCTCGACGCCAACCCCGACGTAGTCTCGAAGAAAGGCCTGTTCACCAAGGCCTGGAACAACTACTACAAGGACGTCTTCACGTACGTCGGCGGCCAGATCACCAAGGTCGACACCAAGGCCAAAATAGTCGTCGCCGACAACTTCGACGACTACGAGGTCGCCGTGGCCAACGTGATTCCGCCCCAGCGCGCCGGCAACATTGCCGTCGCCGCAGGGCTCACGGACGACAAGAAGCGCTGGTGCCCGGTCGATGCGATCTCCTTCGAGTCGACCATCCACAAGGATATCCACGTCCTCGGCGATGCGACACTGCTGCCTTCCGACGGCGGGGCGATGCCGAAGTCCGGCTATTCGGCCAACTCGCAAGCCAAGGTCTGCGCAATCAACATCGTGGCGCTGATGAACAACAAGCCGACCACCGAACTGTCGGCGATCAATGCCTGCTACAGCGCGGTCAGCGAAACCGAATCGGTCAGCGTCTCGCATGTCTTCAAGGTGGTGAACGGCAAGATCAAGATCACCGCCTCGGCGGTTTCACCGGTTGACTTCTCGATAGCCAAGATAGAAAAGGCCTATGGCGAAAGCTGGCTGAAAAACGTGTTGACCGAGATGTCTACCTGATTCGGCACTGGCCCCCATAAACATCCGTCACACCGGCGAAAGCCGGTGTCCAGGTTGTTGGTATTTCTGGATTCCGGCTTGCGCCGGAATGACGAAACATCTATCCCGCCGCGGCGGGATTTTTTTCGGGCTTTATTTCCAGCCGTGTCCTCAGTGGCGGCCGCTGCTGCCAAATCCGCCGGCCCCGCGCTCGCTTTCCTCGAAGCGTTCAACCACGTTGAAAGCGACCTGCAACACCGGCACCACCACCAGTTGCGCGATACGGTCGAGCGGATTGAGCAGGAACACTTCGTGGCCGCGATTCCACAGCGAGACGAAAATCTCCCCCTGGTAGTCCGAATCGATCAACCCGACCAGGTTGCCCAGCACGATGCCGTGCTTGTGGCCGAGCCCCGAGCGCGGCAGGATCATTGCCGCCATGCCGGGATCGGCGAGGTGGATGGCGATGCCCGCCGGGATCAGCATCGACTCGCCCGGATGCACGCGCACCGGCGCCTCGATGCAGGCCCTCAGGTCCATGCCGGCGGCGCCGGCCGTGGCGTAATGCGGCGCCGCTTCGCCCTGGTTGTCCTTCAGGCGCCGATCAAGGATTCGTACGTCAATTTTTTGCATGCAGCATCTCCGCAATATGGCGCACGATGGCGCGGGCAATGGTGAGCTTGTCGCCCGGGGGCACGGGGTGCGCACCCGCGGCATCGAACAGCGTGACGACATTGGCATCGCCGCCCAAGCCATCACGCACGAGATTGCCGACGACCAGCGGCAGCTGCTTCGCACGGCGCTTGCCCTCGGCGTACTCGGCCAGATTCTGGCTTTCGGCGGCGAAGCCGACGCAGAATGGCGCGTCGGGACGGGCCGCCACCTCGGCCAGAATGTCCGGATTGGCGACCAGTTCCAGCGTCAGCGTCTGCGCGCCCTTCTTGATCTTGTGCGTGGCGGGGGCAGCGGGCCGGTAATCGGCCACCGCCGCCACGGCGATGAAGATGTCGGTCAATGGCACGGCGGCGAGCACCGCCGCGCGCATGTCCAGCGCGCTTTGCACATCGACGCGCGCCACGCCGGCCGGTGTCGGCAGCGCCACCGGGCCGGCAATCGCCGTCACGCCAGCGCCGACTTCTGCGCAGGCCTGCGCCAGCGCAAAACCCATCTTGCCCGAACTTGAATTGGTCAAACCCCGCACCGGATCAAGCGCCTCGAAGGTCGGCCCGGCCGTCAGCAATACGCGCTTGCCCGCCAGAAGTTTCGGCTGGAACGAAGCGCGCAGGGCATCAAATATTTCAGCGGGTTCGAGCATGCGCCCTTCCCCGACCTCGCCGCAGGCCTGCGCCCCGCTGGCGGGACCAAGCACGCCGACGCCATCGGCGCGCAACTGCGCCATGTTGCGTACCGTCGCCGGGTGTTCCCACATCTGGCGGTTCATGGCCGGCGCGACCAGGAGCGGGCAATCGCGGGCCAGGCACAGGGTAGTCAACAGATCGTCGCCAAAACCATGCACCAGCTTGGCGATGAAGTCGGCGGTCGCCGGCGCGATGATCACGGCATCGGCGCCACGCGTGAGATCGATATGCGCCATGCCGCTACCGTGAAAGTCGCGCAGCGACTCACCACGCTCCCCTCGCCCCTTGCGGGAGAGGGGTTGGGGGAGAGGGGAGTCCTGCGGCGCATCCCACAGCGAGGTGAATACCGGCCGCCCGGTCAAGGCCTGAAACGTCAGCGGCGCCACGAAGCGCGTGGCCGCCGCGGTCATGACGACATCGACCGCCGCGCCCGCCTTGCCGAGCAGCCGTGCCAGCTCGGCGGCCTTGTACGCCGCCACGCCGCCGGTGATGCCCAACACGATGCGCTTGTCTTGCATTTCGTTCATGGCAGATAGAATCGCGGTTTTGACGCGAACGATTCTAACCCATGGCAATCACCGACTGGCCAGACGATCAGCGCCCGCGCGAGCGGCTGCTGGCACTCGGCCCGACCGCGCTGGCCGACGCCGAACTGCTGGCAATCTTCCTGCGTGTCGGCGTCAAGGGCATGAGCGCGGTGGACCTCGCCCGCGCCCTGCTCGCCCATTTCGGCCACAGTCTTGCCCGCCTCGCAGCGGCGACGCCCCGGGAACTCACCGCCGTGAATGGCATCGGCCCGGCCAAGGCGGCACAACTGGTCGCCACGCTGGAACTCGCCCGCCGCTGCCTGCGCGAGGAACTACAGGAAAGAACCACATTTGCCGCGCCCGGCGCAGTGCGCGACTGGCTGCGGCTCCGCCTCGCGTCATTGCCGCACGAGGTATTTGTCGCCCTCTGGCTGGACGCGCAAAACCGCCTGATCGCCGACGAGGAACTGTTTCGCGGCACCTTGACGCAAGCCAGCGTCTATCCGCGCGAAGTCGTCAAGAAAGCCCTGGCGCACAACGCCGCCGCCGTCATCCTCGCCCACAACCACCCCTCCGGCGTCACCGAACCCTCGCACGCCGATGAACTGCTCACCCGCACGCTCAAGCAGGCGCTGGCGCTGGTCGATGTGCGGCTCGTCGATCATTTCATCGTCGCCGGCAGCGCCCCACCGCTGTCTTTCGCCGAACGCGGACTTCTTTAACGGGAAACACACCATTCTGACGCCAGGTAATCCCCTTGAGCGCAGAGAACCAACTTCGCCCCCCGCTCCGGGGCGGGGGG
Organism: uncultured Methyloversatilis sp.; assembly: GCA_964580925.1. Taxonomy (GTDB): domain Bacteria; phylum Pseudomonadota; class Gammaproteobacteria; order Burkholderiales; family Rhodocyclaceae; genus Sulfuricystis. The sequence goes on from CAZOMI010000089.1 coordinate 8,887, forward strand.
CCATGGGAAGGGGCTGACTTTCATGATGCTGGGTGATGTTTCACGCATCATGAAAGTTAACGTGAAAGACGCAGAGCGGCTCTGGCCGCTCCCCTTGACGTGTTGGGGGAGAAGGTGCGGTCATGGCGCGCAGCTTTCATTATTTGTGGTGGCGCCAAGCTCCATGACCGTTATTATGCATGTGGGGCGGAGGCCCCCGGGGCCCCAGCTTCCCGCCTGCACGCCCGCAGGAACGGATCGAGATACGCGTGACCGTAGTGAGTTCGGTCGTGCTGTGGATAGTCCTTGAGAATCCGTAGCGTGGGCTTGGCCAGTGGCAGGTCAAGCGCCGTCGATGTCTTGCGCTGGTAGATATGCAGAATCTCGGCGTCCCAGTCGATTGAATCGATGCGCAGGGCGACAACTTCAGATGGACGCATTCCATAGTGAGCAATCAGATGCAGGATGCGGTAATCACGCCAAATCCCGCAAAATAAGACTTTACTAATATTAGCAATACCCGATAGAGCTACCCAACAGGGCATTCCCGGCGAACCGTTTGTCACTTAGACTGCACGGCCAGTTAGTTATACACAATATCAGCAAGGATATATCCCATGAAATCCCCCCCCTGCATTCTCGTCACGACTGACTTGCTGGAAGCCACACGACCTTCCGTGGATCGGGCGTTTCGCCTGGCCGCGGAAACTGGCGCGCAGCTCACCTTGATGCACGTGCTACGTCAGCGCACCACTGACGAACTGCGCAAACTGCTGGGAAAAGCCGCGACGGATGTGGAAGTGAAGCTCCGCACCCAGGCTGAGGACGGCCTTGCCAAGCTCGCTGCCGAACTTGGGCAGGCGCACGGCGTTTCGGCCAACCTCCACCTGGCGAGTGGCAAACTGCTGCAATCGATCATCGAACACGCGAGCACCATAGATGCCGATCTGCTGGTCTTCGGTTCCAATGGCGGGGATTTTCTGGTCAGCACGACGGCTTCGCGCCTGTTGCGCATGACCTCGCTGCCAATCCTGGTGGTCAAGCGGCCGCCGCACGGCGCCTATCAACATGTCCTCGCACCGCTCGATTTTTCGCCGGTCTCGGCCACCAGCCTGCAACTCGCGCGCGCGCTCGCCCCGGCGGCCGGCATCACGTTGCTGCACGCCTTCGAGTCACCCTTCGATTGCGCGCTGCGCCATGCCGGCGTCGGCGACGCAGTCATCCAGCAACTGCGCGGCAACGCCAAACTGGACGCGCAACAGCAGTTGCAAACATTCTCCGCCACGGTGACCGGCCCGACGGAAACGCAACTGCTCGCCTCTAAATGCGACGTCGGACAATGCGTTGTCGATCAGGAACAGTCCCAGGATTACGATCTAATTGTCATGGGCCGGCGCGGCGCCAACATGGTCGAGGAATTTCTGCTCGGCAGCGTCACCAAGCGCGTGATTGCCGAATCCCACTGCGACGTGCTGGTCGTGGCATGACCCGCCGGCCAAGCACCACAACCATCACGATATATTGAGAGCAAACATGGCCGCCATTCCAATAGAAGAAGACACGGTAGTAAAGTCGAACCGATCGATCCTCATCGGCGTCCTGGTTGCCCTGGCGGCCGGTCTGTTCATCTACGCCCTGCCCACCCCCGAGGGACTGTCTCCAGCCGGACACCGCTATCTGGCCCTGCTGGTCACGATCATCATCCTCTGGGTTTCCGAGGCGCTGCCGATCGGCGTCACCGGTCTGCTGGCCGGCGCCAGTTTGATCCTGTTCCAGATCCAGCCCGCCGCCAAGGCCTGGGAACCGTTTGCCAATCCAGCCGTCATGTTCGTCCTGATGATCATGATGTTCGGCATCATCCTCGACGAGGCCG
>CAZOMI010000090.1:0-10435 GCA_964580925.1 uncultured Methyloversatilis sp.
GACGATGCCCCAAATAACGGTCATCACGGCGAACTGGCGTACGACTTTGTAGTTGTAAGTCGCCTGCGATTGCATGATGGTGTTCACCTCCACTAGTTAAATAACTGACTACCACACACTCCACGGCCCGCCGCAGAAAGCCTGATGTGCGCATAATCGAGAACAAAACGCGTATTTTGATTCAAATCAACATTTCCCGTTGAAATGATAACTTATGATGCCATTAAAAACCACTATTTTTGAGTGGTTGTAATCAAGAAAAGGGTGCGTGTCGCGCACCCAACCCACCGGATTTCCTCTAGAACCGCCAACCAAGACCAACCCCAATGGCGAGCGGATTGAGTTTGAGATGGCTGAGCTTTGTTCCAGCATCGTTCTTGATGTCGGTATTGATATAAATCTTCTTGACATCAAGGTTGAGGAACAAGTTCTTGTCCAGCTTGACGTCGAAACCAGCCTGCAGCGCTCCGCCCCAAGAGTCGCTCTCCAAACGTAGCCTGGTTACGCCCGGAACCGCCAGATCAACGCTGGAAATGCGCGTGTAATTGACGCCAGCGCCCACATAGGGGCGGAATTGACCATCAGGCAGGAAGTGATATTGCAGGGAGAGGGTCGGTGGCAAGTGCTTGAATGTCCCTGCGTCAAACGGGCCGATTGCGCTCTGAGTGACCTTGACAGTGTGCTTCTGCGGTATGGTGAGAATCAGCTCCGCCGCAATGTTTTTCGTGATGAAGTAGCTAATATCAACTTCCGGAATAATTTTGTCCGCTGCCTGGATGGCATCGGACGGGACCGCCAGCGCCGCAATCGGATCGGACTTGTTCACCATGTCGAGATTGACTGCGCGCACACGCACCAGCCATGAACCATCGTTGGCAAATGCGCTGGGGATAACCAAGGTGGCGGAAGTGATCGTCAGGGCCAGCAGCCGTTTAACAAGTTTCATAAAGAACTCCTCAGGTTGAAGTTTAATCGGGTACTCATGCATGAAAGAACGTTTGATCAACGGCCGAAGAAACTCCAGAAGCCCTTTTTCTTTTTCTCCGGAACCAATACCTCGCTCGCCGGCCAGCGGGCTGTGATGCCGCGCTCGTGGAAATACTTTCCGTAATCCTTATCGCTTCCAAGAATATGCTTGGTCAGCCAAGCCTTCAGGAAGTGGAGCAGTTCGAAACTGATCGCGGCTTTGCCGGCGTCCAGCCTTTGCTGAAGCTCGACCACCTGCCCGACAAGCTTTTCGTGTTCTTGCCGATGACTCTCGTAGCCCGGGTAATCGAGGATGCTCATCAAGCTTTCCTCAACGGCGAAATGCACACGCGTGTATTCGGCAAGCTGATCAAGAATACGTCTACATTCCGCGGAGCCCCTATGTTCGGTTATTGCAGCGTGAAGTTCGTTGACCATTCCAACCAGTTTCTTGTGCTGCTCGTCGATTTCCCGAATGCCGACGCTCAGGTTGTCGGACCAGGTTAATATCTCTCCCATGATCACTCCCTTTAAACTGAAGCCTAAAAGATATGCGGATGTCCATATCTTAATAGGGTTGGGGCTGGTCCGCCGCTTGGAAATCCTGACGTACGTCAACCTTTGTGCCGGCTCGGCGGGCGGGTCAGGGGCCCGGCAATCTGGCTCAACCGGTTTGCTGATCGCTGGACGCGAAAGGAGGTCTGCTCAGGCAGCGTTGAGCTGCGCAACCACTTCTAATTGCTTGAGATCAACCAGTTGAACATGGCGCCGATTTGTGACGATGATGCCTGAATCCGCAAATCTGGCCAGAATGCGGCAAACGGTTTCCTCGGCTATGCCAAGATAATTACCGATTTCGCCCCGCGACATGCTCAAGCGAAATTGGGTCGCGGAATAATTACGGGCTGCAAACCGCCTGGACAACCCTATCAGGTATTCAGCCAGACGTTCCTCGGCGCTCCTCCGGCCGAGCATAAGCATGAGCTCTTCGTCTTGGCGGATATGGCCGCTCATGATTCTCAACAACTGGTACTGGATCGAGGGAATCTGTTGCGCCAGTTCATCGATCTTCTCGGCCTCGACACAACAAACAGACGCAGTCTCGAGTGCCCGCGCCGCACAGCTGAATTGCCCCGATTCCAGCGCACTCAAGCCTAGCAGATCACCGGCGATGTGAAAGCCGGTAATTTGCACTCGTCCATCTGGCGTCGAAACGTATGACTTGATTGATCCGCTACGCAGCGCGTAGATGTGGTCGAAGCGGTCTCCGGCTCGAAAGAGAAGTTGCCCTTTTTTAAATATCTGCTTGCGTTTAACGACGCTCTCCAGAAGTGTCAGATCGGCAGAATTCAAACCGAGAGGAAGGCACAACTGATAGACTCCACACTGGGAACAAGCTATGGGCGCGCACGGTCTGTCAAGCGGTGAATACAACTTGGCAACCTTTGAAGCAGTCGTATTTTTCATGATTATCCAATGCACGATCGCATTCTTGGCTGGGAAAAGCAGTCGCCCCCTAAAGTGATCCCTCCCCGAACCACGCGCGGCCTTTCTCTTTCTTGGCGGGAGATATTTCTCGATCAAGCCATTTGACAGCCCGGGGCTCGAGTGCTGCAAAAGGTAATTCTGTAAGCCGATACTTACCGCTCCGAACCGCAGCGGCAAGTTTTCCAAGGGTCTGTTGATTCAGGAATTTAACAACTTTCATCTTGATCGGTTTCCACTGGGCGTGCAGGGGACATGCCGTATCGTCGCCACACACCTTCAAGCCGAGCACGCAGTTTTCAGTCAAACCAGGGCCCTCGATCAGTGTCAGAATTTGCATCAGATCGATGCTTTCGCCACCCTCCCCAAGGCAAACGCCCCCCTGCCTGCCGCGCAGGGAATCGACCAGTTTTGCACGGCCGAGGGTCTGCATGATTTTTGCCAGATAAGGCGATGGAACATCAAGGTGCTCGGCAACAGTGCGTATCAATACGGGAACCCCACGCGGCTGGGCTGCAATATAGATAAGAGACTGAATGGCGTACTGGCTGGTGCGGGAAAGAATCATCGGGAAGTGTTATTTGCTGGCATATATCAAGACACGGATGTCCGAACATACACTCCGTCCGCGATCACGTAAACGCCATTTGATTATTGCGGCATGAAAAAAAGGGGTGCGCGTCGCGCACCCCCAACCCCAACAGAGAGACTAACCGATGAAACGGACCGTCCGAAACATGGACCATCCGAAACAAACCGGGTAACTATAGACCTTACGATTGATATAGGTATTGATCTGCGTCAACAGATTTACTGGCTCGGCCTGGAATCCTCATCAGCAGAGGGTTTCTCGGCTGGCGGGCGATCATCGTCCATCAACACGCGATAGGCGGGCCCCTCCAGATCCTCCATTTGCCCGCTTTTCAGCGACCACCAGAAGATCACGCCGATCACAAAGACCAGCACCACCGAAAACGGAATCAGCAGATACAGACTTTCCATGCGGACTCAGACCTTGCTCGACCGGGGAAGTGGCACTTTTTTTTGCAGGCGCAGCGCATTCATCACCACCAGCAATGAACTTGCCGACATGCCGATACCCGCCATCCATGGCGTCACCCAACCTGCCATGGCAAACGGTATTGCCGTAATGTTGTACGCAAACGCCCAGACCAGATTTTGCCTGATGATGGACAGGGTGTGGCGCGCCAGCAGAGCGCCGCGGGCGAGATGCGTCAGATCCTCGGACAACAGGATCACGTCGGCCTGACCGCGGGCCAGGTCGGCGCCGCCGCCCATGGCGATCGACACATGGGCCTGCGCCAGCACGGGCGCGTCATTCACGCCGTCGCCGACCATCGCCACGGTTGCGCCGCGCGCCTGCAATTCGCTCAGGTAGTCATGCTTCCCCTCCGGGGTCATGCCGCCATGGAAGTCGTCAATGCCGAGTTCAGCCGCCACCGCCGCCACCGTTTCTGGCGCATCGCCCGACAGGATGGTCACTTTCAGCCCGCGTGCGCGCATTGCGCCGAGCGTGGCGGCCACCCCGGGGCGCAAGGCATCGGCGATGCGGAACCAGGCCAGCCAGCCCGTCGTGTCGCCCAGCGCCACCACGGTGTCGCCAGACTGGAGCCAGCCAGCCATCTCCCGCGGCAGTGGTTTGCCATGCAACTCGGCGACGAATGCTGGCACGCCGATTCTCAGCTGGCGCGGGCCGTCGGCATTGTGCAGTTGCGCCTGGATGCCCCGCCCCGTCAGCGCCCGCAGTCCCGTCACCGCCGCCGTCTCGCCAGCGCCGACTTTTTCCAGCAAGGCACGCCCGAGCGGATGTTCTGACGCCCCCTCAAGTGCGCGCACCAGTGCCGGGACTTCCGCTGGCGTTGCCGCAGCGTCAAATTGCAGCGCCACCACGGTCGGCCGGCCCACCGTCAGGGTGCCGGTCTTGTCGAAGATCCAGTGATCGGCGCGGGCCAGCGTTTCAATGGCATGACCGCGCGTGACCAGCACGCCTTCGCGCGCCAGTGCGCCGGTCGCCACGGTCAATGCCGTCGGGGTCGCCAGCGCAAGTGCGCAGGGGCAACTCACCACCAACACGGAGACAAATATCCAGAGCGCCTGAACCGGGTCCGTATTCAGCCAGTAAAACCCGGTCGCGGCAGCCAGGACGAGCAAAATCCAGACAAAATGGAAGGCAATGCGATCCGCCAGTTGTGCCAGCGCCGGTTTTTCCGCTGCCGCCTGCTCCATCAGGCGCCGAATTGATGCCAGGCGCGTCGCCTCGCCGACCCGCGCCAGGCGCACCACCAGCGGACTCGCCACATTCATGCTGCCGCCGATCACCGCATCGCCCTCTTGCTTGGGACACGGACGACTCTCGCCGGTCAACAGCGACTCATCACTGCTGCTGGCGCCGTCGATCACCGCTCCGTCACCGGGGATCACCTCACCCGGCCGCACCAGCACACAATCGCCGGCACACAGATCAGCCACCGCCACCCGCTCGCCATCACGGGCAGGCCAATGCGACAGGCGTTCGGCAAAGGCTGGCAGCGCCCGCGCCAGTTCCTCGACGCCGCGTGCCGCTTTCTGCCGCGCCATCATCTCCAGATAGCGCCCGGTCAGCAGGAAAAACACGAACATCGTCACCGCATCGAAATACACCTCGCCGGTCGCCATCAGGGTCGCCCAGAGGCTGGCGGCGAAGACGCAACCGATGCCGAGCGCCACCGGCACATCCATGCCCACCCGCTTGAAGCGCAGGTCGCGCCAGGCATTGGCAAAGAAGGGGGCGGACGAATAAGCCATCACCGGCAGGGTCAGGAGCAAACTTGCCCAGCGCATCAACTGTTCGATATCCGCCGTCATGTCGCCGTCGGCGAAATACACCGGCAAGGCATACATCATCACCTGCATCATGCCGAAACCCGCGACGAACAAGCGCCATTGGGCGGTACGGCGCTCCTTTTGCGCCAATTGCTCGGAGCGGGCAACATCGTAGGGGTGGGCGCGATAGCCGATCGCCTGGATGGCCTCGAGCAGCGCCGACAACTTGGTGACCCGCTCGTCCCAGCGCACCCGGGCGCGGCGCGTGGCGTAATTGATGTCCACCGCGGTCACGCCCGGCTGACGGGCCAGCTGCGCCTCGTTGAGCCAGACGCAGGCCGCGCAGGTGATGCCTTCGAGAATCAGCGCCGCCTCGCGTTCATGTTCGCCCACCGGCCGGACAAAGTTCTTCTGCACCTCGGGATGGTCGAACAACCCCAGCTCCTGCAAGGCTTGCGGCATGGCCTCGCGCTGACTCTCCGGCATGGCGTCGCGATGCCGGTAATAATCCGTCAGCTTGTTGGCAACGATCGCCTGCGCCACGGCTTGACAGCCGGCGCAGCACATCTGGCGCGGCGCCTGGTCAATCTCGACCGGCCAGTCGCCGCCGGCCGGCACCGGCAGGCCGCAGTGGTAGCAACGCTCCGCGGTACCCAAAATTATTTTGGCTGCATGCGGATGGCGCCGTCGAGGCGGATCACCTCGCCGTTCAGCATCGTGTTCTCGAAGATGTGCAGCGCCAGTGCGGCATACTCGGCCGGTTTGCCCAGCCGCGCGGGAAACGGCACCATCTTGCCGAGCGCCTCCTGCACCTCGGGCGGCATGCCCAGCAGCATCGGCGTCTCGAAAATGCCCGGCGCGATGGTCATCACCCGGATGCCGTTACGCGACAAATCGCGCGCGATCGGCAGCGTCATGGCGACAATGCCACCCTTCGATGCGGCATACGCCACCTGCCCCAACTGGCCTTCGTACGCCGCTACCGACGCGGTGCTGACGATCACGCCGCGTTCGCCCGCGGCATTCGGTGCGTTGCGACACATGGCATCCGCCGCCAGGCGAATCATATTGAAGGTGCCGACCAGGTTGATGTCGATAACGCGCTTGAACGTCGACAGCGCGTGCGGCCCCTCCTTGCCGACGGTTTTTTCACCGATGACAATGCCGGCGCAGCTTACCAGCCCATGCACGGCGCCAAAAGATGAGAGCGCCGCCGCCACGCAGGCCTCCGCGCTCGCTTCGTCGGCGACATTGGTCTCGACAAACAGCGCGTGACTGCCCAGTTCTGCCGCCAGTGCGGCGCCGTCGATCTTGTTCAGGTCGGCCAGGACCACCTTGCCGCCCTGCTCCGCCAGCAGGCGCGCCGTGCCGGCGCCGAGGCCGGAGGCGCCACCCGTGACGATAAATACGCTGTCCTTGATCTGCATTGAACGCTCCCCTGAAAGTTACTGCCGTCCGTAGTCCTTGAACTTTTCGCTGACGCGCGCCATTTCGTCGGCGGACAACAACTTGGGCCGGCCCAGTTGCAGCACCCGCCAGAATTGCTCGCACAGCGCCTCGAATTCGATTGCCAGCGCCAGCGCTTCGTTGAGATCGCCGCCAAACACCACCATGCCGTGGTGCGCCATCAGGCAGGCGCAACGGTCCTGCATGGCGACGAGCATGGCATCCGACAGCGCCTGCGAGCCGAAGGTGGCATATGCGGCGCAACGCACGGTGGCGCCGCCGAAACGGGCGATCATGTAATGAAACGGCGGGATTTCGATCTCTTGGCAAGCCAGCGCCGTGGCGAAGGACGAATGGGCGTGGATGATCGCCCCCGCGTCGGGTCGTGCGGCATAGATGTCGTGGTGGAAACGCCACTCCGAAGAAGGTTTGCGTTGGCCAAGCGCCGTACCGCCAGCGCCGACTATTACCATGTCCGCCGCCGTGCAATCGTCGTAGGCCATGCCGGTTGGGGTAATGATGAAGCCTTCGTCACAGCGCGCGCTGACATTGCCCGCCGTGCCGCGATTGATGCCGACCGTATTCATGGCACAAGCTGTGGCATGGACCTCGGCGGCCAGCGCGCTCATGGTTTTACGCTGGCCAGATTGTCGGCGGCGATGACGCCATGCTCGGTAATGATGCCGCTGATCAGCTGCGCCGGGGTGACATCGAAGGCCGGATTGGCAGCTGTCGTTGCCCCGACGCCAAGCTCCTCGGCAGCACGCTCCTCGATCGGAATCTGTGCCCCGTCAGGACAGGCAAAATCGATCGTCGAGAGCGGTGCGGCAACATAGAACGGCACGCCATGCGCCCGGGCGGCCAGCGCCTTGAGGTAGGTGCCCACCTTGTTGGCGGTATCGCCATTCGCGGCAATCCGGTCGGCACCGACAATCACGGCGTCGACCTTGCCCTGCATCATCAGGAGCCCGGCGGCATTGTCGACGATGAAGGTGTGCGGCACCTTGGCCTGGGCGAGTTCCCAGGCGGTAAGCAGCCCCTGGTTGCGCGGGCGGGTTTCCGAAACCCAGACATGCACGGCGAGGCCGGCCGCCTGTGCCGCATAGATCGGGGATAGCGCCGTGCCGTGAGCGACCGTCGCCAGCCAGCCGGCGTTGCAGTGCGTCATCACATCGACACGGGCCTTCCGTGCCGCGATGGGTTCGAGAATTTCGACGCCATGTCGGCCAATCGCGGCGTTGGCCTGTGCATCTTCACGGGCAATGGCGCGGGCCTCGTCCCAGGCGAGTTCGCGCCATTCCGCCAGCGCCGACTTTTGTAGCGTCCGCTCCATGCGGTCAAGCGCCCAGCGCAGATTGACCGCCGTGGGACGGGTCGCGGCTAACGTGACCAGCACGGTTGCGAGCGGAATTCCTTCAGACAGGCCCAGCGCCACGCCATACGCCGCCGTGGCGCCGATCAGCGGCGCGCCACGCACCTGCATCGCACGGATCGCATGCGCAGCATCGGCAAGGGTGGTCAGGCGGACAAACGCGATCTCCTGAGGCAGCCGGGTCTGGTCGAGGATGACAACGGCGCCGCCATCCTCGGCAATTGTTTGCATTGACGCCAGTCCAGTTGCCAAAGCACCCTCAGCTCAGCTTGCCGTGGCAGTGCTTGTATTTCTTGCCGCTGCCGCAGGGACAGGGTTCGTTGCGGCCGACCTTGGGCAGGGCACGTTCGTGCGGTTGCTGCTTTTTCTCATTGCCCGCTGCCTGCGCCACATCGCCACCGCCCAGCACTTCATCATAATCGGCATGGTGGTACTGCACGTTCTCGACCTGCGGATGCCTCTGCTCGGCAACCTCGATCTGTTCCTCGCTGCGGATTTCCACGGTCGTCAGGACACGCGTGACATCGCGCCGCACGGTGTTCAGCATCGCCTCGAACAGTTCGAAAGCCTCGCGCTTGTATTCCTGCTTCGGATTCTTCTGCGCATAACCGCGCAGGTGGATGCCCTGGCGCAGGTGGTCGAGCGCCGCCAGGTGCTCGCGCCAGTGCGAGTCGAGGCTCTGCAGCATGACGCTGCGCTCGAAGCCCTGCCACGCGGCCAGATCGACACGCGCAATCTTGTCCGCATACATCGCGTCGGCGGCGTCGAGGATGCGCTTGAGAATATCGCCATCGTTGAGCTTCGGATCATCCTTCACCCACTGCACAATCGGCAGTGTCAGCGTCAACTCGGCCTGCAAGGCCAGCTCGAGTTCACCGAGGTTCCATTGCTCCTCGACGCTTTCAAGCGGCACATAGTCGCGGAACAGGTCGTGGATGACGCCCTGGCGCATGGCGGTAATCGTGTCGGCAACATCGGCGGAATCGAGCAGTTCATTACGCTGCTGATAGATCACCTTGCGCTGGTCGCTGGCGACGTCGTCATACTCGAGCAGTTGCTTGCGGATATCGAAGTTGCGCTGCTCGACCTTGCGCTGCGCGGATTCGAGCGAGCGCGTCACCATCGGATGCTCGATGGCCTCGCCTTCCGGCATCTTGAGCCGCACCATGATGGCGTTGAGACGGTCGCCGGCAAATATCTTGAGCAGCGAATCTTCCAGCGAGAGATAGAAGCGCGATGAACCCGGGTCGCCCTGGCGGCCGGCACGGCCACGCAACTGGTTGTCGATGCGCCGCGACTCGTGGCGCTCGGAACCGATGATGTGCAGGCCACCCGCCGCCAGCACCTGGTCATGCAGTTTTTGCCACGCCGCCTTGAGTTCGGCGATCTTCTGCGCTTTCTCCTCTTTGGACAACGCCTCGTCGTTCTTGAGTGCATTGACCTGTTTGTCGATACTGCCACCCAGCACGATGTCGGTACCGCGACCGGCCATGTTGGTGGCGATGGTGATCATGCCCGGCTGACCGGCCTGGACGACAATTTCGGCTTCGAACGCGTGCTGCTTGGCGTTCAGCACCCGGTGTTCGAGTTTCTCGCGCTTGAGCAGATCGGAGAGCAGTTCGGAGTTCTCGATCGAGGTGGTACCGACCAGGACCGGCTGGCCGCGCTGATGGCAGTCACGGATGTCGGCGATCATCGCGGTGAACTTTTCCGGTGCCGTGCGGAAGATCTGGTCGTTGTGGTCGATGCGGATCATCGGCTGGTTGGTGGGAATGACCACCGTCTCAAGACCGTAGATCTGCTGGAATTCATAGGCCTCGGTGTCCGCCGTGCCGGTCATGCCGGACAACTTGGCGTACATGCGGAAGTAGTTCTGGAAGGTGATCGAGGCGAGCGTCTGGTTCTCGGACTGGATCGCCACGCCTTCCTTGGCCTCCACCGCCTGGTGCAGGCCGTCCGACCAGCGCCGCCCGGTCATCAGGCGGCCGGTGAACTCATCGACGATGATCACCTCGCCGTTCTGCACGACGTATTGCTGGTCGCGATGGAACAGGTTGTGCGCACGCAGGGCGGCGTACAGGTGATGCATCAGCAGGATATTGGCCGGGTCGTACAGGCTGGTGCCCTCGGGTAGCAGGCCCAGGCGGGCCAGGACTTCCTCGGCTTTTTCATGTCCCGCTTCGGTGAGCAATACCGAGTGCGCCTTCAGGTCGACAATGAAGTCGCCCGTATCCTGTTCTTCCGGAGTTTGCGCCGCCACCCCCTTTTCCAGCAGCGGCGGTAAGCTGTTCATCTTGACGTAGAGTTCGGTGTGCTGCTCGGCCTGGCCGGAAATGATCAGCG
>CAZOMI010000091.1:0-10372 GCA_964580925.1 uncultured Methyloversatilis sp.
GCGGGCGACCGTGGCGGCTCCGGAATTTGGAATTGTGACTTTTGCAAGAGGCTCTTGAGTTCAATATTTCATTATCACCCAACTGGATTCGCCACAGCCATGACACCCCTGCCCTCTTCCGCCCGCTGGTTCCTCATCCTCGGCGCCCTCAATCTGGCTTTGAGCGTGGCGCTCGGCGCCGCCGGCATGCATGGGTTGAAAGCCCAGCTGGCCAGCAACGATCCGGCCGGCTGGTTCCAGACGGCGCTCCATTACCATCAACTCCATGCCCTGGGCCTGTTGGTCGTCGGTCTTGCCGCGGCGCGAATGCCATCCTGCCGCTGGTTTGCCTGGTGCGGCTGGCTGCTGCTGGCGGGGATCGTGCTGTTCAGCGGCAACCTCTACCTGCGCAGCATCGCCGGCATCCACGCATTTCATGCGGCAATTCCATTCGGGGGTGGCGCCTTCATCCTGGCCTGGCTGCTCTTCGCTGGCGGCGCCCTGACGCAACGCCCGCCATCATCGACATGACAGTCGCCAATCTCCTCATGTTCCTCGCCCTCACCGGAATTTTTGAACCGTCCGCCATCCAGCAGTTGCCGGACGGCCGTTTCCTGGTCGTCGAAGACGAAAAAACCCAGCCGTTCAGCCTGGTGACGATTCGCGCCGATGGCACGGTGGCGAGCAGCCCGCTCACGACAACAACGGCGGACTTCAATGAGCTGGACGACCTGGAAGGCCTTGCCAGCGACTCGGCAGGCTTCATCTACGCCATCACCTCTCATTCGCGCAGCGGCGCAGGTAAGGTGAAGATGTCGCGCGAAAAACTGGTCAGGTTTCGCATCGAGGGAGACCGCGCGGTGGCGCCCGTGGTGGTCACGCAACTGAAGGCCGCCCTGACCGCAGCGCATCCTATACTGGCTGATGCCGCACTGATCCTCGACGTCAAGTCTGCCGGTGGCTTGAACATCGAGGCGCTGGAGATGACGCCTGACCGCCAGCACCTGCTGATCGGCTTGCGCAGTCCCTTGCTGGATCGCCGCGCCATCATCGCGAGCATCGAGAATCCACTCGCCGTCTTCGCGGCGGGTGAGGCCCTCCGCATCGCGCCACGGCTGCTCACGCTCGACCTGGGTGGCCACGGCATTCGTGGCTTGTCCTACGTTCCTGCGCTGGCGGGTTATCTGGTGGTCAGCGGCCCGGTCACCAGGGAGCAAGTGCAGTTTCAGCTCTGGTTCTGGAGCGGCCAACCCGCGGAACGGCCGCGGCGCGTCAGCGTGCCCGGCCTGCCGGGTTTCGAGCATGCCGAAGGCGTCAGCCCGGCCATCATTGACGGCCGTCAGCGCATTGTCATCGTCAGCGATGACGGCAGCAGCAAGGACCAGCGCTTTGCCCGCTATCTGCTGCTCGATCCCGGACAGTTGCAGATTGCGCCCTGACGGGCAGAAAACATTGCATTTGCCAACCCGCCATTTTTCTGAATAGCATCCATGCCAGCCTTCGAAATCATCAGCCTGCTGATTCTGTTTGCCCTCGCCTGGCTTTGGTTCGACAGCGTCAAGGTGCGTGACATCGCGGTTCAAGCCGCCCAGGCCGCCTGCTCGGCCGAGGACCTGCAACTCCTCGACGCGACGGTGTCGATTGCGAGCCTGAAACCCGCGCGCGATGAGGATGGCCAGCTGGTCCTGCGGCGGGTCTACTCTTTTGAATACAGCGACACGGGAAACAACCGGCGACCCGGCAGCATCGCCATGCTCGGCCAGGCGGTGCTGTTCGTGAATATCGGCTTGCGTCCGCCATCCCCGGTCACGACACTCCATTGAAGTGGCCGCACCGGAAGGTCAATGGCGGCTCAGTGCAGTATTTTTTTCCCGCCGCAGCATTGCTTGAATTTCTTGCCGCTGCCGCAGGGACAGGGCGCGTTGCGGCCGACCTTGGGCTCCTCGCGCCGGATAGTGGATTTTGCCTTCCTGATCGGTAGCCACCATTCCTGAATCGCCATGACGCAATCGCCAAGAGATGCGGCGAATTCCTCATGCCGGTCGGCGAGCAGCGGGTTGTCCAGCAATTCTTTCCAGCCCGCTTCGGTGCCATAAAGCAGGATGGGGTAGAGCATGTCGTCGCCCTCCTCGGTATCCATCATGGGGCGCCAACCGGGTTCATCGAGCGCCATGCCCTTGACGAAGCCGGTGCACCATTCGTCGATGATCGGAATGATCTGTCCTTCGTGTTCCCGTTCATACAGCAGGGGCTCGAAGGTTTCCGGTTCCTCGCGCAGGTGAAACAGTATTTCATTGGCATGGCGGAAGACATAGCCCATCATGCGTTGCGCCTGCTGCTGCGATTCCCAGACCATTTCACGCCCCCAGATGATCGGCATCCAGCGGCTCGGCGGCAGGTTGTTGGGCGCGATGGCGAGGGCGGTGAGGAAGCCGTCGAGCATGGAAATGTCCATGGCCTCCTCGCCCGTCGCCTCGGACATGAGGAACTGGTCGAGTTCCTCGATTTCGTCATCGGAAAGCGGGCCGGGGGTCTCCTGAAAGTTGCTCATGGCTTGAGGTCCAGTACGGGCGTATCGGCAAAGGCGTCGACATCATCGATCTCGATGATGTTGTCGCGCACCGACAGCACCTTGACGTTGCTCACGGCGATCAGGTTGGGCCGGAACGGCGAGCGCGTGGCGAATACCCCGCGCAAGGGCCGCTCGGGGTCGCCGCGCGGATGCACCTGCAGGATGGCGCGTTCCGCGGGAGTGTCGTTGCGGTCGAACCAGTAGAGCACCCAGAGCGACGACAGTTGATCAACCCCCAGCAGCGCCGGCTGGTAACGCTTGTCGATGACGATGTAAGTCTTGCCGCCGGTCTTCCTGATCCAGCCGACCGGGTTCATCGTATAGGTCGGTGCCACACCCGTCTCCGCCTCGGCCAATGCCTGATGACTCCAGCCGGCCGCGCCGGCCAGACCCGCCAGCAGCAGCATGGCTGCAAGGCCTAGCTGAAACTGCGATTTGCCTTCAGGGTGGAGTTTCATGGCGAGTCCTTCAGCGGCACGCTACGAATGGCAGAAAATCAGTGACGCGGGCCGATCAGTTCGATGGAGTAGCCGTCGGGATCGGCAACAAAGGCGATGATCGTGCTCCCGGCGTTCATCGGGCCCGCCTCGCGGATCACCTTGCCACCCAGACGCTTGATCTCGTCGCACGCGGCATAGACATCATCGACCTCGATGGCCAGGTGGCCGAAGCCCTTGCCCAGTTCGTAGTGATCGACACCCCAGTTGTAGGTCAGCTCGATGACTGAGTTCTGGCTTTCCTCGCCATAGCCGACGAAGGCCAGGGTGAACTTGCCTTCCGGATAGTCATTCCGGCGCAGCAATTTCATGCCGAGGACTTCGGTGTAAAAGGCAATCGAGCGATCCAGATTGCCGGTACGGATCATCGTGTGCAGCAGGCGCATGATTCTGGGTTCCTTCGTGTTTGGTGAGCCGTTATTGTCGCCGCGGGATGCGCGGCTGTCTATCGCCGGAAGCCGGTCAATAGCCCGCCGGCTTGCTGTCGGCATCCTTCAGGCGCTGCTCTGCCTGATTGTTCAGCGCGTCGATCTGATTGACGATTTTCTCCTTGTTTGCCTGGCCCTGCCTGGCTTCCTCGGCCTTCAGCGTCGCCACGGTTGCCGCCGTTCCGGCCGTCTCGACGCCGCAGCCCGCAAGGATAAAAATCAGCGCGAAAGTGAAAATTCTGTTCATCAGTTTCTCCTTTAAGACTGCATGCCAGAAAAAAGTCGTTCTTCCGATGCTGCTCATTTTCCGATCAACCTCAAGTCAGTGATGAAGGCCTGCGGTTGACCGGTTTCAATCCTGGCGAATGCGGGATGCAGCGGGTTCAGCAGATAATTTGTCTCGTCGGGGATAACCGCGCTCGGCACGGCCAGAACCGCACTGCTGCAACGTTTGGCCCAGTCGCTGCCGATCGCCTGAAGTTCCCCCCGCACCGCGAAACTGCGCCAGTCGGCAGGCAGTTGCTCGGCAGTGAGCCGCTCGATTTTCAGGTTCTTCGGCAACACCGCCGGAATCATGACATAACGGGCTCTCAGCGGCTCATCCTGCACCAGCATTTCCAGCACGGCGAGCGACTGGCTGCCAGCGGTATAGACCATCGACACGCCTTTGCGATTCCAGCGACCGCCGTAGAGGCGGGCACCTTCGCCAGTGAATGCGCTATCCGCGAAGCGAGTCGTCAGCAACCGCCAGACAACGGTCATCAGGCAAAGACGCCATGCTCGATCCGGCCCAGTGTGTCCATGACACTTTCCGCACCGATGTCCGTATCCAGCAGGGACAGCGGGGTTGCGCCGGATAACGCGGCATTGGCTGATTTCAGCCAGTCGAGGCTGGCGTTCAGATCGCCGAAGACTTCCTCGGCCCGTTCAACCACCCGGGCAAGCCGCACGAGCTTGGCCGATTCTTCGCTGTTGAGCGTGCCTTCCTTCTTGCGCCGGGCCAGCGTGCGCTCGGGGATGCCCAAAGCCACGGCGAGTTCGGCCTGGGTGACACGAATGGTCCTGGCCAGAGTCTCCACGGCTGTCGAGGAGATGCCCTGACGGATGACCGAAACCCAATCCAGCGCGGTGCGCGGCTGCGCGTGCAGCACCTTCCGGCCACCGAGCAGTGATTCAACCGAGAGGGGGTGCGATGCAATTGCGGCAGCGGCGGCGGTGTTCATGATTGCACTCCAGTGTTTGCCATATGGCGTCTATCATACGCAATTTTGGCATATTCCGCCATCCCGGCGACCGAATGACACGCGGCCCCTGCGCCGGGCGCCGTCCCGCCAGTCCCACGGGGATTTCCTGCGGTCACGCCGACTTTTGATGGCGCAACGCGCACCCTGACGTAGAGCCTTTCAAATCGGCTCGATCAAGCCGGCATCATCTTCCCGGGCTTTGCTGACGCGGCGGCTTACCGGCCAGGCCTGCATGGCGTCAGACTGAAACGGGGCAAGCATGCCGGCCACATTGTCCGCGGGCGCGTCCAGCCATGCCTGCCAATCCTCCGGCGCAACGATGACCGGCATGCGGTCATGAATCGGCGCCATGATGTCATTCGGCCCGGTGGTGATGATGCAGGCGGTCCGCAGGATGTCGCCATCCGGCGCCTGCCATGATTCCCACAGCCCGCCGAGCGCCATCGCTGCGCCCGACTTCAGGCTGATGTAATACGGCTGCTTGATGCCGCCTTCAGACTTCCACTCATAAAACCCGGACGCCGGAATCAGGCAGCGGCGGCGCTTGAAGGCATCGCGGAACGACGGCTTCCCGGCAACCGACTCGCCCCGGGCGTTGTTCAGCCGCGCGCCGATGGCGGGGTCTTTCGCCCAGTGGGGCACCAGCCCCCAGCGCAGCAAGCCCAGCACGCGCTTGCCCGCGGGCGACTGGCGAATGACGGCAATGTCGGTACCGGGCGGGATGTTGTAGCGCGGCCCGAAATCGGCGCACTCATCCAGCCCGAAACGGCTGACCAGTTCGGCGGGTGGCGTGCTGAGGACAAAGCGACCACACATGGCGGCAGGCGAAGCGTTGCGAGTTTATGGGCAACGAATTGTGTTGCCGACCAGGGCGCAGGGGCCGGTAGTACCGACAGAGGGCTTCGCGCCGCCTTTGTTGATGCGCTGATCCTGCTCTTCCGGACATTCGCCACGGTCGCAATTCCTGGCGCGCGGCTGCCGCGGCGGCTGTGGTGGATAAGGCGGATATGGCGGCAAATGGCGCGGATACAGCAGACGATTCCTGCCGGCTTCTTCGGCTGCCGCCGTCGCCTTGGCTTCGGCTTCCCGTGCCGCCCGTTCGGCCTCGATGGCACGCTGCTCGGCCCGTTCCGAGCGGCGCAGGGCATCCTGCACGGCCTGCTGTTCTTCCTGCTTCTTCCGTTCCGCCTCCAGCGCCTTGCGCTTCACCAGATAGTCGGCGTATTCCTCTTCCGTCATGTATTCCTCGGCCCGATAGGTGCCCGGATGCAGCCGCTCGAACTCGCGCTTGCTCTGCTTGGCGGTTTCGTCACGGGCTTTCTGTTCCTGCGAACTGACGGGCGCGTAGCTGCCGAGTGCTTTCCCTGACGGGCAAGGAGAATCCTGCCCGGTCTTTTTCCCGGTCTTGGGATCCTGGCAAACATAGTAGCCCGCGGCCATGGTTTGCAGGGCGACGAACATCCCGATCAGGATCGCAACGATTCCAAACTTGCGCATGATTCTCCGACTCTCAGCAACGCGACACGTCCATTATCTGGCGGCGCGGCGGAAAACGCCAATTCAGGAAATCATTTCATCCTGAAGCCGCGCGAGAATTGATCTCCTCTTCCAGCGCCCGCAAGTTCGCCAGAATTTCGCCGAAGCTTGGCACCACGCCGAAGATCATGTTCGTCATTGCCCGGTAATCGGCCTCGACCGCTACCAGAACCTCCCCACTTGGCACCAGACGCAAACTTCCGGCTACCGCCAAGTCATAGCGCGCCCAGCCGCGCGGATAGAAACGTTGCTTGAACGCCGCCACGTCCGCCAGCAAGCCCGGGTTTGCCAAAGCCACATCCTTGACCGGCGCGATGGACATCCGGGCCAGATCGTAATAATGCCGCGAATAGCGCGATGGATGCGGATAGCCTTCCGGCCGGTGCGCCTCATGGTGCAGGATCGTCGCCTTCTCCCAGAACGTGCGCTCGGCCTTGATGACGCGCACCAAACATTGTGGCCGCGCAAACACCTCTGGAAACTGCTCGGCGGCATAGCTACCGATCATCCTTTCCTCATGTGGCAACCAAGCCGCCAATGGCCCAATCTCCAGCCGCAATTCGGGGCGCAGATATCGGTCGGGGAAAGCGGCTGGATAGCGTATCTCGATCACATGCGGATCGTCCGCCGCAATGGCGCACTGACACAAATCACCCAGTGCACCCGCGATACGCGTCAGCAAATTGCCACCGATCAAGGCTTGCGCCTGCGCGTTGATCGCCGCGTTCAGCTTTTCCTGCCTGGCTTTGGAACGCTCGGCCAACGGGTCTTCATCATTGAGCGTGCGCCAATCCAGAATCAGGTCGATGTCTTCGGAAAAGCGCTCGATCAAACGGTAGGCTTTCGACAAACTGGTTCCGCCCTTGAACATCAGCAACTGTGCCAGTTCGGCATCGCTGAACAAGCGGTCGAGCACCCAGGTTACCCAGAAATCCTTCTCCGCCACCGCCGGCGTCGTCTTCATCCGGGCAGCGGTTTCGGCAAACAAGGCCATGCGCTCGACGGCCGGCAAGCGAGCCACACGATCCATCAGTTACGCCCCGCGCTTTCTTGGCAAATCTGCTTGATGATTTCGTAAATCCAGCCCGTCACCATGCGCGTATCGCGCAGCAGGCGCGTGCGTAACTTCGGGTCCAGCCACTGACGCAGCTTTTCGACAACGGCGGCGTCGACGCGCTCCTTGCCCAGCGCCTTGATCGCCGGCACCAGCAAGCCGCTCTCGCGCAAGCTAAAGCCAGTGTCCTTCAAGGCAGATTGGCGAAAGGCCAACTCCTGCTCACCGATCGGATAACTTCGGCTGGGGCCGTCGGAGAGGTAAAGCCATTTCCCCGGCACCTGCGTCGAAAGTCCGAGCAGATTCAGCGCCGTATCGCCCGCAGGCTGAATGCGCCAGTTGAACTTGCGCGCCAACGCCTGCGCTATCTGGTCGATGTCCGGGCTCAGTTGCCCCAGCAGCTCGCTATGACGCGGGTAGTCATACACCCCAACACACACGCGGCGGATCGTCCCCGCCTTGGCCAGCACAGAGAGCGCCTTGTGGATATTGGCCTCACCAAAATCGGCAACAAAATCAGTCTTGGTGAACGCCCACCCCCTACCGCGCCCGTAAATGCGTGAAAGTATTTTTTGTTCAATAGCTTGCATTAGCGTACCTGATAATTTCTTTCAGGAATATGGCATTGTTTTCCGGAAAATAGCACGCTTGAAATTGGAGCACCAGAAAAACCTTTGTCTGACAATGAGCAAGCTGCCATGGGCTGCATCACGACTACAGGGGGCCGGTCAGCGTGAATGTCGTCTCGCGCTATGAAAAGAGCAAGACCAAACCGCCGCTGGCGCTGGTGAAATTGCTCAACCTGCAGGCGGTGTAGCGAAATATCGCCGTCCCGCCAGCGCCGACTTTTGCAGCAGCGTTTAGGGTTTGTTCACAATCAATCAGCTCGAACCCAAAGTACAACCGGCAATCTCGCCGCACCGTTTTCTGCACGACGGGGCCGATCTCGACGTCTGGCTGACCGAAGTACCCGTGTGGGAACTGGCCAAGCTCCCCGATGGGCCGGTTCAACTTTAATATTTGCACCATAACGCAAATATATATTTACTAATGTTGCACTTTGATGCAATATCTTAATCATATATCTTGCATTGGGATGCAAATTCATGAAGCCGAACTTCTCTGAACTCAAGCTCCGCCAACTCGACGCCAACCTGAGCCGTTGGCGCAGCGCCGACTTGCCGCCGCGTCCGCCATCGGGCTGGATCAAGTCCGTCCGCGAAGGCTTGGGCATGGCCGCGACACACCTCGCCGCCCGGCTGGGCGTCACCACCTCCACCGTCACCCGGCTGGAGACCTCGGAAGCCGACGACACCATCAGCCTGGCCACCTTGCGCCGCGCTGCCGAAGCCTTGGGCTGCGAGTTGCACTATGCCCTGGTGCCCAGGCAGTCTTTGGCCGAAACCCTGGACGCTCGCGCACTGGCTCTGGCTCGCCAGCAGATGGCCGCCGTCAGCCACACCATGGCGCTGGAAGACCAAGCCACCTCACGCGAAACCGTCGAGGCACAGACGCGCACCCTGGCCGACAACCTGCTCAAGGGTTCTCGGCGTGCATTGTGGCGGGAACCCAAATAGGCATGGCTATCAATCTCGACTATCCCCCTGGCACCACGCCGCTCGATGCCGACGAACTCGCCAGCCTGATTCCTGGCCACATCACCACACAGGGCGAGCTGAACGAATGGGAGCAGCTCAACATCGCCCAGGGCGAGAACCGGGCGCGGAAACAACGCAAGGAAATCCTCAACGAGGCTTTCCTGCGCCAGTTGCACAAGCAGATGTTCGGCGAAACCTGGAAGTGGGCAGGTGAGTTTCGCAAGTCGGACAAGAACATCGGCGTCGATTGGTACAAGATCGGCGTCGAACTCAAGATACTGCTCGACGATGTCCATTACCAGATCGAGCATGCCAGCTTTTCCGCGGACGAAATCGCCGTGCGTTTCCATCATCGCCTGGTCGCCATTCACCCTTTCCCCAACGGCAATGGCCGCCATGCCCGGCTGATGGCCGATCTGCTCGTCGAGCGCCTGGGCCAGCCCCGTTTCACCTGGGGCCAGCGCAGCTTGACCAATGGCAGCCTGGTCGATGCCAGTGAAACACGTCAGCAATACATCGCCGCCCTGCAAGCCGCCGACCACCGCGACATCGGGCCCTTACTCGCCTTCGCCCGTAGCTAACACCACTGAACCGAACAAGACACAAACCTTCACCCGCGAGCAGCGCAAACCACCAACTACTCGATTAGCCTTGCTAGCCCCCACTGGCGCTGGTAAAACTACTCAAAATATTGGATCTGCACCCGGGTTTATTGAGCGAGGTACGGGCGGCATAGCGAATTATCGCCGTCCCGCCAGCGCCGACTTTTCAGCCCACCCCGAGAATCCAGCCTTCCACCTGCGCTACCCCGCGTTGCGGCGGCGACAACGCGGGCTTCAGCGCTGCCAGCAGGCGGCCATCACGATCCGCATCACGTAGCCAGGTGGCCACGGCGTACGCATCATGCTGGTCAGGTGTGCGATCTGCGGGTGCATAGGCATATTTCCACAGCGCTGGATAGACCTCCACCACTGCTGAACGTCCAGCCGGAATATCCCAGCCATCGAAAGGCCAGAAATGCACCCGCGCGCCGAGTTGCCGGCGCAGGAAGCGCAGCCAGGGAATACCGGAATGGGTCGATTTCGCCACCGAGCCCTGCACATCGAAATGGAACACCGACTTCGCCTTACAGCGTTCCTCGCAAAGCCGACGCCAGCGTGGATTGCCCATGCGCGCAGCACCATTGCCACGGCTGCCATCACGAATGAAATCGAAATCAGCATCCGTCGGCCAGTGGCGCTGAAAATCATCGAGAAACTTGTCCCAATCGGGCGGCAGGTGATGCATCTCGAAATAGCGAAGCGGGAAGGAAAAGCCGTGGTCGATACCGACCAGAGTGGGAATGTCTTCAGCAAGCCTCTCCGCCAGCCATTCCGCAATACCCCGCCGCGTCCAGTACTTGCGGGGACTAGCCCATGTTTGTCGACCATCTAAAAAACACCCATCACATCAATCAGATGCGAC
>CAZOMI010000092.1:0-10365 GCA_964580925.1 uncultured Methyloversatilis sp.
TTTGTCAGCCGGCGAAAAACCGCGAATTATGACGTTTGTTTACAAACTTGGGTTAATGTAAGCGCCCGGCGAAGTCGTCTATCCTCAGGCGATAAAGTTGAGCACCATGGTGTCCGCCAAGAACGATGGTGGATACCATGGGAATCGAGAAGGCGCCGTGCCGCAAACGCCGGCATAGCGAGGAATTCAAGGACGAACTGGTTCGCGCATGCAGCGAGCCTGGAATATCGGTGGCAGGAATTGCGCTGGCCAACGGGGTCAATGCAAACCTGCTGCGCAAGTGGATGGGGGCACGCGGTGTCACGGCACCGAGTCAGCGTCGGCCTGCGGAGTCTGCCGCACCGGTGGCGCACTCTCCGGAGTTTTTGCCGGTGGCGATCACGCCCACAGGGCCAAGTCTGCCCGAGATCCGAATCGAAGCGCGGCGCGGAAGTGCGGTAGTGAAGATCGAGTGGCCGGTCGCGGCGGCGGCGGAATGCGCGGCGTGGCTGCGCGGCTGGCTGAAATGATCCGGACCGAAGCGGTGTGGATGTCGGTGGTGGCGATCGACATGCGGGCCGGAACCGACACACTGCTGGCCAGAATTGTTCTGGTCTTCGGCGAAGCCCGTCCGCACCACGCCTATCTGTTTGCCAATCAACGGGGGACGCGGCCCGCCGCCAACGTCTGCAATTCGGTGCCAGGCTATTGGCCGCAAGCCGCCGTACCCGCTGCGGGGCATTTCATACCCGCTGCGGGGCACTTTGTCCCGCCAGTCCCACGGGGATTTCCTTCGGTCAGGCTGACTTTCACTTTCCGCCATCGACATTCCGCTGCAGCCAGAACTCAAGCAGCGCCAAGTGCCAGAGTTTGCTGCCCTGGATGCGCGTCAGGTGTTTTTCCGGCTCGGCGAGCAGTTTCTCGACGTAGGCGCGCTGGTAGATGCCGCGCTGGCGGCAGGCCCGCGAATCGAGGATGGCGCGCATGAATTCGAGGAACTCGCCGCGCACGAATTTGAGCGCGGGCATCGGAAAATAGCCTTTCGGCCGGTCGATCACCGCCGCGGGCAGCAGGCCGCGCGCGATTGTCTTGAGGACGTGCTTGCCGCCCGAACCGAGCTTCAGTGCCGGTGGCATCTGCGCGGCCAGCTCGACGAGGTGATGGTCGAGGAAGGGCACGCGTGCTTCCAGCCCCCAGGCCATGGTCATGTTGTCGACGCGCTTGACCGGGTCGTCGGTGACCAGCAGCGTCGCCTCGGCGCGCAGCAACTGGTCAATGAATTCGTCGGCGAAGGGTTCGGCAAACTTGGCAGCCAGCAGTTCCGAGGTGACGTCACCGACCTGATGCCGTGCCGCGATCATCTGCGCGAATTCGGCATGGTCGCGGTCAAGGTAATGACGCCGCAGGCGCTCGATGGCCGGCCCGGATTCCGCCGCCAGCTTCGGGTGCCATGAATAACCGGCAAACACCTCGTCGGCACCCTGCCCGCTCTGCACCACTTTCACCGTCTGCGCCACCTGTTCCGACAACAGGTAAAACGAGACGACGTCCTGGCTGACCATCGGTTCGGCCATGCAGTCGACCGCCTCGGGCAGGCGCGTCAGCACCTCGGCGTTGGGGATCGCATACTGGTGGTGGCGCGTGCCGAAGTATTCGGCGACCGCATCGGAATATTCAAATTCGTTGCCTTTTTCTTCGGGATGATCTTCGAAGCCGACCGAGAAGGTCATCAGGTCGCTGACGCCGAGTTCGGCGAGGAGCGCCACCAGCAGCGAGGAATCCAGCCCGCCGGAAAGCAGCACGCCGACCTTGACGTCGGCGATCTCGCTGCGCTTCTTCACGGCGGTACGCAGCGCCGCATGGATCGCCTCCGTCCATTGCGCTTCGTCCATTGGACGTGCCGAACGCTGCGCATGCAGCGTCCAGTAGCGTTTTTGCGTGCTGCGGCCGGCGGCGTCGAGCGTCAGCGTCGTGCCCTGCTCCAGCTTGCGGATGCCCTTGAGGATGGTGAACGGCGCCGGCACGACGCTGTGCAGGCTGAACTGGTGGTGCAGCGCCACCGGGTCGATGCTGGTGTCGACGCCGCCCGCCGCCAGCAGCGCCTGCGTGGTCGAGGCGAAGCGAAAGAATTTTTCGGTGCGCGCGAAGTAGAGCGGCTTGATGCCGAGGCGGTCGCGCGCCAGGAAAAGTTTCTGGCGCGCGCTGTCCCAGATGGCGAAGGCGAACATGCCGTGCAGCCGGTCGACGCAGGCCGCGCCCCACTGCGCATAGGCGCGCAGAATGACCTCGGTATCGCCATCCGAATGGAAGGCGTGGCCGAGATCGAGCAGGGCGGTGCGCAACTCCGGGTAGTTGTAGATGGTACCGTTGAAGACCAGCACCAGCCCGGCCGTGGCATCCACCATCGGCTGGCGCGAGTGGTCGGACAGGTCGATGATCGCCAGCCGCCGGTGGGCGAAGGCCACCGCGCCGGCCTGCCAGTAGCCGTCGGCATCCGGCCCACGGCGTGCCAGCCGCGCGCTCATGCGTTCGACGGCGGCCCGGTCGGGCGGCGCACCATCGAACCGCAGTTCACCGGCGATACCGCACATTATTCACCCGACAAATGCAGCACCACCTCGCGCCGGTGCGCGCGGGTGCGATGTTCCCAGAGGAAGACGCCCTGCCAGGTGCCGAGGACCAGTGCGCCATCGACCACCGGAATGCCGACCGAGGTCTGCGTCAACGCAGTGCGGATATGACCCGACATGTCGTCCGGCCCTTCGTTGTTGTGCCGCCAGCCCGGCTGGTCATCGGGCGACAAGCGCGAGAAATACGCCTCGAGGTCGTGACGTACGTCGGGGTCGGCATTTTCCTGGATCAGCAGCGAGGCCGAGGTGTGGCGGCAGAACACCGTCAGCAGGCCGGTGCGGATGCCGCTCTGGCCCTGGAAGTCGCGCAGTTCAGAAGTGATTTCGAACAGCCCGCGTCCGCTGCTGTGGACTGCGAAATTAGTGGTCGCCTGTTTCATCAGCGCGACTCCGCGGCCAGCCGCAGGCCGAGACCGATGAACAGCACGCCGGTGGCCTGGTCGAGCCGGCGGCCGAAGTTGGCGCGGCGCTGCAACCAGCCGCCGATCATGCCGGCGAAGTAGCCTAGCAAGCCGAACACCAGCGTGGTCTGCAGGGCGAACACCAGGCCCAGCACGGCCGACTGGCCGACGGCATGGGGGCTGGCAGCGGTGACGAACTGGGGCAGGAAGGCGAGGAAGAACAGCGCCACCTTCGGGTTGATGGCGTTGGCGATGAAGCCGCGCCGCAGATAGACGGTGAAGGCGGTCGTGTCGGCGGCCTGTGCCGTCGCGGGCTGAAATTTCGCGCCCGAACTTTTCAGCGCCTGCCAGCCCAGCCAGCACAGGTAGGCGGCGCCGGCGAGTTTGAGTACGGTGAAGGCGGTCGCCGAGGCGGCCAGCACGGCCGAAATGCCCAGGCTGGCCCAGAGCGTATGCGTGAAGCAGCCGAGCGCGCAGCCCAGGCCGAAGCCAATGCCGGCGCGCCGGCCGCGCGACACGCCGAGGCTCAGCACACCCAGATTGTCCGGCCCCGGCGCCAGCGTAATAAGCAGCGCGGCCAGCAGAAAGCCACCCAGTTGGGCAGTGCTCAGGTCGAAGATCATGGCAGTATGGGTCCGCTCAGGTGCATCGGTACATTATCCTCCGGCGTGCAGGATTTCCGAAAATCAAAAGTCGGCGCCGGCTAGACGGCGAGTGTGCAAACGGTTAGCCCGACTTTCGGCGAAGGCTAACCGGCGTGAGCCGGTTAAGCGCGATAGCGCGGCCGTAACCAAAAGTCGGCACCGGTGAGACGAAGTGCCCCGCAGCAGGTACGGCGTGGCATGGGCGCCGGCCGCCAGCATGCAACAATGTACGAATATGAACCCGGATTTTCCATTTACCCAAAAACACCGTCATTCCCGCGCAGGCGGGAATCTATGAGCTTGTTGCAACAGTCACCTGACTATGGATTCCCGCCTGCGCGGGAATGACGGAGCCTCTAATGGATGATTTCGGATGAACACAAGCAAAGCCACCGCCGCCAGCCCGGCCATTTCATGCAACAACTGTGCTGCCTGCTGCTGCCGGCTGGAAGTCATGCTGATGGGCGAGGACGACATTCCGGCCAAATACACCGTCAAGGACCAATGGGGCGGATGGGTTATGCTCCGGCTGGATGATGGCTGGTGCGCGGCGCTGGATCGAAACACCATGCTCTGCACCATCTACGCACGGCGGCCAACGATCTGCCGCGATTACCAGACGGGTGACAGCGATTGCCTTGAAGTACGCTTGCTCCACCTATCGCCCGATCAGAGCAGGAAATGACATGAAGCCAATGAGCTATGAGCAGCACCTCGACGAAGTCACCACGCTGATCACCGAAAAATACGGCCTCGCAGATGATGCAGCGATCCAGATGGTGATGCGCGCCCAGGCGGACAACTTCTTCAGCGGCCACGACGACAATCCGAAAATTTGCACGCTGGATCGCGCACATCAGGACGCCCGCGATGTCTTCAGGAAATATCCACCGGCGGCACAATCGGCGACGAAGGCAACGGCAGGCAAGTTAAAATAGCCCACGGCCTCCCCCGACTTCTGGAGAATTCCCTTGGGCAAAAAGCTTTACGTCAGCAACCTGGCTTACAGTGTCGGCAAGGCCGATCTCGAACAACTGTTTGCGCCATTTGGCACGCTCGCTGCGGTGCAGATCATTACCGATCGCATCTCCGGGAAGTCGAAGGGTTTCGGCTTCGTCGAGATGGGTTCCGACAGCGAAGCACAAGCCGCCATTGCCGGACTCAACGGCAAGGATATTGCCGGTCGCAGCATGGCGGTGAGCGAAGCACGCTCGCAGGAGGCGCGCAGCAGCAGGGATAGTGGAGAAGGCAGCCAGAATGGCGGTTCCGCCAGCGGCTAGTACAGCCGAACTGTTGCGCATTGTTTGCAGCATTTACTTAAGCCCTTGTGGCGATCTTAGGAGGCTTCTTGGCCAAACCAAACTACCAATTCGAAAAGCGCCAGAGAGATCTGGCAAAGAAAAGCAAGCAGGAAGAAAAGCGCCGCCAAAAACTCGCCAACAAGGCTGCTGCCGAGGGCGGCGACACTGGCGCTGCGGTGGATTCATCCGGGGCAGCACCGTCCGGCAGCGATGTCGATTCGGGCACACCCGGAACCTAGGGCCCACTGAGTAATACGCCTCAGGAGCGGTCACACCGGCGCAGGCCGGTGTCTGGTTTACAAATTATCTGGATTCCGGCCTGTGCCGGAATGACGGCGCCGCAGTCGAGCAGCTGACCCCCTAAAGCAGCACGCGCTCGATGCCGCCCGCATTCGCCGTGCTGACATATTTTTCGAGCCAGTCCTTGCCGAGCAGGTGGCGGGCCAGTTCGACGACAATGTAATCGGCTTCGACAGCGGCATCTTCGCGGTAGCGCGCGAGGCCTTGCAGGCAGCTCGGGCAGGAAGTGAGGATTTTTGTCGCCGTCCCGCCAGCGCCGACTTTCTGCAACTGGGCAACGCCCGCTTCAATCTCCTGCTGCTTCCTGAACCGCACCTGCGTCGACACGTCGGGGCGCGTCACGGCGAGCGTGCCGGATTCGCCGCAGCAGCGGTCGGAAAGTAAGACCGACTTGCCCAAGAGCGTGCTCGCGACCTTGATCGGGTTGTGCGACTTCATCGGCGTGTGGCAGGGATCGTGGTAGAGATACTGCGTTCCCTGCACGCCGTCGAGCCTCACACCCTTCTCCATCAGATACTCATGGATGTCGAGCAGGCGGCAGCCGGGAAAGATGCGTTCGAATTCATATTTCAGCAACTGGTCCATGCAGGTGCCGCAACTGACGATCACCGTCTTGATGTCGAGATAGTTGAGCGTGTTGGCGACGCGGTGGAACAGCACGCGATTGGCCGTGGTGATCGCGCGTCCCTTGTCATCGTCGCCCGACGAAGTCTGCGGATAACCGCAGCACAGGTAACCGGGCGGCAGCACCGTGGTGGTGCCGACATGCCAGAGCATCGCCTGGGTGGCGAGCCCCACCTGTGAAAACAGGCGTTCCGAGCCGCAACCGGGGAAATAGAACACGGCATCCGCGTCCTCGCTGGCCTTGTGCGGGTCGCGGATCACCGGGATCATCGCGCTGTCCTCGACATCGAGCAGCGCGCGTGCGGTGCGGCGCGGCACATGGGCCGGCAGCGGCTTGTTGAGGAAATGGATGACCTGCGTTTGCACATTGGGCCGGCCCAGCGAGGCGGGCGGACGGCGCACCGTGTCCTGCGTCAACCCGAGCATTTTGGCGACCCGGTGGCCGAAGCGCTGGGCGCGATAACCGAGGTCGATCATGCCGGCCTTCATGGCCTTGATGGTGGTCGGGTCGGTGGCGGTGAGGAAGGCCATGGCGAGCCGGGTGCCGGGCGAACTGCGTTTTTTGCCCTGCGTGCGCAGGAAGTTGCGCATGGCGATCGACACGTCGCCGAAGTCGATGTCGACGGGGCAGGGCTTCAGGCACTTGTGGCAGACCGTGCAGTGGTCGGCGACATCGGAGAATTCCTCGAAGTGCTTGAGCGAGATGCCACGCCGCGTCTGCTCTTCATAGAGGAAGGCCTCGACCAGCAGGCCGACGCCAAGGATCTTGTTGCGCGGGCTGTAGAGCAGGTTGGCGCGCGGTACATGGGTGGAGCAGACCGGCTTGCATTTGCCGCAGCGCAGGCAATCCTTGATCGAATCGGTGATGCGGCCGATTTCCGACTGCTCCATGATCAGCGATTCGACGCCCAGCAGGGCGAACGAAGGCGTGTAGGCGTTGCGCAGGTCGGCCCCGGCCATCAGCTTGCCCTTGTTGAAGCGGCCGGTCGGGTCGATCTTCTGCTTGTATTCGCGGAACGGGCGGATTTCCTCGGCGTCGAGGAATTCCAGCTTGGTGATGCCGATGCCATGCTCGCCGGAGATCACGCCGCCGAGCTTGCGCGCCAGCGCCATGATGCGCTCGACCGTGCGGTAGGCCGTTTGCAGCATGGCGTAGTTGTCTGAGTTGACGGGGATGTTGGTATGCACGTTGCCGTCGCCGGCGTGCATGTGCAGGGCGATGAACACGCGGCCGCGGAGAACTTCCCGATGCAGCGCGAAGATGTGTTCAAGCAATGGGCCATAAGCCACGCCGACGAAGATTTCCTCCATCAAGGGCTTGAGCTCGCTCTTCCAGGAGACGCGCGTCGAATAATCCTGCAACTGGTGGAACACCGCCTCGTCGGTATTCAGCGCATCGAGCAACGCCTGCCAGCGCGCGCGCACTTCGGCCACCGCCTCCAGCGCCAGATCGCGCCGCTCGCCGACCACCGCTTCTGCATTCAGGCCATTCTGTGCCGCATCACCCAGATGCAGCGGCCAACTGCCGATGTCGCTGCGTAAAAAACCATCCAGGGCTGCGCAGAGGGCCAGCTTGTTGCTGATCGACAGTTCGATGTTGAGCCGGTCGATGCCATCGCAATAGTCGCCCATGCGCGGCAAGGGAATCACCACATCCTCGTTGATCTTGAAGGCGTTGGTGTGGCGGGAGATCGCCGCCGTGCGGCCGCGATCGAGCCAGAACTGCTTGCGCGCCTCCGCGCTGACGGCGATGAAACCCTCGCCACTGCGCGCGTTGGCCATCTTCACCACGGCCGAGGTGGCGCGCATCACTGCGTCTTCGTCGGTGCCGACGATATCGCCGATCAGCACCATCTTCGGCCGGCCGTGGCGCTTGGCTTTCGTCGCGTAGCCGACCGCCTTCACATAGCGCTCGTCCAGGTGTTCGAGACCGGCCAAGCGCACCCCGGCGGCCAGCCCCGCACCGCCCGGCTTGAAGTAGTCGGTGATCTCGACCATGCTCGGCACGGCATCGCGCACCTGGCCGAAGAATTCGAGGCAGACGGTGCGCGTCACCGGCGGCATCTGGTGCAATATCCAGACGGCCGAGGTGATGATGCCGTCGCAACCTTCCTTCTGTATGCCGGGCAAACCGGCGAGGAACTTGTCGGTGACGTCCTTGCCCAGACCGGCCTTGCGGAAGGAGCCGCCGGGGATGCTCAGCTTCTCCTCGTTCATCACGGCACCGCTATCGCTCAAATGCTTGATGCGGAAAGTGACCGTCTCCTGCTCGTGGATCTTGCCCAGGTTGTGGTCGATCCGTTCCACTTCCAGCCACATACCCTGCGTATCCACCATCCGCCAAGAGGCCAGGTTGTCGAGAGCCGTGCCCCACAGCACGGCCTTCTTGCCACCGGCGTTCATGGCGATGTTGCCGCCAATGCAGGAGGCATCGGCCGAGGTCGGGTCGCAGGCGAAGATGCGGCCGGCGGCCTCGGCCCGCTCAATGGCACGCCGGGTGACGACGCCGGCGCCGGTAAACAGGGTGGTATAGGGCTGCGTCAGTCCGGGCAGCAGCGTTTCAACCGGCGCGCCCATGTCGATAAGCTTTTCGGTATTGATGACCGCCGAGCGGGGCGACAGCGGCACGGCGCCCCCGGTATAGCCGGTGCCACCACCCCGCGGGATGATGGTCAGCTCAAGTTCGATCAGCCCGCGCACCAGCGGGGCGACCTCCTCCTCGGTATCGGGCGTCAGCACGACAAAGGGATACTCGACGCGCCAGTCGGTGGCATCCGTCACGTGCGCCACGCGTGACAGACCGTCGAAACCGATGTTGTCGCGATGGGTGTGGCGAACCAGCCGCTGCAGCACCTTTTTGCGCAACGCGCGGGTGTCGACGAACCACTGCTCGAAATCGGCCACCGCCTTCCCCGCCGCAACGAGGAGCTGCGCCACGGCCGCGTTGCCGGCACGGCGGCGCTCGATTTCTGCCAGCCGGTGCTTCAACGCACCGACCAACGCCTGGCGGCGCTCCGGACTCGCAAGCAGATCGTCTTCGAGATAGGGATTGCGCCGCACCACCCAGATGTCGCCCAGCACTTCATACAACATGCGCGCCGAACGGCCGGTGACGCGCTGGCCGCGCAACACATCCAGCACCGCCCACATCTCTTCACCCAGCAGACGGATGACGATCTCGCGGTCGGAAAACGAGGTGGTGTTGTAGGGAATTTCGCGCAGGCGAGCGGTCATGGGCAGGTTGGGAAGTGGCAATGCGGCGAAGCGGTAAATTCTAGCCGATCGGGCTGAAGCAGAAACCCTGCGGTTGATCAGGGCGCAATGTCGTGACAGCAAGTTTGCAGTAAGCTTCGGTCACCTTCAATTCCATGGACGGAGCTTTGCTCGCCATAACCAGAAAACCGGAGCCAACCAGTGACAGAAAGAGAAATCTCGAAAGAGCAGCGCATCCTGCGTGTCTTGCGCACGGTGCTGGGCAACATCGTCAAGGACGCCACCCCACAACCCGGCATGCCGCATCCGTTCCAGGAAAGCACCGTCCATTCGATTCGCGACCTGTTCGGGCTGATCGCCGAGCGCGAGGCCGAACTGGCGCGCGAGGCCGGCCTCAACATCAATGAAAAGCCTTACTACACTGACGAGCCCCGCCAAAGCGCTGAAATCACCTTGCACCGGCCGCCGGGGAAAAAGCTGAACTGAAGCCGGGGGGTGATTGCAGTCCCACAGCATCCCTGACCGGATTGGCGACCATCACGACCCGTTGAAGTAAACCGTCAGCACGGCGAGCACCCCGTAACGCGCTGCCTTGCCCGCGGCCATCCACAGCGCGCAGGGCAACAGCGGCAGCCGCAGCCAGCCGGCCGCCGCGCACAGCGCGTCCCCCACCAGCGGCGCCCAGGACAACAACAGCGCCGCCGGCCCCCAGCGATACAGCATGCCGGCGTGACTACGGGTGAATTGGGCCGCACCGGGCGCCGTACCCGCTGCGGGGCATTTCATCCCGCCAGCGCCGACTTTTGGCACTTCGGCGGGGTGTCCAAACCACTCGCCAATACCGGCTTCTTTGATGGGAATCAGCCGCCCGAGGCCGTAGGTGGTCAGCCCGCCCAGCGTATTGCCGAACGTGGCCAGCAGCAATGCAGCGGGCGTCTGCCCGGGGTGCGCCACCAAAAAAGCCACCAGCGCCACCTCGGAACCGCCGGGCAGGATTGTCGCAGCAAGGAAACTGGCGAGGAACAGGCCGAACAGGCCGGCTTCAGGGGTGGCGATAAGGTCCATGTCGCATGGTAACCTTGCGGCCTTTATGGATGTCTGTTCCTGTCATGGATTACCTCGAAAAAATCCTCAACGCCCGCGTTTACGATGTGGCGATCGAAACCCCGCTTGAACTGGCGCCCAATCTTTCCGCACGCAGCAACAACCGCATCCTGCTCAAGCGCGAGGACATGCAGCCGGTGTTCAGCTTCAAGCTGCGCGGCGCCTACAA
>CAZOMI010000093.1:0-10134 GCA_964580925.1 uncultured Methyloversatilis sp.
CCCTTGCCCTTGAGGAAGGGCGGCACGCGCTCCTCGACGCTGGCGGTGCACAGCAGCTTGGTGTGGCCGAACTCCACCAGCACGCTGCCTTCGGCATGGCGGGTGTAATGGCGGGTGATGGTCAGGGGACGCAGCAGGGTTGGCGTGCGACCGTCGGTTCTCATGTCTTCGCCGGGCCGTCCCAAGGAGACATGCGCCCCCACGTCACCGCTTCGGGTGATTTCATGGGGGGCAGCGAGTTGGCTTTGCGCGCGTGGGGGGGCATTACTGTTCATGTCGGTTTTTCCTTGTCGCCGATGCGGGCGCGGATGGTTTCAATGGCCCGGTCGATGTCTTCATCGGACCAGGTCTGGGTGGTCGAGGCGGGCACCGCGGGGGAATGATTACGGCTTGGGATGGCCGCGACCGAATCGGTGTGGGCACTGTCGGCCCAGACCATGACGATCAACGACAGGTTGTCGCAGCCCGGTCCGGCGGATGATTCCACCCGATTGAGCATTTCTGGCGCCGCCTTGATCGCATCACGGTCGGAAAGCGCCACCAGCGGCTGGTCGTCATCCATGGGCGCCCAGACACCATCCGAGCACAGCAGCACGACATCGCCACTTTTGAGCGGGGTCTTTTTGGAAAGATCAAAGCGCGGCGTCTGGTCGCCACCCAGACAACCGGTCAGGATGTTGCGCGCCGGATGGAAACGTGCCTCGTCTTCAGCCAGCAAGCCGTCGTCAATCAGCGCCTGCACGCGCGAATGGTCGCGCGTGCAGGTCAGCAGCCGGCCATGGCGCATCAGGTAGAGCCGCGAATCACCGGCATGCGCCCAGATGGCGATGCCGTCCTGGACGATGCAGATCACGCAGGTGGTGCGCGGCTGGTCGACCAGCATGCGCATGCCGACCTGGGCATGGATGGCCGCATGGGCATCGGTCATCGCCGCGACGAGGAAACCATACGGATCGGCGAGCCGCGGCCGGGCCTGTTGATCGAAGGCGGCAATCACGCTGCGCACGACTGCCTCGGCGGCAAGATCGCCGTGGCCATGACCACCCATGCCGTCGGCCAGCACCATGATCAGCGTGTCACTGGTGTAGCGATAACCCAGCCGGTCTTCGTTGTTCGCCCGGCCGCCGATGCGACTGTCCTGATAGATGGAGAATTTCATGTCTCGGCAGGGTCGGCCGAGGCATCGGGTTGGGCATTGCTGGCCAACATGCGTTGCAGGGTGAACACGCTTTGCGGCCGTTCCAGTGGGTCGAGGTGCATGCATTGATCGATGGTATCGAGCAATTGTGTCGAATACTGTCCGGCCCAGCGTTTCGCCGCGGGAACCAGTCCATCCTTCACCAGGCGGAAATCCGCCGGCTGGGGGGCCGCCGCCGCAAGGCAGGCATACATGCTGGCGCCCACGGCGTAGATGTCGGTCCAGGGACCCTGGTCGGGCTGGTTGCCGTATTGCTCTGGCGCGGCATAGCCCGGCGTGTAGGTGGGACGCAAGTCGGGATCGACCTGGCACAAGGACTGGCGCGTGGCGCCGAAGTCGAGCAGTACCGGGGTGCCGTCGGTGCGCAACCAGATGTTCGATGGCTTGATATCCAGATGCAGCAGCTTGTTGGCATGCACCTCGCGCAGGCCGGAAAGCAGGCGCGCGAACACGCCGCGCACGAAGCTTTCCCGGAATTCCTTGTGGTGCTTGCGGATGTGGTCGTGCAGCGTGCGGCCACGCTCATAGCGCATCACCAGATATACGGTGTCGTTCGCCCGCAGGAAATTGATGACGTGCACGACGTTGGGATGGTTGAGCCGGGCCAGCGCAATGCCTTCTTCGTAAAACGCCATCAGGCCATTCTGATAGGCCTCGCGATTGGCCGGGGAAACCTGTGGCACCAGCCCCACCAGGCGCTGCGCCAATGCATGGGGCAGGTATTCCTTGATGGCAACCGGCGTCCCCTGGGGATCGTAGGCCAGGTAGACGATGGAGAACCCGCCCATCGATAACTGGCGCTCAAATCGATAGCCATCGATGACATGGCCCGGCGGTAGCGCCTGGTTGGTTTGGGGAGGAGGCATGGTGGTGCATTTTAGTTCCGGCGTAACCTGAAGGTTGGACTTCTCGGTAACTTTGTTTAATTCCGCCCTAACTTTCATTGCGACAGGCACCACCCCTGATGATGAAACCCGTCATTCCCGCGCGTCATCCCCGCATGCTTTTATCGGGGACGGGAAACCATAGTCCATCAGTCTGACCGCCACAGTATGGATTCCCGCCTGCGCGGGAATGACGGTGGTTGAATTGTGTTTCACGAAAATGTTCCACGTTTCACGCTAATCTGATCGCTGGTCTTCTGTAAGTATTGGGCCGCTTCAATGGCAACTTTAATGTTTGGCTTCGCCGCGGGCAGGTTTCAAGGTAAGCTGCCGCGCTGGAAAACCAAGGCCCATGATGGGAAACGCAGCCATGACGATCTACAGCATGACCGGCTATGCCGCCGCCGACCGCGACCTCGGTCACGCCAATCTGCACCTTGAATTGAAAAGCGTGAACGGTCGTTTTCTCGACCTGAATTTTCGTTGCGGCGATGAATTGCGCTTTCTCGAAATGCCGCTGCGTGAAAAACTCACCGCCGCAATCGGTCGCGGCAAGCTCGATTGCCGGCTGCATCTACAGCCGAGTAGCGCAGCCGTTCCGCAGTTGACGCCCAATCTGGCGTTGGTCGCGCAACTTGGCAGCCTCGCGGCAAGCGTGCGTACCGTGCTGACCGATGCCCGGCCGCTCGCCGTAGCCGATGTGCTGCGCTGGCCGGGCGTACTGGCGGCCGAGGCCATCAGCCCGGAACGGCTGCAGGCCGAATGCTTTACCCTGCTCGATGGCGTGCTGGATGAATTTCTCGCCAGCCGGGCGCGTGAAGGCGCCCGCCTGACCGAAGTGCTCAAAGACCGCACCACGCGCATGCGGGCGGCGGTGGCGCAGGTTGAACCCATGGTGCCCGCCGCCATCGCCGATTACACGGAACGCCTGGCAACCAAGCTGCGCGAGGCCGTCGCCAATCTCGACGAAGACCGCATCCGCCAGGAGATTGGCGTATTCACCGCCAAGATTGATGTGGCGGAAGAACTGGCGCGCCTGGTGACGCATCTGTCCGAGGTCGAGCGGGTTCTCGACAAGGGCGGCGCCGTCGGCAAGCGGCTCGATTTTCTGATGCAGGAACTCAATCGCGAAGCCAACACCCTGGCCTCGAAGTCAGTGTCGGCCGCCGTCACCGCGATTGCGCTAGATCTCAAATTGTTGATCGAGCAACTGCGCGAGCAGGTGCAGAATTTGGAATAGCCGGAAGAACAACGCCGTACCGCCAGCGCCGACTTTTGCGGTAATCTGGCATTCCCCCTGTCATTCAGCAAAGCCCATGACTTCTTCTCCCGTCAACTCGCCTGCCTCTGATGACGCTCAGCCTGGCACCCTGTTCATCATTTCCGCCCCCTCCGGCGCCGGCAAGTCGACGCTGGTGAAACTGCTGATGGAACGCGATGCCGGCATTGGCCACTCCATCTCCTATACGACCCGCCAGCCGCGCCCCGGTGAGCAGGATGGCCGCGAATATCATTTCATCGACATAACCACCTTTGCCGCCATGCGCGACAAGGGCGATTTTCTTGAGTGGGCCGAGGTTCATGGCAACTTCTACGGCACTTCGCGCAGCTGGCTACATGAAGAGATGCGCGCCGGGCGCGACACCATCCTTGAAATCGACTGGCAGGGTGCCCAGCAGGTACGGGCCTTGATCCCCGGTACGGTCGGCATATTCATTGTGCCGCCGTCGATAGCAGAACTGGAGCGCCGCCTGCAAGCCCGCGGTCAGGACAGTGCCGAGGTAATCCAGCGCCGCGTCGCTGCCGCACTGGGCGAACTGAGGCATGTTAGCGAGTTCGATTTTGTTATAATCAACAACGACTTGCAGGAAGCTCTGGAAGATCTTATTGCAGCGGTGAGGGCTTCCCGACTGGGTTTTGCGCGGCAGCGCGCCCGTCATCCAGATACCTTCCGCTACCTCTCACCCCACTGAATTCAAAGGATAATATATGGCCCCCACGCTCATTTCATTCGCTGCCCCCACAGGGGGCGCTGCCTCCTTCGGGGCGGCCCTTCAGGAGGCATGATCATGGCCCGCGTTACCGTCGAAGATTGCCTGAAATACATCCCGAATCGCTTCCAGATGACCCTGGCCGCGACTTATCGCGCCCGCCAGATCACCATGGGCAGCACACCCATGGTGGAAGTGGACAGGGACAAGGCCACCGTGCTGGCCTTGCGTGAATTATCCGTGGGAAAGTACGGCCTGGAAATTCTCAATCGCGGGCAGGCGTAACGCCCGCCCGCAAGCCCATGCTCTAGCTCGGGGGCGCACCCATGTCGGCGGCAAGCTTGCCCCCCTCCTTGTTGGGCCACCCTGCAGCCGCGGCAAGCGACGGACAGTCGCTCGCCCCGCCCAATCTGCCCCCGGTCAGTGACCTGGCGGATGACTTCGAGCATCTGTTCGCCCAGTTGCGAACCTACCTCAAGCCGGAAGATATCGAACAGATATCGGCAGCCTGCCACTTCTCGGCCAACGCCCACCGCGGCCAGTACCGCTCCAGCGGCGAACCTTACATCTCGCATCCCCTGGCCGTCGCCGAAACACTGGCGTACTGGCGACTCGATCCACAGGCCTTGACTGCCGCACTGCTGCACGACGTGATGGAGGATACCTCCATCACCAAGGCGCAAATCGCCCAGGATTTCGGCAAGGTCACCGCCGACCTCGTCGATGGCGTCTCCAAGCTCGACCGCCTGGAGAACCAGTCCTACGAGGAGGCGCAGGCGGAGAATTTCCGCAAGATGCTGCTGGCCATGGCCCAGGATGTGCGCGTCATCCTCATCAAGCTGGCCGATCGCCTGCACAACATGCGCACCCTCGATGCCGTGCGTCCGGACAAGCGGCGGCGCATCGCCCGCGAGACGCTCGACATCTATGCGCCCATTGCCAACCGGCTTGGCTTGAATACGCTTTTCTGCGAGTTTCAGGAAATCGCCTTCCGCAACCTGTATCCGCTGCGCTACCACGTCCTCAGCAAGGCGGTCAGGAGCGCGCGCGGCAACCGGCGCGAGGTTGTCGGCAAGATCCTCGACACGATCAAGGAACGCCTGCCGGCCCATCACATCGACGCCGAGGTGATGGGGCGCGAAAAGCATCTCTACGGGATATACCGCAAGATGCGCGACAAGCACCTGACGTTTTCGCAGGTACTCGACATCTATGGTTTCCGCATCATCGTCGAAGATGTGCCGGCCTGCTATCTGGCGCTCGGTGCGCTGCACGGCCTCTACAAGCCGGTGCCGGGCAAGTTCAAGGACTATATCGCCATCCCCAAGGCCAACGGCTACCAGTCGCTCCACACCACTTTGATCGGCCCCTACGGCATGCCGATCGAGTTCCAGATCCGCACCCGCCAGATGCACCATATCGCCGACAGTGGCGTTGCTTCACACTGGCTCTACAAGGATGAGGAATCCATGTCGGAGTTGCAGCGCACCACCCATCAATGGCTGCAATCGCTGATCGACCTGCAAACCGCCAGCGTTGATTCCGCCGAATTTCTCGAGCATGTCAAGGTGGACCTGTTCCCCGGCGAAGTTTATGTCTTCACGCCGGCGGGCAAGATTCTCCCGCTCCGGCGCGGCGCAACTGCCGTCGATTTTGCCTACGCGGTCCATACCGACATCGGCAACCGCTGCATCGCCTGCCTGATCAACCAGGAAAGCATGCCGCTGCGTACCGAACTGCGCGATGGTGATCGCGTCGAAATCATTACGGCGCCCAATGCCGCGCCCAATCCCCATTGGCTGGGATTTGTCAAAAGCGGCAAGGCGCGTGCGCAAATTCGCCATTTCCTGAAAACCAGGCAGAACGAGCAATCCGCCGCACTGGGAAAGCGCCTGCTATCGCAGGCGCTGCATGGCCTGGGGCATCGCATCGAGGAACTCGGCAGTTCAGCCTGGCAGCGCTTTCTCAAGGCGTTTTCCGGCAAGACCCAGCGCGAGGTGCTGACCGACATCGGACTGGGCAAGCGTCTGCCGGTCATCGTGGCGCGGCGCCTGCTGGGCGACAATGCCACTGGCGGTCAGCAAGCGCAAAGTGGCGGCGCCATCCGCATCAAGGGCAGCACCGACATGGCCGTGCAATTGGCGCATTGTTGCCGGCCGATCCCTGGCGACCCGATTGTCGGCGTGATTCGTGCCGGCCAGGGCCTCGTCGTCCATACCCACGACTGCCCGACGCTGCGCGGTGGGCGCAAGGAGTGGGTCGATGTGGAGTGGGATCCCGAGGTAACCGGCCCCTTCGAGGTGATGATCCGGGTCGTCGCACAGAATGCCACGGGCGTGCTGGCCCGCCTCGCCGTCACCATAGCCGAACATGGCTCCAATATCGCCAACGTGCGCATGGACGAAGGTGAAGGAGCCACCACTGCGCTATATTTCACCCTGCAAGTCGACAGCCGGGCGCATCTGGCGCGTATTCTGCGCAATCTGCGTCGCCTGCCGAACGTGACCCGCATCATTCGACTCAAAGAAAACCAAGCACCGAACACTTGAACACTTGAAGGAGTTTTCCCTGATGGCCTCATCTGCCCGCTATGTCTCCGAATACACCAAATTCATGAACGAATGGATGAAGGAACACCCCGAGGAACTTGCCGTCCAGCAGAGCGGACGCAAGCTGTGGTGGGATCGCGGCGCCCAGGAACTCGACGAGCAGGCGCGTCTGGCTGCGGCGAAGGTACCGCAAAAGCCCTACTATTACGACGTAAATTAGGCCCTTTAAAAGCCCGCCCCCTCCCGGCCTCCCCCTCGCGGGAGAGGTGACTGTTGACTCACTGCGTTCGTTTATTACGGGGAGCACCATCCATGCTTTCGCGCGGGTTGCGGCTGGCGCCGCGTGCCGCATTGCCTTGGGGCGGCCCGGCGGCAATGCTGCTTAGGTGATGTGTCTTCACCCCTTCACTGCTTGCGGGAGAAGGGCGCCGTCCCGCCAGCGCCGACTCTTTACGGTTTGGCTCCGCCCAGCAACTTGCGGGCTTCGGCAATGTTGGCCCGGAGCACGCCGGCATCTTCTGACTCGGGTGGCATCATCTTCAGCAGGGTATCCCAGTCGGCAATCGCCTTCGCGTATTGCCTGGCTTCAAAGGCGGCGGTACCGCGCAACCACAGCCCGATCGGGTGGGCGGGATCGAGTTGCAGGGCCTTGTCGATCAAGCCGCGCACCTTGAGATCGAAGCCGCTGACGCTCGCCAGGGTATCCGCATACTCGACATACAGGTCGGCGCTGCCAACGCCCAGACCGACAGCACGCTCATAGGCGCGCACGGCATCGGGCATGCGCCCCATTTGTCGATACGAGCGCCCGAGCATGGCCCAGCCTTCAGGGTTGTCTGGGTTGTTTTCGAGGTTGGATGCAAGCCGGCTGACCATGCGATCGATATCCTGGGCCGTGAACTGATGCTCTGCGGCAGACGGCACTGGCGGATTAAGGCCGGCCGGGGAGCCAAGCAGCACGTAGAGCAGCACGGCAAGCAAGGGCAGGGATATCGCCAGCGCGGTGGGAACCGCGCGGCTGACCTGGGTGATCGCCGCGGTATTGTCAGTACTGGCGCTGTCTTCGATGAGGCGACGCTGCAATTCGGCGCGTGCCTGAACGTAATCATCCTGCGACAGGGCACCCTCGTCGCGGTCACGATCCAGTTCGACAAACTGGTCGCGATAAATGGCTGCATTCAGATCCTGGCGCGACAGATCCTTGACCCCGGGGCGGCGAAAAAACGGCAGCAGCAACAGAGCGAGGGTGGCGAGCACCATGAGTGTGGCACCGATGGCGAAACCGGTCATGATTGCTCACCTTTCAGTAGAATTTCAGCACGTTTGCGGTCTTCCTCGGAAAGCGGGGCTTCGACGATCAACTTGCTGCGCCGCCGCAGGTAACTTACCAACACGACCAGGCCGACGATCAACAGTACGAATGGCCCCCCCCACAACAGCCAGGTGCTGGGCTTGATCTGTGGCCGATAAAGTACAAAGTCGCCATAGCGACTGACCAGGAAGTCCTTGATCTGCTGATCGGAGTTGCCCTGTTTGATCAGATCGCGCACTTCGCGGCGCAGGTCCTGCGCCAACTCGGCCTGCGAACCGGCCAGTGATTCGTTCTGGCAGACGAGGCAGCGCAATTCTTCGGAAATATGAATGAGACGCTGCTCGACCACGGGATCCTCGGCAAGCGGCGTGGCCTCTTTTGCGAATACCGGGCTGACGATCAGGAGCGCGGCAAGAGCGGCCGCCATGGCATGAAGAATCCTCATTTGTTCAGCTCCTGTACCAGCGGGATGATTTTCTGCTGCAGTACCGCGGGCGTCACCGGGCCGATCTGCTTGAAACGGATCACGCCGGCCTTGTCGATGACGTAGGTTTCCGGGACGCCATAAACGCCGTAATTGATGCCGACACGACCATCGCTATCGACGGCGGAAAGCAGGTAGGGGTCGCCGAAACGGGCCAGCCAGCGAATGCCGTCTTCGCGCTTGTCCTTGTAATTGAGGCCGACGAGCGGCGCCGTGCCGGACTTGGCGAATTCGTTGAGGATCGGGTGCTCCTCGCGGCAGGAAACACACCACGAGGCCCAGACGTTGAGCAGCCAGACCTTGCCGGCCATCTCTTGCGGCGAAAACATGGTGGCCTCGTCATGCAGTTGCGGAACGCTGAAATCAGGCGCCGGTTTGCCGACCAGTGGCGAAGGAACCTCGCGCGGATTGAGTCGGAGGCCCACTGCCAGAAAGCCGACCAGGACGATGAAGATAGCCAGCGGCAGGAGGAAACGATTCATGCGGCCGCTCCTGTCGTTGCTGCGGAAACGGATTGTTTGACCTTCAGGCGATAACGGCGGTCGGAAGCGGCAAAAATTCCGCCCAGTGACATCAGTAAACAGCCGCCCCAGATCCAGCCGACGAATGGTTTGTAATAGACGCGCACCGCCCAGGCTTCGTCGCCCAGCGGTTCACCCAGGGACACATAGACGTCACGGAAAAAGCTGGAGTCGATGGCAGCCTCGGTCATCGGCATGCCCGACGAATTGTAGGTACGCTTCTCCGGGTGCAGGGTCCTGAGGACACGGCCATCCTTCGAAAGCTCCAGGGTGCCTACGGCGGCACTGTAGTTGGGGCCCTGGGTATTGCGCACGCCGATGAAGGTAAAGGTATAGCCGGCAACCGTGACGGTTTCGTTCGGCGCCATGCGGACGTCACGCTCATCCTCGTAGGTGCTGACCATGGCCACGCCAATGACAAAGACGGCCAAGCCAAAGTGGGCCAACTGCATGCCCCACCAGGCACGTGGCGGACTACCGGTTTTGTAACGCTCAATTCCCTGCAAAACCAGTGCCGCCATAATCCAGATCGCCAGCGCCAGACCCAGGGCAACATAGGCGTGCCACTCGCCGACCAGCATGGGCAAGCCAATGCCCGCAAGGAGAGCGACCGCAGCGGCAGGCCACAGCTTGCGACCGATACTCTTGAGGTCCGCATGCTTCCAGCGGGCAAAGGGGCCGGCTGCGACCAACAACAGAAGCGGCAGCATGATGGGTATAAACACCGCGTTGAAATAGGGCGGGCCGACCGAGATTTTGCCCAAGCCAAGAGCATCGATGATCAGGGGATACAGGGTACCGAGCAGCACTGCGCCACAGCCAACCACCAGCAGCAGGTTGTTGACGAGCAGAAAGGTCTCGCGCGAGATCAGCGCAAAGCGGCCGCCGAGCCCGACTTTCGGCGCCCGCCAGGCGAACAGCAGCAGCGAAGCGCCAATGACGATGACCAGCAGCATCAGGATGAACAAGCCACGCCGGGGATCTGTTGCGAAGGAATGTACCGATGTCAGGACGCCGGAACGAACCAGGAAGGTGCCGAGCAGGGAAAGCGAGAATGCGGCGATGGCCAGCAATATCGTCCAGTTCTTGAAACTGCCGCGTTTTTCGGTGACGGCGAGCGAGTGGATCAGCGCGGTGCCGACCAGCCAGGGCATGAAGGAGGCGTTCTCGACCGGGTCCCAGAACCACCAGCCGC
>CAZOMI010000094.1:0-9981 GCA_964580925.1 uncultured Methyloversatilis sp.
CCGCTTTGAGCGGCTCACATTAATAAAGCCCCCGGCTTTGCCGGGGGATACTTACTGGGTGGCGAGGTCGGTGTCGATAGCACGCCGGGTCAGGGCAGCACTTTCTGGTTGGTCGTCCGCCTCGATCGTGGCCGCGGCATCGCGTCCTTGCCGGATGCGTATCAGCCAGTCAACGCGGATCCCGCCGCCATTCTGCAAACTTATAAAAACGCCCGCATCCTGCTCGTCGAGGATGACCGGATCAACCGCGAGATCGGCAGGGAATTGCTGCGGGGCGGTGGCCTCGCCGTGGATGAGGCAGAAGATGGCCGAGCGGCATTGGCGCGGGCCGGCGAAGTTGCCTACGATCTGATCCTCATGGACGTCCGGATGCCGGTGATGGATGGATTCGAGGCGACACGGGCAATTCGTGCCCTGCCGGGTTACCAGAACACCCCCATCCTGGCGATGACCGCCAACGTCTTCGAGG
Organism: uncultured Methyloversatilis sp.; assembly: GCA_964580925.1. Classification (GTDB taxonomy): domain Bacteria; phylum Pseudomonadota; class Gammaproteobacteria; order Burkholderiales; family Rhodocyclaceae; genus Sulfuricystis. The sequence goes on from CAZOMI010000094.1 coordinate 470, forward strand.
AGGATCGCCGGGCCTGTCTGGCTGCCGGCATGAACGACTTCGTCGGCAAGCCGTTCACCCCTGCGGTTTTCTACGCCGCCCTGCTGAAATGGCTGCCGCCGGAATTGGCGCAAGCTGGGACGGATGCCACGCCAGAGTTGGCTGACCCGTTGGCGCGGGATCTGGCCAGGCTGCCAAAAGTATTGAACGAGAGCGGTGTCATCGACGTGACGCGCGGCCTGGCTGCCTTGCGCGGCGATCTGGTCACCTACACGCGCTTGCTGCGGGAGTTCGTCACCCGCCATGCCAGCGACGGACAATTCCTGCAGGAGGCATTGATCGCCGGCCGCTTCGCTGCAGCCCGCCAGCGTGTCCATGCGCTCAAGGGCGCAGCCGGCACGCTCGGGGCGTTCCGCCTGCTGACGGCTGCCGCCGCCCTGGAGCGCGCCTTGCGCGCCGCCGACCCGGCCGGGCCACCACCGGTGCTGCTGACGGACTTGCAGATGGAACTGGCGGCGCTGGAAGGTGTTCTTGCACGCTTGCCCGAAACTTCCAACGCATCAGGTGCGGTGACGGCCGACCCCGTGCAGGCGCAGGCAGTGCTGGAACAATTGCAGCCCCTGTTGGCAACCGATGACATCGCTTCGAACGACCTGTTCGATAAGCAGCGGCCACTCCTCCTGGCGACGTATGGGGCCGATGCGCTGCCCCTGGTGCGCCAGATGGCGAACTTCGACTACCCCGGAGCGCTGCAAACGCTGCGGGGACTGATGGGGCAGCCGCGGAAACACTGACGCGCCTGAAGAAAGTCGGCGCTGGCGGGACGGCATCTTTCGACCTGTCTTGTCGGTAGGAAAGCATTTTCGAGAGGAATGAGGATGGCGCAATCCGCTAGTGTAGTGCTTGCGAATAGTTTGAACTAAAGGTAATTGCTATTGTCATATTCGTATCCTTTTTGCGGAGCGAATGATGAATCAGGCCACCTCAATCCTGCTGACCGATGAACAACGAGTTGAACTGGAGCGTCGCGTGAGAACGCAGACACTGGAGCCCGCAGTGTTCGTCGCGCCAGGATCGTCCTGCTGGCGGCGGATGGGAGTGGCAATCACGAGATTGCGCGACGGCTGGGAATTAGCCGGGGGCAGGTGATCGCATGGCGCGACAGATTTTCCAGGGGTGGCGTGGTGGCGATTTCCTCTGATCTGCCGGGGCGCGGTCGTAAGCCGACCATTGACGCGGCGGAGATCGTGCGCATGACGACGCAGACGAAACCCGCGGGCGCCACTCACTGGAGCACACGCAAGTTGGTTGCCCAACTTGGCATCTCGGATACGTCGGTACTCAACCGCAGCGTGCCGGAATTGATTGCCGCCATTGAGGAGTACATCGTCGTGCATAATCAGAATCCGAAACCTTTCGTTTGGACCGCAAAGGCCAATGACATTCTCCAGAAGGTCATTCGCGCCAATCGCAAGCTTGGTTCAAAGAAAAACGAAGCACTACACTACCGCGGGTTCATGCACACGATCTACGTCAGCCAAAATGGCGCCCGACGCACAACTGGATGCTTCATCCATCGCCTCTTGCCTCCCGTTTGGTTGTGGCAGAACTGCCGGCGTCCGAAAGGAGTATTCTCGGCTAATGTGAAATACACAATTTGACGCCGAGTTCATTGATGAGCGCAGCGAACAAACTTTGACCCCCGCCCCGGGCGGGAGCTGGGGGTGGGGAGTCATGGAAAGGGGCTGACTTTTATGATGAAAAAAATCACCGAAACCACCGTCAGCAAAGACCCCGCGCGCATCATCGAGCGCCCGGACGGCTTCTACTGGCAATGCCCGGAAGGCGACGAGGAATTCGGGCCTTTTGCCACCCTGAGCGAAGCCGTTGCCGACGCCGAAGGCGCCGATGCGGATTTTGAAGTCGGCGAATCGCTCGCCGAAGCCGAGAGCGAGATCGGCATCGCCGACTGGATCGATGCGGAGACCGGCGCACCCGCCGAAGCATCCGTCCCGCACCTCGATGACCACTGAGCGACGACCTGCGCGGGCACTTGCATCCGGTCTGCAACGCAACTGAACGGGGATTTCTCTTGCAATCGTTGACGCTTGTTCTACCTTGATGGTGGTGGGGCTTGGAATAAATAGAGTCCCCGTCATTTGCAGGATGAGGGCCGATTGTTAATCAAAAGAGGAACGGGATCATGACTACGCGAACAGATCGGCCCGGTTTTCAGCCGGTGCGTCGCGACCAGCTGCATCCGGAACGCGTCCATGACACCTACAAGCTCCGGAAAAAGCTGGCGGAGCCGACGCTCTGCGATGGGTGCGGGGCCGTCTATCGTGCCGGGCGCTGGCAGTGGGGTGCCCCGACGGCGGGGGCGGAGCGGATTGTCTGCCCGGCCTGTCAGCGCATCCGCGATGACTATCCGGCCGGCTACGTCGAGCTGGGCGGTGATTTCTTTGCCACCCACCGCGGCGAGATCATGAGCCTGCTGCGCCATCATGAAAGTCGGGAAAAGGGTCAGCATCCGCTCGCCCGCATCATGGCCATCACGGACACCCCGACGGGCGTGCTCGTCACCACCACGGATCTCCATCTGGCCCGCGGGCTGGGCGAGGCCCTGCACCATGCCTATCAGGGTGAACTCACATTCCGCTATGAGGCCGAGAACCGCCTGCGGATGAGCTGGCACCGTTAGCAGCGTTTGTCCGGCTTTGCAGACGGGCAGCTTCGTCAGTCACGGCGGCGACGATATCGCGATTCCGATGGCCCACAAAGTCGGCGCTGGCGAGACGGCGATGTTGCGCGACATCGAGGACGAGGTCGCCTGCACGCGCCACGAAATCGGCAAGAGTGCGCTCGATGCGCGAGTGATGGCGGCCATCGCCAGAGTGCCGCGCGAAGAGTTTGTTCCCGCGCCCCAGCGCTTGTATGCCTTTGTCAACGGCCCGGTGCCGATCGGTCATGGCCAGACCATTTCGCAGCCCTATATCGTTGCGCTGATGACCGATCTGGTCGCGCCGCGCGCGGACAGCGTGATCCTTGAAGTCGGCACCGGCTCGGGCTATCAGGCGGCGGTGCTGGCGGAGATCGTGCACCAGGTGTACAGCGTCGAGATCATCCCGGCGCTGGCGGCGGCGGCCGCCGAGGTGCTGGCCCGGCTCGGCTATGACAATGTGCAGGTCAGGAATGCCGACGGTTATCAGGGCTGGGCGGAGCATGCCCCCTTCGACGGCATTCTCGTGACGGCGGCCGCGCCGCACATTCCGCCACCGCTGGTCGAGCAATTGAAGCCGGGCGGGCGGCTGGTGATTCCGGTTGGCCTGCCGGGCCGGGTCCAGCAGTTGCAGGTGCTTGAAAAACGCGCGGATGGCGCCGTGCAAAGCCGGGATGTGCTGCGGGTCGCCTTTGTGCCCCTGACCGGGAGACGCGTGGCAGCCCCGCCTGAAGAAAGTCGGTTCTGACGGTACGGCGTGCGCTTGTTTCAGGGCGCGAAGTTTTTCGGGCGTCCCGCCAGCAGCGGCTTCAACTGCATGTCCTCGCCCATGATGTGCTCCACCAACCACTGCCGCAGCAATCCGACCAGGCTGTCGCGAATCTCTTCCGGCAATGCGGCGGCGGTCGCCGCCAGGACCTCGCCCAGTTCCCGCAGGGGTTTGACGGCCTGATCGAGCTTTTCGATCAGATTGGCATGGGCCAGCTTGTGATGGTCGTAGCTGGCATAGCGGAGCGCGAGCATGATGCGTTCCTCGCGGGCAAAGTGCGTATGTGTGTAGTCGCGCAGTTCGCCAATGGCGGCGAGCAGATCCGCGATGGGCCGGTCCGCCGTAAAAATTTCCTCAAAGGTGTTGATCAGGGACAGCAGATGGCGATGATCGGCATCGATCAGGTCATTGCTTACGCTCAAGGCTTCTCGCCAGGCAACAGGCATCAGGGTTCTCCCGAAAGTACGCAAAACAAACCTGCGCAGCATAGCGCTTCCGCCGCTGAGTTTGCGCGCTATTTCAGGATGGCGACACCCTTGATCTGCGCATGCACGGCCAAGCCTGGTTGCAGTCCGAGTGCGTCGATCGATTTGTGCGTGACGCGGGCGAGTGCCGCCGTGCCGCCGAGGTCGAGCCCGATCAGGCTCTGCCCGGGGCTGGTGGTGGCAATGCTGACGACCCGGGCGGGGAGGATGTTGATGATGCTGGTGCCGGTCTGTGGCGCCAGCGTCAGGCTGACGTCGCGGGCGAGCACCCTGATCCTGACGCGTTCGCCGATGGCCGCGGTCTGTCGTGCCAGGCTGAGCCGGCCGCCGGAGAAGCTGACTTCGGTGAGCTGGTAGGCATCGTCGTGGCCGCTCACCGTCGCTTCGATCAGCGCCCCGGCTTCATTGCCCCGCGCCAGCGGCAGGTCGACGCGCGCCATCAACTCCGCGGGCGCACCCGCCGCTACCACCCGCCCGGCCTCCAGCAGCAGCAGGTGGTCGGCCAGCCGGGCGACTTCGTCGATGGCATGGCTGACATACAGCACCGGGATTTCCAGACTGTCGTGCAGGCGCTCCAGATAGGGCAGCACCTCCTGCTTGCGCGCCTGATCCAGCGCCGCCAGCGGTTCGTCCAGCAGCAGCAGGCGCGGGCTGAGGGCCAGTGCGCGGGCAATCGCGACGCGCTGCCGTTCGCCGCCCGACAGGCGCTCGGGCTTGCGCTGCATCAGCGGACCAATGCCCAGCAGCTCGACGACTTCGTCGAGGGAGACCTGCCGCGCCGCCGCCGGAATGCGCCGCAGGCCGTATTCGAGATTGCGCCGCACATCGAGGTGCGGAAACAGCCGGGCGTCCTGGAAAACGTAACCGAGCGGCCGCTCGTGCGGCGGCACAAAGGTGGCGGCGTTCTGCCAGACGGCATCGCCTACCGTGAGTTGTCCCGCCGTCGCCCGTTCCAGTCCGGCGATCAGCCGCAGCAGGGTGGTTTTGCCCGAACCGGAAGGGCCGAACAAAGCCGTCACCCCGCGCATCGGCAGGCGCACATCGACATCCAGGCTGAAGGCCGGATAACTGTGGCGGAAGCGCGCAGCCAGTTTGTTCAACGAGTCGTTCACGAACCGAACGCCACTACGCGCCGATTGAAGGCATACAGCACCAGCAGGGTCACGAAGGAAAAACCCAGCAGTAGCAGTGCGAGTTCATGCGCCAGGCCATACTCCATTGCCTCGACATGATCGTAGATCTGCACCGACACCACGCGCGTCTGACCGGGGATGTTGCCGCCGACCATCAGCACCACGCCGAATTCGCCGACCGTGTGGGCAAAGCCGAGCACGGTCGCGGTGATGAAGCCGGGCCGCGCCAGGGGCAGGGCCACGGTGAAAAAACGATCCCAGGGGCTTGCCCGCAGCGTGGCGGCTGCCTCCAGCAGACCGGGGTTGATGGCGGCGAAGGCATTCTGGATCGGCTGCACGACGAAGGGCAGGGAATAGAACAGCGAAGCCACCACCAGTCCGGTGAAAGTGAAGGGCAGGGTGCCCAGGCCCAGCGACTGGGTGAGTTGGCCGACCGGGCCATTGGGGCCCATCGCCACCAGCAGGTAGAAGCCCAGCACGGAAGGCGGCAGCACGATCGGCAGGGCGACAATCGCCTCGATCGGCGGTTTCAGCCAGGAACGGGTATGGGCCAGCCACCACGCAATCGGGGTGCCGATCAGCAGCAGCAGAATGGTGACGACCGTGGCGAGCTTGACGGTCAGCAGGATGGCGGTGAGGTTGGCGGCATCGGACATGGCAGGCGCGGATATTAACGTGAATATCCCCGACGGTTGCGCCGGGCTACCCTTCTCCCGCAAGCGGGAGAAGGGCCTTCTGTGGCAACCCCTCTCCCCCGGCCCCTCTCCGCAAGGGGCGAGGGGAGAAAGACAAACCCGGCAGTCTCGCCGCCGGGCGCCCCAAGGCGAGATGGCACGCTGCGTCAGCCGCAATCCGCTCCCAGGCATGAACTGGCGCTCCCCGTAACAAATGAGCGCAGCGAACTGTTAAGAACCCCCCGCGAGGGGGGCACCAGGCCGCAGGCCGCAGGACGCTGCGCAGCAGCGGTCCCGAGCAAGGCGAGGGATGCGCCAACGGCGCACAAAGGGGGGCGGGTGTTACTCCCGGTAGCCGTAGGACTGGATGAGTGCCTGCGTTGCGGGTTCGCGCAGAAAGCGCAGCAGGGCGGTGGCGGCGGGATTGTCGCGGCCGGGCAGTAACAGTACCGCATCCTGGCGGATCGGCTGATGCATGCCGGCCGGCACGATCCATGCCGAGCCGCCGGTGAGCCGGCCGTCCTGCATCACCTGCGAGAGAGCGACAAAGCCGAGTTCGGCATTCCCCGAGGCGACAAAATGGTATGTCTGGGCGATGTTCTCGCCGTACACAAATTTGGGTTTCAGCGTGCTGCTCAGCTTCAAGTGTTCGAGGGTTTCCAGCGCTGCCGCGCCATAGGGCGCCAGCTTCGGGTTGGCCACCGCGAGGTGCCTGAAGTCGCCGCGCGCCAGCACCGCGCCCTGGTCATCGACCAATCCCGGCCGTGCCGACCACAGCACCAGCGTGCCGACGGCGTAGGTGAAGCGGCTGCCGGCAACCGCCAGGCCGTCATGTTCCAGTCTTGCCGGCACAGCCGCATCCGCCGACAGCAGCACATGAAACGGCGCGCCGTTCCTGATCTGCGCGTAGAACTTTCCCGAAGCGCCAAATGCGAGCAGCGCCCGGTGTCCGGTGGCCTTCGCGAACTCCGCGGCAATGCGCTTCATCGGGGCGGCGAAGTTGGCCGCGACCGCGACCTGAACCTCGGCAGCCCGGGCAAAGGGTGAGAGGGCCAGCATGGTAAGAACGAGGGTGACGGTACGACGCATGACAACTCCCATTTACAGATTATGCAATGCCTGTCGGTATAACACGTTGCGGACAATGGCGTCATGTCCACTAATTGGTCGCCCATTTTCATCCCAAGCCGCGTACAAGCGAAGTGCCCAACCCCTGGCACACATCGTGATGGATGCATTTGTTGCTATTGTTGCCCACTGTTGTGATACTGTCCGGCCATGAACCATATGAAAAACGTCATATGACATCAGATATACACAGGCCATCTGCTGCCGGGCAGGTGTGGAGGTTTGTTCTGGGATTGCCGCGCTGGCTGGTTTATGTCGTGGCAGTGGTCTTTACTGTGGCGATGCTGATGGCCCGGCTGCAGTTGGCGCCCTCCTTTGGCGACCGGCCACTGCTGATCCTGCTGGTATTTCCCATTTTGCTCGGTTCATTACTGGGGGGTCTCGGTCCCGGGCTGGTTTCAACATTCCTTGCTGCGTTCGTGGCGGCCTGGTTCATCCCGCCGGTCGGAACGTTTAGCATTGAAAGCGGCCACGACATCTTCCAGTGGGGTGTTCTGATCGCCAACGGCCTGCTCGTCAGCGTGCTGGCAGAACTGCTCCACCGCGCCCTCCGGCAGGTCGAAACAACCCGGCAAGCGCAGGCTGAAAAGTTGCGCGCCCTGCAACTGCTCGATGCCCTTACCACGAGTTCCACCGATGCGATATTCGCCAAGGACATTGAAGATCGCTTCATCGTCTTCAACCGGGCCGCGGCGCGCCTGACCGGGGTTAGGCCGGAAGATGCCCTCGGCCGGGACGAAATGGCCCTGTTCCCCCCCGAATTAGCCAGAACACTGATCGCCGATAGCCGCCGGGTCATGGCGGAGGACCGGGTCATGACCTTCCAGGAAGATCTGGTCACCGCCGCCGGTCCGCGCAGCTACCTGACGACCAAGGGGCCGATGCACGACAGCAGCGGCAAGGTGATCGGCATGTTTGGTATGGCGCGCGACGTCACCGATCTCAAACGAGCCGAGGATGAGTTGCGCGCGAGCGAGGCGCGATTGCAGGCAGCCCAGGATTACGCCCGCATCGGCTACTGGGAGTTGTGGCGGGATGGCAAGAGCGTCATCTGGTCGCCGGAAATTTATCGGATCCTGGGACTGCCCGCCGCATTCCAGCCCGGACCGGAGAAGTTCTGCGAAATTGTCCATGCGAGTGACTGCCCTGCCGTCCTTGAATCGCTGCAACACTCTTTGGCCACCGGCGTGGAACACCACATCGAATATCGCGTGCACCGACTCAATGACGGCGTGGAACGCTGGATCGAATGTCGCGGACGGCCGATCCCTGGCAAGGACGGTCTGCCGGAGAAGCTGTCGGGATTCATCCAGGACATCACGGAAAGAAAGACCCTTGAAGAAGAACTGAAGCAATACCGCAACCATCTCGAACAGTTGGTCGAGCTGCGCACCGTGCAACTGACCGAAGCTCAGGGGCGCGCCGAGGCAGCCAACCGGGCCAAGAGTGCCTTCCTCGCCAACATGAGTCACGAAATCCGCACGCCGATGAATGGCATCATCGGCCTCACCCTCCTGATGCGCCGTGCCGGTGCCACTCCCGAGCAGTCTCAGCGGCTGGAAAAGATCGATGGCGCGGGGCGGCACCTGCTGGCCATCATCAACGACATTCTCGATCTTTCGAAGATCGAGGCCGGTCGGGTTAGGCTGGAAAACACCAGTTTCCATCTCGCCGCCATTCTCGACAACATCGTCTCCCTGATCGGCGAGTCGGCCCGTGCCAAGGGGCTGGCCATCGAGGTGGATAGCGCGGGCGTCCCTGCAGCGCTGCGCGGCGACCCGACCCGGCTGCGCCAGGCCCTGCTCAACTATGCGAGCAATGCTGTCAAGTTTTCTTCACGGGGCAAGGTCATGTTGCGCACGAGGCTGCTGGAAGACGACGGCAAGGAACTGCTGCTGCGCTTCGAGGTGCGGGACAATGGAATCGGCATTGCCGCCGACAAGCTACCCCAGCTATTCCAGGCCTTCGAGCAGGCCGACACTTCGACCACCCGGCATTACGGCGGCACCGGCCTTGGTCTGGCCATTACCCGGCGCCTCGCCCAACTGATGGGCGGCGCGGCTGGCGTGGAGAGCACGCCAGGCGAGGGCAGCACCTTCTGGTTTACCGCCCGCTTGCAGCATGGCGGCGCCGTGGCGGACGTCGTGCCGGCCGCGGTTGAAGCGGATATCGAAAATCGGCTGCGTCTGCGGCATGGTGGCGCACGGCTGCTGCTGGCGGAGGACAGTCTGATCAACCGCGAGATAATGCTGGAGTTGCTGCATGCGGTCGGACTGGCTGCCGATTCCGTCGAAGACGGCCGCGAAGCGGTGGCACAAGCGCAGGCCGAACCCTACGACCTGATCTTGATGGACGTGCAGATGCCGATAATGGATGGCCTCGACGCCGCCCGTGCCATCCGTACCCTGCCGGGCTACCAGGCGACCCCCATCCTGGCCATTTCGGCCAATGCCTTCGAGGAGGACCGCCGCGCCTGTCTGGCTGCCGGCATGGATGACTTCATCGCCAAGCCGGCTGCGCCAGACGTGCTGTATGCAACCCTGCTGAAGTGGCTGGAGACACGGCTGGATAGCTAGTGTAGTGTTGCACTCTTGAAAGAACTTAATAAAACCCCATATGCGGTGG
>CAZOMI010000095.1:0-9419 GCA_964580925.1 uncultured Methyloversatilis sp.
CCGGCCACCTGCTCAGACTCAAACCCCGTTGGATTCACACCCATCGCTCAGACTCAAACCCCATTGGACAATGCTGCTTCTTGATTAGCGCCCGCTCTTTCAATACTATCGGGCAGAGCGATGTCAGCAGAATTGTGGCGAGGGTGCGTGGGACAGACCCTTCAGGTAGTGCAGTTGCTTCAATTCGCCCCCTGCAACGCCAAGAAAATTAATCGCCTGTGCGGGGGGGGGTGATCTGGCGCATTTTTGGAAGCCCAGTACATGTGGCGTCAATGCTGAGCTTCCCCCGACATTTCAGCCTTCAGGAGATGGACATGCGCAGATTGGTTGAGTTGATGTCGTCCTTCAAGAAAGCCGCGCGCCTGAGCCGGCGCTCCATCCCAGAACTTCTGGTCGAGAGCCTGCGTTTGCGGTTATCCGGAAGGCAGCTTGGCCTTGCCGAATATTTTGAATTCCGCCTTTTTCATAACGACCTGACCTTTGCGGAGAAGGCGCAGTTCGGCGGATACAGGACCCAGGCCATGCTCGAGGAGTTGCTGGTCGACGATTACTCGAAGATCCTGAGTATCGACAAGCTGACGATGTATGCGCTTTTCAAGGGTCTGGGTTTGCCCGCTCCGGAAGCGCGCGGGGTTTATGGCCGCCAGGTGCCCGTGGGCTTTTGCCGGACTCTTGATACGCTGGGTCAGCTGGTGGATTATCTGAAATTGCCGGGCAGCCTGCCGGTATATATGAAGCCGGCATATGGTTCGTATGGTCGGGGAAACATTCTGATCGAGCGTGCAACCGGGGCGGGTTTTCAACTGGGCGACGGATCGATCGTGGCGCCGGAAGCCTTGGGGGGAATGTTGCCCAACCCGGCCGGCCTGGGGTGGCTGTTGCAGGAGCCGCTGGAGTCGCATGCCGATATTGCCGCATGCTGCGGTCGCAAGATCTCCGGGGTGCGCGTACACACATTTCTAACCAGCCGCGGCCCGGTAATCACGAAAGTCGTATGGCGGATCAATGTGGGAAATCAGGACAGCGACAACTTCAGGGATGGCCAGAGTGGAAATATGGCCGCAGCTGTCGACCCGACAACCGGAGTGGTCGAGCGGGTCATCAACGGGATCGGGTTTTCGCAGACGGTTGCCGACCGGACCGCCATGGCCGATCAAAACAGAGATGCCTTGCGCTATTGCGGATTTCAACTGCCCTGTTGGGATGAAGTGAAGAAGTTGGCGCTGGACGCCGCCCTTGCCCTGCCGGGTTACATCAATCCGGGATGGGATATCGCCATTTGCGCGGACGGGCCACGGATACTCGAAGTCAACTATTTTGGCGACCTCGACTTCCCACAGCATTCGCATCGACTGGGGTACTTGGATCACTCACTCATGGTGCTGCTGCAAGATCGGCAGTTGGCAATGTATGTCGATCAAAAGCCGAACCATAAAAAGAAATGCAAGAATAATGGGCGAATTGGTAGTCGCCAATGTCATTGGCCATGGTAGGCATGGCGAAAAATCAGGGCAGCGAAGTGCGGCCCGGCATTCTTCGACACGCCACCATTTGCGTTATTGGCTGGAGAAAATGCCGCTGCGGTTAGCCAATGTCAAATATCTCTGCCTGACAGCTTCAATGGCCGCCACGCCTGGACAGGGCCATCAATAGAATCCGGCCACCAGATGAATGATCGGCTTTCGACATCCCATTGCATGCGGTTGTACATCATGCTTCTCGGTCTGCCCCCTGGAGATGACAGGGTACCGCTCACGAACGCATGTTCCGTCAGCGTCCAGGTGCCGGTAAGGTAATCGTGGTGTGTCACCGTGTCTGCTGGCGGGGCCAATTTCCAGTACTTGTTCGATCCGTTCTCGCCGTTGATGATGTACAAGCACGTATCTTCCGGGCAATACGACCAGCCGAGATACCTGTTGTTGCCCTGACTCGTAATCGGCCAGGAGGACGCCACGTTGATGGTCAGTTCGGTATATGCAAAGTGACCCGTCCCGACAATCGCATCGAACGGCGTGGCGAAAAACCGATACCTGATCCACCCATCCCTGGTATCCCATGACGATGTTCCATTCGTATCGACATGCGCCGGAACGATATGCAGCCTTGAAGCTTTGTGGAGCAATTGCCCGCCACCGTCCGTGGTGTAGAAGCAGGACGCGGACGCGTTTCGCGTGGTCCATGTTCGCCTATCGACATCCAGGACGCGATATATGTTCGTCGTGTTTCCGCCGTTGCCGAAATAAACCACTTTGCGTGTCTGCCCATCAAAAACCGGGCTACCCAATGGGGATGGGGGGCGCTGGCTAAGCCTGCTCCATGTCTGCGTGTCGTAATCGAACACATGGCCGCCAAAATTCCCGGCGTTAGCCAGAACCCCGGTATATGCCCCACAGAACAATAATGCGCCTTTGCTGTTTCCGATGACGCTTGCAGGAAGATGAACCATGCCGGCGCGAGTGTGCGTTGGCACTGGCTGAATCTTCCCCGCCTTGCCGTAACCGGAGGGCCATCCAGACCAGTTGCCGTTCAGGTCTCCCCAGTCGTAATCATACTGTTCAGGTGGATAACAGCCTTCCATCTGCCCGCGCGTCGGAGGGTGCGAGTACCCCTTGTCAAGAATGCACTTGAACGCATCAAACGGCAGAGGCCTGTCCAGCCACTTCCAGCGCAGGTCGTTCAGGTCGAAACAATAAGGTGCTGGGACGTTGATGGAAGAATGCCCGGCTCCATACATGACGATCTGTCGCGTGTCCGTGTTGAACGAAGAGCCGCAGTAACCGTAATTCGTGTGCCAGCCGTAGGAGGCAATCCCGGCGTTGTAAGGCGAGAGGCTTGGCGCATTCGGGTTCCATGATTGATGCGCCGGGCTGATTTCGGCAAGGGTCGCGCCTCGTCCGCGCGGGTGCTTGCCGGGTGGGTAGCCAATGCTGACGATGCGACCCGCGGCTGGCGCCCAGCCAGGAGTCATGCCGCGGTCCGACATGCGCTCTGGCTGAGCACTACTCAGCCCTGGTCGCAATAACGGTAGAGCGGCTATGACCCCCATCAATCGGCGACGGGATAAGTCGGGATGGGTTCTCATCGCGTCAACAATTAAATCACCTTGCATGGAGCAGGCGGGAAGGGAACACATTGCCGCGTCGGCCGGTGCGATCTAGTGAGAAAGATCGATTGATGGTTCGCCCGACTCATGACAAGCGAAGAGGAAGCCTTCCTTCTGCAATCTGTTGATGATCAATTGGGCAGATTCCAGCGGCGTGCAGTCGCGGGTATCGATGACCAGCTCGGCGTGTTCCGGTGTTTCATAAGGATCGCTGATCCCGGTGAATTCCTTGATCAGCCCGGCTCGAGCCTTGGCGTACAGCCCTTTGCGGTCGCGCGTCTCGCATGTCTCCAGCGGCGTGGCCACATGGATCTCGAAAAAACCGCCCAGCCCCTCGACCATCTGCCGCACTCGCCTTCGCGTCTCGCGATAGGGCGCGATGGGCGCGCAGATGGCAATGCCGCCATGCTTGGTGATTTCACTGGCCACGAACCCAATGCGCAGGATATTCAGGTCACGGTGTTGCCGGGAAAAGCCAAGCTCCGAAGACAGGTTTTTACGGACGATATCGCCATCGAGCAAAGTGACGGTTCGCTCGCCGATCTCCAGCAACTTGGCGAGCAGCACGCGGGCAATGGTCGATTTCCCGGCTCCCGACAGTCCGGTAAAAAATACCGTGACACCCTGACGCCCCCGCACCGGGTGACTGCGGCGCAACTCGGCAAGGATTTCAGGAAACGAAACCCACGCAGGAATATCGGCGCCGGATCGAATCCGCGTGACAAGATTGTCGGTAGCGCGATCCCCATCGCCCTCCGGGTCGCCAATCAACGGCAGAAAGGCATCGAGATTGGCGTCGCGCACGAACTGCGGCAAATCAACCAGTTCGACGCCGATGTGCTTCAGCGTCGTGAGAACGGGCGCGCGGTCGGGCGGACTCGTTTCTCCCCACCATTCCGGTTCGACCAGCAAATGCGTGGCGCCCGCGTTGTGCGCCAACATCGCCCGCCAGATGACCTCGCTGGCGCCGTGCGACAGCGGCGGCATGGGCAACAGGGTCATCAACGCGCCACGGTCGGACAGATAGCGAAGGGAATGCTCGATGCAGCGGACGCGGGTGTAATGGTCAAGCGTAACGGTTTGCTCCTCCGTCGCCAGCACCTGCACAAGCACACCTGCCTGAACCAGGCGAGCGGCATGCGCGATGCGCGCCGCCTCGGCACGATGAATCAGCCGCGCCGGCTGACAGGCAAGGATCCGGCGCCAGCCATGACGCCCATATTGCTTGTGCAACTCGTCGGCGGTCAGGCGCAATACCGGGAAATCATAATGAACCGGCATTTCAACGCCATCGATACGCCCGGCGATAAACGTGCTGGTCCCATGCGAGACAGTTCCGCCCACAGGCGCGGCAAGGTCGGTCGCTGGCTCGCTTCCGCGCCAAACGTCGCTTACCGTGAGTATCGCCAGCAGAATGCCCTCCGGATCACGAAGAGCAAGGCGCTCGCCAGCATTAACCGTCGTTCCGAACGCTTCTTCCACCGCGAGCGACGGGACAGGCAAACCTCCGTGCGCGACCGCAAGCAACTGCCGGAACATCCGCAAGCCAGCCTCGCTGTCGGGATAACCCCGCAACAGCCCGTAATAGCCCGCCATCAGCAATTCCAGATGCGCCAGTTGTGACCCGGACAAATCCAGGCTCCTGTAGGCCCGCGCCGCCTGCTTCGCGGCTTCCTGCTTGTCCATCGATAGCATGACCGGCTCCATCAGGACCCACCCTCTCCAGAAACGGCACAAGGTTCCGGCAACACGGTGTAAATGGCATCGAGCAGCCCAAGCGGAATTCGATAGTCGGCCACGATCTTGCGGCTGCCGAGATCGACTGCCAGTACCGAACACTCCTCGACAGGGCGCCCGCGATCGAGCAGGTGACGGATCCAGGCCAGTTTTTCCTGGCGCTTCGTCTGCCGCAAACGGGTAAACCCGACATAGGCGATCGCCCCATCGAGATACAAGCCGCGGCACCAGCCACGCAGGCCCACGAAGCCCGGCAGCTCCGACAAGTCCACCACATCCTCAACCGTACGGCGAGCCGCATCGGCGATTACCACCGCGCCATCCACTGTCGTAAAGTAGATTTTGCCGTCGTGCGTCACACCGTCATGGACACTGATCGAACGTCGCTTGCCGCTCACATCGATGCGTTGCGCCACATCGCGCAAATTGACCGCATCCTCCTGTGTACAGCGTGTTACCCAAGGCTCACCGTCAATCCAGAAAACGTAATTTGGATGACAATCGTGGGGTCGGGTCGAATATACCTTGCGGTAATCGGTATCCGCTGAAAATCGATGCCACGTCGGTTTGCCTTCGGCATTGATATACTCGATGATGCTGCCATCGTCCTTGTTCAGAACGGCCACCATGTCCAATCCGGTCGAGGTGACGTAAAGCCGGTCGCCGCGCACCGCGACCGAGTGGATATTGTGAAAAGCCGGATGGGAATAGGTATTTTCCAGATGCAGCGAGGGATAGGCATAGCAGCGTATTTCCGTATCCATCGAAAGCCACAGCCTATCTCTCTCGACAGCGCCGACGGTGAACTCCAGATTGGGATGTTGAGCGGGGGTGTTCTCGTTGCCGGCATCAACCGAAATCAACGTTTCGATTGCATGAGTCGCCGTGTCGAGGCGCAGCAAGCGGGCACACCCATAATATTTACCCTCGCCGAGTTCGAATCCATTCGGGCGCAACACGCCCCCCGTAATCAGCAATTTCTTGTTCATCATTTCATTCCATTGCCTGGATTGTGAATTACGCCCGAACGTAGTCCCCTAAACCCTTGGTCGCCCATGCTGCTATATCGCTGCTTTCCGATAATTGCGGCATAATTGTCGCACTGTATGGTATTTGATTGAAGCGCCTGTTGCGAAAAGCCCATTCAATTGCATTCACCACCCGAAGCCACACCAACCCAATGATCCCGCGTATTCACAGCCTGTTGCTCGTCCTGATGGCCTGTCTGATGGTAACCCCGGCTATCGCCAACAAGCCCAAGAGCATTACCAAGGCCGAAATGGCTTTGATACCTACATTTTGCCCGGATACCATGGGCTTTGGGTATGGCGATGCTGTTTACAATACATCACCCCGCGCACCCCGTTGGGTATCGATGCTGGGCAAGGATTTCTGGCACCTGCACCATTACTGCTGGGCGCTCATCAACCTCAACCGGGCCAACCGCCACGGAGTATCGAAGCAGCAGCGCAAGGGGCTTCTTCAAGCGGTCTTGTCGGACTACCAATACGTGCTGGATCGGGCAGATCCCGAGTTCCTGTTGTTGCCTGAAATTCTCACCCGTGCCGGTGAAGCGGAACTGATGCTCGACCGTCCGGAACGCGCTGGCGAAGCCTTTGCCAGAGCGCGGCTACTCAAACCCGATTACTGGCCTGCTTACTCGCACTGGATCGAGTACCTGATCTTCAAAGGTCGACGCGGCGAAGCGAAAGAGTATGCCCGGGAAGGGCTGGAAATCTCACCCAGTTCGAAAACGCTTCAGGAGCAGTACCGACTGCTCGGCGGTAACCCGGCGCTTATCGTGCCCAGACCCCAATCTGCGCCTCCGGAAACAATCGAAGCCGCACCTCCGGCGACAACATCCGCCGATTGATGACGCATTCCCCTCGCGGACAAGCACAACCGCCACCCGCGTCGCATAGCCAAGACCGATCGACAGGGCGATCCCATTGAGTTCTGTTCGCCGCTCCCTGTGGTACTCCTTTGCCGACAACCATGTCGGCATGCTGCTCCAGCTGGCGAGTTCGCTTGTCATCGCCCGCCTGCTCACCCCCGGCGAAATCGGCATCTTCATGGTGGCCGCAGTTTTCGCTGCCCTGGCAAGCACATTTCGCGATTTCGGGGTCGTCGAATACCTGATTCAAGCGAAAGAGCTTACGCCGGGAAGAATCCGTGCCGCTTTCGGGGTCAACCTGATGGTGTCGTGGTTCATCGCCGCCATCATGTTCCTTGCCAGCGATGCCGTCGCTGCCTTCTACAGTCAACCAGGGGTTGGCAGCGTGATGCGCGTGCAGGCCTTGAACTTCGTCCTGATACCCTTCGGCGCCATCACCATGGCATACCATCGGCGCAACATGAACTATCGGCCGTTGTTCCTGGCAGGCCTGTATTCGAACCTTGTCGGGCTCGTCGTCGTTCTGGTTGCGGTATTGGCCGGGCAAAGCTATATGAGCATGGCCTGGTCCACACTAGCCGGTGTGGTTGTTTTTGTTCTGGTTTCTTTCATCTACCGTCCTGTCGAACTGCCGCGCTGGCCGGCCCTTGCCGGAATCGGGGAGGTTTTCCATTTCGGCAAGCATGCGGTCGGCATCTACCTTCTCGGACAACTCGGCAAGAGCGCGCCGGAAGCCGTCATCGGACGGGTACTCGACATGCCGTCAGTGGCTTATTTCGGCCGGGCCGACGGGCTCGTCGAAATCTTTCGCCGTGCCATCCTGAGTACGGTCGGCAAGGTATGTCTGCCATTCTTTTCCGAGGCCGTCCGATCCGGCAAGCCGCTTCACGAAGCCTACATACGCGCAGTCGAGTTGCTGATCGGCGTTGGCTGGCCCTTTCTGCTGTGCATGGGCATCGCGGCGGAAGGCATCATACGACTGCTGTATGGACCTCAATGGGGGGCTTCGGTACCTCTGGCGCACATCATCTGCGTCGCCGCAATCGTGCGTCTGCCCTACGCGCTCGCCACCGAAGCCCTGATCGCGGCCGGGAACATCAAGATCAGCCATAAACTGCAATGGCTGAATCAGACGATCCTGATCGCAAGCCTGGGACTAATCTTTCCCTTTGGGTTAAAGGGTGCGTGTTGGGGCTTGCTCATCTCAGCCATTCTTAACTCGGTGTTATCCCATCTGTTCCTGAAACGCATTATTGGAATCAACAACGCGACTTTCCTGCAGGTATTTCGTTCCGCAAGCATAGTGGCAATACCGTCCGCTGCACCAGCTCTCCTTCTCGCATTAATAGTCAATCAAGGTAATAACTTTCTGTGGTTCGTCCCACTTGCCTTGTTCTTATCCATCATATCATGGCTATGGTTAGCAAGAAAAACATTGCACCCGGTACAGGCCGAAATACGCCGCGTCAAAGCAAAATGGGAAACTATGCGGCAAAGGAAATGACGGGCAAAAAATGTCCTGCCGAGGTTAATTACATTGAACGACTATTGCATTTCACGCGTCTTGCCCTGCACGCGGGTCAATTATCTTTATTTCTTGCAAGAGCCTGCTGACAAAGACAGGAATACTGAAACGGCTGCTGTAGGTAATCTCTGCATTGGTGCCTAGCCGCTTAGAAAACCGCTGATCTTTAAATAACCCGTCTACCGCCTCACGCAATGCTATTGGATCACATGCCGGAACACAAAGCCCATCGTATCCGTCTGTTAGATACTCGGCCGTAGTGGTCGTGCCAGTGATGACAATCGGCTTTCCCATGGCCATAGCTTGTATCAGTACCATTTGACCAGCAGATATATCATCGACCGCAAGCGGTATAACTACACAGTAGGCATTCCAAAGTTGCTTTAGATAGGCTTCGCCGTAGCAATGATCGTACACTTCAATATTGGCTGAAGGACGACATCCGTTAAGGGCAGCAGCGTAATCACAAACCACCCGAACCCGATGATTGCTGGATCTAAAAGCTTCAAAGAGAGTTTGATAATCACGACCGGAACGGCCAGCGGTCAAGATATACCCATTATCTCCATCCACCTTTGGCCCGTTCGAAGTCCGCAATGCATCGAGCCCATTGACATGGGTAGCCCAAGGGATAAAAACAAAACGCGAACCGCACCCTTCGAATTGATCAGCATAGCGCTTTGCTTCGGTCTGTGAATGGACAACGACCAAAGATGTTAGCGAAAAAACAAATCGGAAGTACTTCTCCCTTAAGTAATTGTGGAAGCGGCCTCGGCGGGTCGTCAGGATAAAACCCATAAGTACGATTTTCGTCTGCTGGCGTCGCAGAAACAATCGCACAGCACTAACCATCAATACCTCAATGTGAGAATAAACCACGATAACCCGCGGTACCGGCGTGCTAGTCAATGATTTGAAGGCCAACCTTAAGCCATAGAGTGCAATGGTTGGCCAACCAACAAGAATTAACCATAAACGATATTTGTAGCGAAGTCGCAGCTTTCCCGAAAACATGCGATGCTGCAGTCCCGAGTCCACCATGCAACGTGCCAGGGGCGTGTCCGTCGCATGTGGTAAAGAAGGCATTAAGAAGTGAATCATTTGTCGTAACTACTCACGTAGGGGAATAGCCTTGCTATTCGCGGTTTGAGAAATGGTAG
>CAZOMI010000096.1:0-9280 GCA_964580925.1 uncultured Methyloversatilis sp.
GCTCCAGCACGCCGGGCGGCTTGGGCACGTACTGCCACCAGTTGCCGGTGACGATGTTGGCGACCACGAAAAAGACATAGAGCGCCACCAGGGCGAGCCCGGCGATGTCATGGATGCGCGCGGCGAGCGCGAATTCGACGAGCGGCAGCTTGGGGTCGGCGAAGTGGAGACTGATGCCGGTGACGGCCAGGGTGATGATCAGCAGCGCGTTGCTCCAGTGCCAGACGCGAATCCACAGAGGCAGAAGGTAGATGCGATCGCTCATGGCTTTTTCCCCTTGCGACGGATGGCGAAGACGATGCGGATGGCGCCGTGGATCAGCACGCCGCCGAGGGTCAGCGCGACGAGGCCGATGACGATCTTGTCGAGCAGCGGATGGCGGGTGGCGCCGATGACATAGGAACTGGAGAGGATGATGCTGTTGGTAAAGCCCAGCCTGTCCTGCTCTTCTTTCGCCAGGTGGCGGTAGAGCCGGGTCTTCAGCGAACTATTCGCGGAATGGCAGCTCAGGCAGTTTTTCTCGGCTTTTTCCTTGTCGAGGATTTCGTGCGAGAGCGGACGGTTGGCTTTCACCTCGGGCGTGTGGCATTCGACGCAGCGCACCGTCTGCCAGTGCCGCTTGGTGTTCGGCAGCCAGTCATGGATGGTGTCGATGTTGGGCCGCTTCTTCTTGATGCCCGGGGTTTTCTCGTCGTCCGCGGCGTATTTCGCGAAGACCTCGTCCGAGTCGTGGCATTCGAGGCAGGCCTTGTTGTCCTGCACGGCGATCTTGAGCGGATCCTTGAGCAGGGTTGCGCCCAGGTCGATGTGCGGATCGTGGCAGGTCGCGCAGGTGAATTTCGCCTTGACGCTTTCAAGCCGGGCATGCACCGAGGCGTCATACTGGGGTTCCAGGCGGGCGACCTTGGTGGCGTGGCATTCGGAGCAGGGGCTGGTTTCGTTCTTGCCGGTTTCCGAGTGCGGATAGTCGTTGTAGCCCTGTCCATGACACTGACGGCAGTCCATCGTGCCATGGTTGGAACCGGCGAACACCTTGGGGTCATGCAGGGTTTCCGCGAGCTTCTTCATGTCCATGTCGGTGCGCGGCGGATTCTTGAACCCGAATTCGCTGTGGCAGGCAAAGCAGGCTTCGTTGGCCTTGCGGTTTTTTTCGACGACTGCGGGGTCCGCCGCAACGGCATCCGCGGCGTGAGTCTGGAAACCCCAGACGCACGCAACGAATGCGGCAAGCACCGCGATGGTTTTTCGCCAGGACATGAACACGCTTGATTCCCCCGAGAGTTGACCGACTTCCTGAAACCGGGCTTTACTCAAAGCCCTCGATATCCGTGTTATTCAAGTGGATTAAGCAGGGAGCGTGCCATGCCTGGCGCTTGCGGTTGGCGAATTGCCAACCCGTTCATTTGCAAGCGATAGTGAAAATATTTACCGAGAAGTCAGAGACGCTGACTATAATCAGCGTTACCAATCAGTAACGGGGGTGTTTGCGATGGGGACCATCAAGTTACCAAACGGTAATTGCGGAAATCGCCGCCGGCGCGCTCTGCTGCAGGCCGGCGCGGCGGCTTTCGCGCTCGGGTCGGCGGGCGCGTTCGCCAGCGCGGTCAGCGCTCAACGCACCATCCGCATCGGCCTGACGCCGGCCTTCGTCCATGACCGGCATGCGCTCATGGCGGAATGGCGCCGCTATCTCGAAGCGAAGCTGGGCGCCGCCGTCGAATTTCACCCGCGCAACAGCTACCGCGAATCCATGGATCTGTTGCACCAGGGGCGCCTCGATTTCGCCTGGCTGTGCGTCTATCCCTTCCTCTATCTCAAGGATCTGGTGCGACTGCTGGCCGTCCCGTTGAACCAGGGGCGACCCTACTATCGTTCCTACTTGCTGGTGGCCGCCGACGACCAGCGCCGCAACAGCATGGCCGACCTCAAGGGCGGGGCGTTCGCCTATTCCGACCTGTATTCCAACACCGGCTATCTGGTGCCGCGTTACCAGGTGCGCCAGTTGGGCGAAAATCCGGCCACTTTCTTTCGCAAAACCTTTTTCACCTGGTCGCATCGCAAGGCGGTCGAGGCCGTTGCCGCCGGCATGGCCGATGGCGCGGCCATGGACAGCTTTGTCTGGGATACGCTGCGGCAGGTCAAGCCGGCGCTGACGGGAAGTACGCGCATCATCGGCGCATCGCCGGAGTATGGTTTTCCGCCCTTTGCGGCGCACCGCTCGATTTCGGCCAGTGACTTCAACGCCATGCAGCGCGTCCTGTTCGGCATGCAGGACGACGCGGCCGGCCGGCAATTGCTGGAACGGCTCAACCTGACCGGTTTTATCGCCGGCGACCGGCGCCTTTATGACGGCGTGGTCACGATGATGCGCGCCTTTGGCGAGTATTGACGGCGGACGATGCGGCGTTTCTTCGACCTGAGCTTCCGCCACAAGATTCCGCTCTGGGGCGGCGCGCTGATTGTCGTTTCCGCCGTGGCCGTTTCGGGCGGGCTGATGTTCCGCGCCTACGAGCACCTGAAGCAGGATCTGGTCATCAGTTCCGAGAGCCTCGGCTACACCCTGGCCAATACCCTGTTCCCGGTGCTGCTGCATGACGACGCCTGGCGTGCCTTCGAACTCGTGCGCGCGCCCTTCCACGAGGACCGGCCAGAACAGTCGCTGGAGCCCAAGGCGATTTTCGTTGTCGACCGCAACCTGAAGGTGCTGGTCTCCTCGACGCCACGCAGCATGCCGCTGCTGGCGGAACTGGGCAGCCTCGGCGCCGACCACCAGCAGCTGGCGCATGCTCTTGCCGCGGCGAATCCCGCTGTCGCCGGCGTCTACGAGTTTCCGGGCTCGGACCATCTGTACGTGACGATTCCCGTCGCCGAGAAAGACGAGCATCTCGGCACCCTGGTCGTCACCCATGCCAAGCATGTATTCCTGCCGCGCTTTTATGGCTTTGCCCTGGGCGGCGCCGGCATGGGGGCGCTGGTGCTGGCGATTTTGCTGCCGCTCAACTGGTACTGGGGCCGGCGCATGGCCGAGCCGCTGGTGCAACTGGCGCATGGCATGAGCGAAATCGTCCATGGCGCGCCAGCCGATCTCAGCCCGAAGCTGTATGCGTTCAGCGATGAACTGGGCCAACTGTTCGACGCCTATCGCGTGGCGGCCGCGGAGATCCGCAAAAAGACCGCGCTGGAGCGTGAAGTGATGCAGTCCGAACGCCTGGCGGCAGTCGGTCGCCTCGCCGCCGGCATTGCCCACGAGGTCAACAATCCCCTTGGCGGCATGCTGATGGCCCTCGATACCCTCAAACAGCGTGGCCCGCTCGACCCGGCGACCGCCCGCACCGTGGCATTGGTCGAACGTGGCCTGCAGCAGATCACGGAAATCGTGGGCGCCTTGCTGGTGCAGGCGCGGACTCAGGCGCGCGCCCTGAACCGGCGGGATTTCGAGGACGTTCGTACGCTGGTCGAACCGCAGGCTAGCGCGAAATTGCTGCAACTCGAATTCGCTATCGATACGGCCGAGTCGCTGCCGTTGCCGTCCGGTTTCGTCCGCCAGATGTTGATCAATCTGCTGCTCAATGCCATCGCGGCCACGCCGTCCGGAGGCCTGGTACGCGTGACAGCGCACGAGGATGACAGCCAGTTGACGCTGGTCGTGGCGAATGCCGGCGAACCCCCGTCCGCGGAGATTCTGGCCCACCTGTTCGAACCCTTCGTGTCCGGTCGCGAAGGCGGCCACGGCCTGGGACTCTGGGTGAGCTACCAGACTGTCAGTCAGCTCGGCGGCCGCATCGCCGTCGAGTGCCGCGATGGTGAAGTGCGCTTCCTGATCAACCTGCCCCTGCAGCGGGAGGTGTCCGCGCACCCGGCAAAAGTCGGCGTGACCGAAGGGAATCCCTTTTTCGGGACTGGCGCTATGAAATGCCCCGCAGCGGGTACGGCGAACATCGAGGAAAACCGAACGTGAAACCAACCATCTGCCTTATCGAAGACGACGTCATCATGGGCGAGGCGCTGATCGAACGGCTCGACATGGAAGGCTATGCCTGTGACTGGTTCCAGCGCGGACGCGCTGCCCTGGTGGGGCTGTTGCACAAGGGCTACCAACTCGTCATCAGCGACATCCGCCTGCCGGACATGTCCGGCGAGGACCTGTTCACCGAATTGCAGAAGTCGGGACGGACGTTGCCGCCCTTTCTGTTCATCACCGGTCACGGCGCCATCGACCAGGCCGTGCGCCTGCTCAAGCTGGGTGCCGAGGACTATCTGACCAAGCCGCTCAACGTGCCGCTGCTGCTCGACAAGGTGCGCTTGCTGAGTTCGCGCGCCACTCCCGAGACGACTGGCATGCCGCAACTGGGCATTTCCAGCGCCATGCGCCGCATCGAAGCCATGCTGCCGCGCATTGCCGGCCAGGCGCGTTCGGTGCTGATCACCGGCGAATCGGGCGTCGGCAAGGAGGTGGTGGCCCACGCCCTGCATGGCCATGCCGACCCCACCGGCTGCCAGCCTTTCGTTGCGGTGAACTGCGGCGCCGTCACCGAATCGCTGATGGAAGCCGAACTGTTCGGCCACGAAAAAGGCGCCTTCACCGGCGCCATCAAGGAACGCAAGGGCTGTTTCGAACAGGCCGCCGGCGGCACCCTGTTCCTCGACGAAATCGGCGACATGCCCCTCGGCATGCAGATCAAGCTGCTGCGCGCCATCCAGGAACGGGTCATCGTGCGCGTCGGCGGCCAGCGGGAGATCCCGATCGACATCCGCCTGATCTGCGCCACGCACCGCGACCTGCGCGCCATGGTCGAGGCGGGCAAGTTTCGCGAGGATCTCTATTACCGCATCCATGTCGTGCAGATCGACATTCCGCCGCTGCGCGAGCGCAAGGAAGACATCCTCTGGCTGGCCAGTCGCCTGATCGAAAATTTTCGACTGGATGGCCCGCCCCCGCGCCTGCACCCATCTGCAGAACAGGCACTGGTTGAGCGACCCTGGCACGGCAACGTGCGCGAACTGGGCCATTGCCTCGAACGTGCGCGCATCCTCGGCAACGCCGAGGTCATCACCGTCGACATGCTGTGCGGCAAATTCGAAGAGGAGGGTGCCGACACCCCCGACGTTTCGCTGACTCTGGGCAGTTACCTTGCCGACAGCGAACGGCGCTACATCCAGCAGGCCCTCGCCCGCCATGGCTGGCGCATCGCCGACACCGCCGGCGAACTCGGCATCAGCCGCAAGAACCTCTGGGAAAAGATGCGCAAACTGGAGATACCGGGGCAGGCGTCAGCGTAGCCGGGTAGTGCCAGGCCATGCTAAGATTGCCGTTGTCATTGACCTGGCTTCGGACTGCAGCGTGGCGCAACCGGAACAACAAGCACGGGAGGAGATTGACCGCCTGCTGAATGCGGCAGGCTGGCAGGTTTTCGACGTCGCCCAGGCCAACATCCACGCCGCCCGCGGCGTGGCGCTGCGCGAATTCCCGCTCGAATCCGGCTGCGGCTTTGCCGACTACCTGCTCTACCTCGACGGCAAGGCCGCCGGCGTCATCGAGGCCAAGAAGTTGGGCGCCACCCTTACCGGCGTCGAAATCCAGTCCGGCAAGTACGCCCAGGGCCTGCCGGCCTCGCTTCCCGCCTGGCGCCGGCCCTTGCCCTTCCTCTACGAATCCACCGGCATCGAGACCCACTTCACCAACGGCCTCGACCCCGCGCCGCGCGCCCGCGGCATCTTTGCTTTCCACCAGCCCGACACCCTGGCCGAGTGGCTGCGCTATGCGGGCACCGCCACTGCCACCGGACATAACGCCGCCGAGCCAGCGCCGACTTTTCTCGCCCGCCTCAAAACCATGCCGCCGCTGGTCGAAGCCGGCCTCTGGCCCGCCCAGGTCAAGGCCATCCACAACCTGGAAAAGTCGCTGGCCGCCAACAAGCCGCGCGCGCTGATCCAGATGGCCACGGGCAGCGGCAAGACCTACACCGCCATCAACTTCATCTACCGGCTGATCAAGTTTGCCGGCGCCCGGCGCGTGCTGTTCCTGGTCGATCGCGCCAACCTCGGCCGCCAGACCAAGAAGGAATTCGACCAATTCGTCTCGCCCTACAACAACTACAAGTTCGGCGAGGAATACATCGTCCAGCACCTCGCCGGCAACACCCTCGACACCACGGCGCGCGTCACCATCAGCACCATCCAGCGCATGTACTCCATGCTCAAGGGCCGCGAGCTGGCCGATGAAGACGACGAACACTCCACCGAAGAGATCGAAAGCCTCTTCAAGGAACCCGAGCCCATCGCCTACAACCCGGCCATCCCCATCGAGACCTTCGACATCATCGTCACCGACGAGGCGCACCGCTCCATCTACAAGCTCTGGCGCCAGGTACTCGAATACTTCGACGCCCACCTGATCGGCCTCACCGCCACGCCCAACAAGCAGACCTTCGGCTTCTTCAACCAGAACCTGGTGATGGAATACGGCCACGAGCAGGCCGTGGCCGACGGCGTGAACGTCAATTACGACGTCTATCGCATCCGCACCGAAGTCACCGAAGCGGGCAGCAAGGTCGAGGCCGGCTACTGGCTGGAAGTGCGCGACAAGGAAACCCGCGCCCGCCGCGACTGGCAGCTCGACGACGACTTCGAATACGCGCCCGAAGAACTCGACCGCAGCGTGCAGACGCCCGACCAGATCCGCACCATCGCCCGCGCCCTGCGCGACAACTGGCAGCGCGACCTCTTCCCGCAGCGCACGGAATTGCCCAAGACCCTGGTCTTCGCCAAGGACGACAACCACGCCGAAGCCATCGTCCAGATCCTGCGCGAGGAATTCGGCCGCGGCAACGACTTCGCCCAGAAGATCACCTACCGCAGCACCGGCAAGACGCCCGAGCAACTGATCAAGGAATTCCGCACCAGCTACTACCCGCGCATCGCCGTCACCGTGGACATGGTCGCCACCGGCACCGACATCAAGCCCGTCGAAATCGTGATGTTCATGCGCAGCGTCAAGAGCCGCAGCTTCTTCGAGCAGATGAAGGGCCGCGGCGTGCGTGTGATCAAGGACGCCGATCTGCGCGGCGTGAATCCGGGCGAGAACATCAGCAAGGACCGCTTCGTCATCGTCGATTGCGTCGGCGTCTGCGAGCGCGACAAGACCGACAGCCGGCCCATGGACCAGAAGAAGAGCGTGCCCTTCGAGGCGCTGCTGCAGGCCGTGAGCCTCGGCAACGTCGAGCCCGAGGTGCTCTCCAGCGTCGCCGTGCGCCTCGCCCGGCTCGACCGCAGCCTCACCGAGCCCGAGCGCGCCAGGGTGCTGGCCACGGCCAACGGCCTCGGCCTCAAGGAACTGGCCGGCACCATCGTCGAAGCGCTGAACCCCGCCGAAGACCGCAGCCCGCAGCAGGCCGAAGCCGCCCTGCGCAACGCCGTCAAGCCGCTGGCCGACCCGGCGCTGCGCCAACTGCTGGTCAGCCTCAAGGCGCAGAAGGAGCTGGTCATCGATACCGTGACGCAAGACCGCGTGATCGAAGCCGCGTATTCGGCCGAGGCGCGCGAGCGCGCCGAGGGCATCGTGCAGAGCTTCGAGGCCTTCATCGCCGAGCACCGCGACGAAATCACCGCCCTGCAAATCCTCTACAGCCGCCCCGTGCGCGCGCCGCTGAAATTCGAAGACATCAAGGCCCTGGCCGAGACCCTGCACGCCCCGCCGCGGCTATGGACCGAAAGCCAGCTCTGGCAGGCCTACGCCGCGCTCGACAAGGCCAGAGTGAAAGGCGCCTCTGGCCGGCGCATCCTCACCGACCTCGTCAGCCTGGTGCGCTACGCCATGCATCAGGACAACGAACTCGTGCCCTACCCCGAGCGCGTCACCGCCAACTTCAAGGCCTGGATCGCGCAGCAGGGCAACGCCTTCACCCCCGAACAACTGTATTGGCTCGAAATGATCCGCGACCACATCGCCGCCAACCTTGGCATCGACCTCGACGACTTCGAATACGCACCCTTCAACAAGGAAGGCGGCCTCGGTCGCGTGCATCAGCTTTTCGGAGAGAAGCT
Source organism: uncultured Methyloversatilis sp. (assembly GCA_964580925.1). GTDB lineage: Bacteria > Pseudomonadota > Gammaproteobacteria > Burkholderiales > Rhodocyclaceae > Sulfuricystis. The sequence continues at coordinate 8,044 of CAZOMI010000096.1, forward strand.
GCCGCAGGTGATTGAGGAACTGAATCGGGAGTTGGTGGCGTGAGAGTGCTCGCCCTGTCAGAAGCAGTTGAGCTCAATCCGAAGCCGGACCGCCGTGCGCTGACCGACGACACCGAGGTTTCTTTCGTGCCCATGGCCGCTGTCGAAGCTGCCAGTGGCCGTATGGACGCAAGCACGGTTCGGCGCTATGCGGAAGTCAAGAAGGGCTACACGCATTTCCGTGATGGCGATGTCCTTTTCGCCAAAATCACGCCGTGTATGGAAAACGGCAAGATGGCTGTTGCGCACAATCTGCGGAACGGCATCGGCCTTGGCTCGACGGAGTTTCACGTCTTGCGCCCGCGCGACGGCGTCGATCCGCACTATGTCTATCACTTCGTTTCCAGCGGGCGCTATCGTTCCGAGGCTGCGCACCACATGACCGGTGCCGTAGGCCAGAAGCGCGTTCCACTGGCCTTCTTGGAACAAAGCCAGATCCCGCTGCCCGACATCAACGAACAGCGTGCCGTCGTCGCCGAAATCGAAAAGCAGTTCTCCCGCCTCGACGAAGCCGTCGCCGGCCTCCAGCGCGTCAAGGCCAACCTCAAGCGCTACAAGGCCGCCGTCCTAAAGTCGGCGGTGGCGGGACGGCTCGTCGAAACCGAAGCCGACCTCGCCCGCCGCGAGGGGCGCAGCTTCGAAACCGGCACCCAACTCCTGCAACGCATCCTCGACACCCGCCGCAGCCAGAGGCAAGGCAAGGGCAAATACTAGGAACCCGCCGCGCCGGATACCACCGGCTTGCCCGAGCTGCCGGAGGGGTGGTGTGGGCGTCGATTGAGCAACTGGCCGATGTCGTTCGTGGTGGTTCGCCAAGACCGGCCGGCGACTCTCGTTATTTTGGTGGCCCTGTTCCATGGATAACGGTTGGCCCGATTACCGCTGACGAATCCGACTATCTGCACCGCGTTCCCGAGGGGTTGACCTTGGAAGGCAAGGAACGCAGTCGTTATATCGAGCCCCAGACGCTCCTGCTGACCAATAGTGGCGCCACGCTTGGCGTGCCGAAGATTTCGCTGATTGGCGTCTGCATCAACGACGGCGTGGCTGCATTGCTCGATGTCGACTATCCGTTGAAGCGCTACCTATTGAGTTTCCTAAGAACAAAAACGATATCTTTGCGCCGGATAAATCAGGGCGCCGCGTGTACCGGCTCCGATTGTCTGGACACGCTTTTGCAACTCAGGCCGCCTTTCGC